>CAZNHN010000026.1:7871-28083 GCA_964572415.1 uncultured Phaeodactylibacter sp.
TATTGCATTTGTCCGCTCCCGCAAAAGGTTTTTGCACCGCTGCCAAATACAACAGCCTGCACCCCTCTGGGGCACAGGCTGCTGCTTTCTCTGGTGATCCCGGTAGGGTTCGAACCCACGACCTGCGGATTAGAAGTCCGCCGCTCTATCCAACTGAGCTACGGGACCGGTTCTGGACTGCAAATAAAACAAAAAATTAGTATAGTTCAGCTTCTATATTTGCTTTTTCCTGCCTTTTCAATCCTTTTAAACCGTAGTTTTGGTGGATGAATTCCCAAAGGCGTTCTTTTTCTGGTAAGTTGTCAATGCTTTTAAGCTCATCAAGTTCATGCTTCACTTCATTGAGCCGAAGGCGCTTGTCTGTTGCCTTCTGATCAATGGCCTTTGCAATATGTTCCGCAGAAGCAAGAGCGTCTTTTAGCTCCTTCCAGCTTAATCCTATGGGATGATGAAGGGGAGTGGTGAGATCCGGGATGTCTTTCAAAGTCCTTGCAGTAACCATGCCGCCATTGTGTGCCGCTGCACACCGCAGTTTATAAAACCTCTGCCATTTGGTCAGGTTTGTTCCAAAATCGAGATGAAAAAGCAATTGTGCATATTTCAGAGGTTCAGGCAAGGAAGATCTGCTCAAAATAGGCCGACCAATAGCATTCCCTATGGCATCGAGCTTTTTCGCGTTTTTGCTCTTATACCCATTGCTGTATAGATGCCAAAACGTTATTTCTTTTAGATAGCTTTCAAGATTAGCAGCACAAATAACCAGTAAATGAAGCCTTGACCGGTTAAGGTATTCTGGCGCCCACTGTTTGGTTTCTTCCACAGTATGGAAGTGTCGCATTGCAGGAATATCCATATTGAGAGCATTGAGGGTCTGGGTTGCTTTGTCTTTCATTTCCAGTACCTGCCCGAGTGCTTCATGGCTGATCACCTGTGTCCAATATAAACGGTTGAGCTCATATTGCTTACCCTGAAACCTCCTGAAGGCAAGACTTGGAGCCCATTCTTTTGTCATTGAGGAGGTTGAAGGTGGGGTGTTTTCAAACATTACTTTTCTTAGAATGTTACTTTAATGGTGTAAATCTATTAAATAAAGATAAAGTGGTCAATTAGAGGTCAGATCAATAGTGAAAAAAACTTTATCAAATACAATTAGCTTATAATTGGACATCCCGTGAAAAAAATTGTCAAGAAGAAAAGAATCTACTTTTCCTTCGCATTTCTCCTCCTCCTTATTTATGGATATGACTTCATGGAAATGCGGATCAGTACGCCTACCTATCAGAAAATTTTGGCTGAAAATCCTTTCAACCTGCAGGCTGAATTTGGTACCCTTTCCACCGAAGACCGTGATTTGCGCTATCTGGAAATAGGGCGGGATTCTCTGCCGTTAGTCGTTTTTATTCACGGTGCGCCCAGTTCTTCTTCTTTCTGGCGGACTTTTCTAAAAGACACGAGCCTTTTGGCAAAAGCCAAGCTGATGGCAGTTGACCGGCCAGGCTATGGTTATTCCGGTTACGGAAAGCCTGAAATATCAGTAAAGAAACAGGCGGCTCTGATCGCCGAAGTGATCAGAGAAAAGCGGGGGCAACACCCCTCGGTTATCCTGCATGGCTCAAGTTACGGCGGTACAGTGGCGGCACGTATTGCGATGGATTTTCCTGACCTTGTTGATGGGATACTGTTGCAATCGGCATCTCTCATGCCTGGTAAGGAAAAGACCTTCACTTTCACCCATATCACTAAGCACTGGCCATTTCGCTGGCTATTGCCTGGCTCCATTCACGTGGCAAACATGGAAAAGCTGAGCCATAAGATGCAACTGGATTCCATGGCCGGGCTATGGGATCGTATTAAAAGCGCAGCCATCATCCTGCATGGCGATGCGGATAACCTTATCTATCCCGAAAATGCTATATTCGCCAGCGAGCGGCTGGTGAATGCATCCTTTTTAGAGTTTAAGTTGCTGGAGGGGCGCAAGCACGATCTGCTTTGGACCAAGCGGCAATTGCTGGAACAGTCGCTGGAGAAACTTATTCAGGTCACTACCGGAAATTATACCGGAAAAGACGGATACTCTTCCGTACAGCACTAATCAATGATCCGCTAAGCACATGAGTCAGGTAAAAATCGAAGAGAGCTGGAAAGCCGTATTGGACCAGGAATTCCAGCAGCCCTATTTCCAAAGCATTGCCACCTTTCTAAAAAAGGAAAAGGCTGCCGGAAAAAAGATTTATCCGCCTGGCTCTCTTATTTTCAACGCATTTAACTCCACCCCCTTCGACAAGGTCAAGGTAGTGATACTTGGTCAGGACCCTTACCACAACCCGGGGGAAGCCATGGGGCTGTCGTTCTCAGTGCCTAAAGGTGTCCGGGTGCCGCCTTCCCTTCGCAATATTTACAAAGAACTGCAGTCCGATCTTGGCATTGCTCCGCCCAATCATGGCGACCTGACGGCATGGGCAGCGCAGGGCGTATTCCTTTTAAATGCCATGCTGACCGTGGAGCATAAAACAGCTGGTGCTCACCGGAAAATTGGCTGGCAGGACTTTACAGATGCGGTTATCCGTAAATTGTCAGAAAAGCGCGAGGGGCTGGTGTTTATGCTGTGGGGTGGTTTTGCCCGCAAGAAAAAAACGCTGATTGACGCGGACAAACACCTGATCCTTGAAGCTGCACACCCTTCTCCGCTCGCAGGTGGAGCCTTTTTTGGAAGTGCACATTTCTCAAAAGCAAATGCTTACCTGGAGAAACAAGGTAAAACCCCCATCAACTGGCTACTCTCCTAACAATGAATTTCCCATTCCTGTTAATTTGGCAGATTGAGAATATCATAAGAAGGTATTTGTATAATTAAAAGGCAAATCATAAATTTGATTTGCAAATGAGCAAACTTTAGACGAAAATCAGACGCAAAGTCTAAGCAACTTCTACCTTCCCGGTCTTCCTTTGTAAAAAAATGAAAACAGTATGGCCAAGCCGATACGGTTTGTCCTGTCATATTTGTGCTCCTGAAAACATTTAATCATTCAATTAACCCTATTTAATTATGAAAAAGCTTGTTTTACCTATTCTCGTCTTAGTAGTGGCGTTCCTGTCGGTTCAACCGGCCCACGCTTTTGTGGTAAAAGTGACGGACCAGGATAAGATCGAGTCTTCTGCAGAAGCTGCCGGACTTGAGATGGATGGTTTGGAGAACCTTACTATTGATGAGTTCCTGGACCTGACCCCCAGAAAAATCCGCCAGGAGACAGGCGAAAAGCTTAACCTCAAAGAAATTATCGCGCTTAAAGCGGCTCAAAAAGCTGTTAAAAAAGAACTGCGTAAAGGCAATGAGGACAAGCCTAAGAGCCAGTTAGTGGCACTGTTACTGGTTATTTTGGTTGGAGGGATTGGTATCCACCGCTTCTACCTCGGCTATACCACTATTGGTATCATCCAGTTGCTGACTTTGGGTGGTTGTGGTATTTGGGCGCTGATTGACCTCGTTCGTATTGTAATGGGTGATCTCGGCCCTGCAGATGGAAGTGCTTATGACCCAACGCTCTAAGCGAAAAGTCTTTGCAAAGGTAAGGCTGGCACTACTGCTGGCCTTACCTGTTTTGCTTTGGATACTTCCTGCCAACTACTTCGATGAGGGGCAGTCAGTTTGTGTCTCCCGTTTGATTTTTGACGTGGAGTGCTACGCCTGTGGCCTTACCCGCGCTGTTATGCATGCCTTGCATCTGGACTTTTCGGAGGCTTTTTACTACAACCCGCTCGTGGTCGTAGTGTTGCCATTGCTGATTTTACTTTGGGGGATTTGGGTCCGACAGGATTTAAAAACCCTTGGCATCTATCCTCAAAAGACTGGTGCCGGAGCCATAGGTGAAAACTAAAGCTTCACGCCTGTAAGTTGATAAATATCCGCTTTGCTCATTTCTTTGACTCCTCCATCAGGTAACTTAATTTTTTCAAGGCTGAGGTTTCGGATTCTTGTACGCACAAGACGCAGTACCGGAAACCCGACTGCCGCACACATCCGCCGCACCTGACGATTCTTACCCTCAGTCAGTTGGATGGACAGCCAGCTATCCGGCACGGTTTTGCGGAAGCGGACGGGCGGGTCGCGTTCAGGGAGGGCAGGAGGGGAGGTAAAAAGCTCTACTCTGGCAGGCCGGGTCTGGTAAGTTTGCTTTTTGATGCGTATGGGAACCCCCTTGCGTAATTGAGACAATGCTTCCCGGTCCGGAACACCTTCTACCTGCACCCAGTAAGTGCGGGGGTGCTCAAATTGGGGGTCAAGCAGCCGGTGGGTCAGTACTTTGTCATTGGTGATGATGAGCAAACCTTCGCTGTCCTTATCAAGCCGCCCTGCCGGATAAACATCTCCGGGGAAATCATAGAGGTCCCCGAGTACGCGATGATCAGGGTGCTCCCGTGTAAACTGACTGAGCACCCCATAAGGCTTGTTAATGATGTAGTATCGTAAATCGGACATTATACGTTGAAACGGAAGTGCATGACATCGCCATCAGTTACCACGTACTCTTTGCCTTCCACCGACATTTTGCCGGCTTCCTTGACTGCCTGCTCTGAGCCCAGGTTTACGTAGTCGTTGTACTTGATAACCTCGGCCCGGATGAAGCCCTTTTCAAAATCGGTGTGGATGACGCCTGCCGCCTGTGGGGCTTTCCAGCCATCCTGAATGGTCCAGGCGCGGACTTCCTTCTCACCGGCAGTGAAGTAGGTGATAAGGTTGAGCAGCTTATAGGTGGCACGAATGACCCGGTTAACACCCGGCTCGTCCAGTCCCATATCGTTCAGAAACTCCAGCCGCTCTTCTTTGGTTTCCAGCTCAGCAATATCGGCTTCAATAGCCGCACTAACGAGAATGACCTCTGCGGGCTCATCAGCTACGGCAGCCTTGAAGCGCTCCGAATGTGCATTGCCATCATTCACAGCGTCTTCTTCCACATTACAGACGTAAAGAATAGGCTTGGCTGTAAGCAGGAACATCTCCTTCAGCAGGGCGTGTCCGGCTTCGTCCAGATCAATGGCCCGGGCTGGTTTTTCTTCCTCCAGGTGGGCCAGTATTTTCTGGCTGATCTCCAGGTTCTTCACGTCTTCCTTGTTGTTGCTCTTGGCCTGCCGCTTGAAGCGGTCCACCTGCTTCTCCACAGTCTCGATGTCTTTGAGCAGCAGCTCGGTGTCAATCGTTTCCTTGTCGCGCACGGGGTCAACATCACCGTCTACATGAACCACGTTGCCTTCATCAAAGCAGCGCACCACATGCACAATCGCATCCACTTCCCGGATATTAGCCAGGAACTGATTGCCCAGACCTTCTCCCTGACTGGCCCCTTTGATCAGGCCGGCAATATCGACAATCTCAATCGTGGTAGGCTGTACCTTTTGTGGATTGACCAGTTCCGCCAGTTTGTCAAGGCGAGGGTCAGGAACAGTGATGACGCCCACGTTGGGGTCTTTGGTTGCGAATGGATAATTGGCTGCCAGTGCTTTGGCTGAGGTCAGCGCATTAAACAGGGTAGATTTTCCAACATTGGGAAGCCCCACGATACCCGCCTTTAGTGCCATATGCTGTATTTGATTGAATGTAAACGTAACTGGCAACCGGCATTACCACCGCCTGCCCAATATCTAACAAGGCCGCAAAGGTAAGCAATTGGTTAGAATAAACCGTGCAGCTCTCCGTTAACCTGATTGACAATATTGCCCATATCCTCCGGATTGCGCATAAAGTCAATATGATCAGCGTTGATGACGAGGAGCCTTCCCTCTTTGTAGCTGCTGATCCAGTTTTCGTAGCGCTCGTTGAGCCGCTTGAGGTAATCCAGGCTCATGTTGCCTTCGTAGTCCCGGCCGCGCTCCTGAATATGCTCCACAAGGGTGGGAATGCTGGCTTTAAGGTAAATCAGCAGGTCTGGAGGCTGAATCTGTGAAGACATGGTCTTGAACAAATCAAAGTAATTTTGGAAGTCCCGGGTAGACATCAGCCCCATATCGTGCAAGTTGGGCGCAAAGATATAGGCATCTTCGTAAATGGTGCGGTCCTGTACAACGGTGCGGTCACCAGACAGGATTTTCAGGACCTGCTGGTAACGGTTATTAAGGAAAAACACCTGCAGGTTGAAGGACCACCGCTGCATGTCTTCGTAAAAATCGCTCAGGTAGGGATTGTCGTTGGCGGATTCGTAGTGGACATCCCAGCCAAAGTGGTGGCCCAATCTTTCCGAAAGGGTGGTTTTGCCCGCTCCGATGTTACCCGCTATAGCAATATGTTTTATATTTGGCGGCGACTTCGCGCTGTTTTCGCTCATTTTCTTCAGGATTTCCTGCGAAAATATAAAAGATAGCGGAAATAATCGGGGCCAATCCGCTCCTTCGACGGTAAATGGTTGTTTACCGATGATTTAGCGCCAAACATCTAATATTTTATCATGAAAATTGACGAGTCCTTAATATTGAAGCTGGAACAACTGGCTCGCTTGCAATTATCCACTGCTGAGCGCACGGCCATTCAGGAGGATTTGAACCGGATCCTGGAGATGGTCGAAAAGCTGGAAGAACTGGATACCGAAGGCGTTGAGCCCCTGACCTACATCAATGAGGACGTAAATGTCCTGCGGGAAGATGTGGTACGCGGGCAAACCGACCGGGCTGAGGCTCTCCGGAACTCACCGGATCAGGACAGCGAGTATTTTCGGGTACCCAAAGTGATACCTTCAAAAAAATAAAAATTTATGCAACCCATTATCGCCGTTAAGGGACTTACCAAAACCTATACCATGGGTACCACCAAGGTCCATGCCCTGCGCGGTGTAGATCTGGATATCCAAGCCAATGAATACCTGGCCTTAATGGGGCCTTCCGGTTCAGGGAAGTCCACCCTGATGAACTTGCTGGGCTGCCTCGATACGCCTACAAGCGGCGAATACTGGCTCAACAGTACCAATGTGTCCACTATGGACGATGATGAGCTTGCAGAAATTCGGAATAAGGAGATCGGCTTCGTTTTTCAGACTTTCAATCTGCTCCCGCGCTTATCGGCTTTAGAGAATGTAGCCCTTCCCCTTGTATACGCCGGACAGTCCAAGTCGGCCCGTCTTGCCCGCGCCCGGGAGGTCCTCACTGAAGTAGGATTGGGCGACCGGGTAGACCATAAGCCTAATGAGCTCTCCGGCGGGCAGCGGCAGCGTGTCGCTATTGCCCGGGCGCTGGTGAACAAGCCGTCCATTATCCTGGCAGATGAGCCTACCGGTAACCTCGATACGAAAACCTCAATTGAGATTATGGGCATCTTCGAGCGCATTCATGAAATGGGCAATACGGTGATTCTGGTGACCCACGAACCCGATATTGCCGAGCACTGCCATCGTATGGTCCGCCTTCGGGATGGTGAAGTAGAAGTTGATCAGCGCAACGAAAATATTGTTAAAGCCAGCGATCCCACCCACCGCTACAACCAAGAATAATATTTTTTTAGAACCTCCGGCTCCTGCTGCTTGTTGACCCATGAAAACGACAACCAATTATGGGGTTCAAAATCTATACAAAAACAGGTGATGCCGGTACCACAGGTCTTTTTGGTGGTAAACGTCTGCCTAAGAGCCATCTCCGCATTGAAACATACGGTACTGTTGATGAGCTGAATGCACAAATTGGTATGGTCCGGGATCAGTTTACAGAGCCTGCTGTCCGCACATTGCTCAAAGATATTCAGGATCGCCTGTTCACCATTGGGTCCAACCTGGCTTCTGATCCGGATAAAGATATGCCCGTGCCCGATATTCAGGCTACCGATATTGAAGCCCTGGAAAAGGCCATGGATGAAATGGATGAAGTCCTTCCTGAATTGAAAAACTTCATCCTGCCGGGCGGTCATCCTGCGGTTTCGAGTGCGCACATCGCCCGTTGTGTCTGCCGCCGGGCAGAGCGCCTCGTGGTAGCTTTGTCTCAGGAGTCCCGGGTAGAGCCTGTTGTTATGCAGTACCTCAACCGCCTGTCGGACTACCTGTTCATCCTGGCCCGTTTTATTGGCTACTCCAAAGGAATTGATGAGGTGGTGTGGGCGCCGCGGAAAAAGGGGTAACCGGAGTGTGTTGCCCTACATTGAACAAGGGCGAGCTTCATAAGCCCTAAAACCGTATCTTTACCCCTATGAGTGCATGGAAAACGACGATAGAAGGGCTCCCCACATTAGTCAAATACCTTATGGTGGCTGGTGTGGTAGCCATCATCAGCTTCCTGTTCCCGAACAATGTGAAGTTCAAGTACGAATTTGACAAGGGGCAGCGCTGGCGCTATGAGGACCTTCGGGCACCCTTTGACTTCGCTATTCTCAAACCGGACCAGGAAATTGAAGCGGAGCGGGCAAGGATTAAGGAAAGCTTTTCTCCATACTATGAGCAACTGCCTTCCGTAACCGACATGCAGATCTCAGGATTTGAGGACCGGTTTACAGCACAACTGGAGGAAATCAACGAGGAGCAGTTCCCGGATGTCACACGGAATCCGGATAAATACCGTACCTACGGCAAAAACCTGCTGCAGGATTTGTACAAGGCAGGCATCGCAGAGCTGGATAAAGCACACAAAGACAAACCGGCGGACTTTGTAGTGAATGTGCTCAGAGGTAACACCACCCATCCACAAACTTTGGAAAACCTGACCACCGTACCGGAAGCAGAGGCGTCTCTGGCGGAGTCTTTGCCTTATAGTAAGCTAGCGGAATCGGATTTTCTCTACGGGTTGCTGGAGGCGTCTATTGCTCCAAATATTTTCTACAATGACACCCTTAGTCAGCGCCTCCTGGCCGAAGAGTTAAGCCAGGTGGGCCTCTACCGGGGGCGAGTGTCCAAGGGCGAGCTTATCGTAACCGAGAATGGCTATATCACTGAAGAAATTTACCTGAAACTTAAATCCTTCAAAGTCAAATACCGGGAAGAGATTACCGGGGAACAATCTTATACCGGCGTCCTGGCAGGATACGCCTTGTTATCTACCCTTATTATTGGCATCTTTTTGCTCTATGTGCGCCTGTACGCCCAGGCCGTTTTTTCCCGGTTTAATAAACTGGTATTCATTATGCTCTGGCTGGTAGCGTTCAGCTATCTGGTGTACGCGGTGGAGCAGGTCGCCTTGCTGAGTACCTACATGATACCGTTTTGTATCGTGCCGATTGTGATCAAGAATTTCTATGATGAGCAACTGGCCTTATTCACGCACCTTGTGGTCATACTGCTGGCGAGCTTTTTATCCTCTCTGGGCTACGAATTTACATTCCTGCAAATTCTGGCGGGCATCGTCGTGCTTTTAAGCGATGTGGACACCCGCGACTGGACTCGTTTTTTCTACTCCATCCTGTACATTTTCGTGGTTTACTTACTGGGGTACACGGGGCTTTCCCTCATTCAGGAAGGCAGCTATCAGGATATTGATTTATCCGTGCTTTCCTGGCTGGGCATTAGTGCCTTCATGACGCTACTGGCCTATCCGCTTATCCCATTGCTGGAGCGCTTTTTTGGTTTCACCTCAGCCATTTCTCTCGTGGAATTGTCTGATATGAACCGGCCACTGTTGCGTCAGTTGGCTAATAAAGCCCCGGGTACCTTACAGCATTCTCTGCAGGTAGCCAACCTGTCGGAGGAAGCGGCCCGTGCCATCGGCGCGAATCACCTGCTGGTAAAGGTAGCTGCCCTGTACCACGATATCGGCAAGACTTTACAGCCGAAGTTCTTTATTGAAAATCAAAGCAATAACAGCCCTCACCTGAGCATCTCCGATAAGGAAAGTGCAGAAATTATCATCAGCCACGTGACGGAGGGAGTGAAAATGGCTAAGAAAGCCCGGCTTCCCAACATTTTAATCGACTTCATCACCTCCCATCATGGCACGACCCGGGTGGAGTACTTCTACCGCAATTACCTCAAAGACCATCCGGAGGAGGAGGTAGATGAACAGGATTTTCGCTACCCCGGGCCCAAACCCGTCACTAAGGAGGAGACCATTTTGATGCTGGCAGACAGTATTGAGGCGGCTTGCAAAAGCCTGAAAAACCCCACGGAAGAGGCACTGCTGGAACTGATTGATAAAATTATAGCCGGTAAAATGGCGATGGGGCAGCTGGAAGACTCTGAGCTGACCTTCTCTGAGCTGGAAACCTGCAAAACGGTTTTTCAGCAGCTCATGCGTAGTGTGCACCATGTGCGGATTGAGTACCCGGAAGAGCAGAAATCCGAGGAATAGCTCCCAATTTTTGCACCCATATGATCAGAGGTGGCTGATTAATTTTACCCACTACTACACTTTAGAAACACAATCAATTGACTATATGAAAATTTGGCATTCTCTTTTTTTCTGTTGCATCACATTGGCCGCCCTGCAGGCACAACCCGACCGATGGCAGCAGGCTGCAAAATATACGATGGATATCGACTTCGATGTCAGGAAGCATCAGTTCGATGGCAAGCAAACACTTGTCTACACCAACAATTCTCCGGACACCCTGCACCGGGCCTTTTACCACCTGTATTTCAATGCGTTCCAGCCGAACAGCATGATGGACATCCGGTCACAAAACCTGAAGGACTCTGACCCGAGGGTAGGCGGCCGGATTAGCGAATTAGAGCCGGATGAGATTGGCTACCACGAAATCAACAGCCTTACTGTGGATGGAAGAAAAGCCAACTTTGAAGTCGTGGGCACTATCCTGGAAGTGCAACTGCCTGAGCCTATTCTGCCTAATTCAAAAGCCGTTTTTGAAATGGAATTTGAGTCTCAGGTACCGGTACAAATCCGTCGTTCCGGACGCGATAATGCTGAGGGTATTTCCTACTCTATGGCACAATGGTACCCTAAGATGGCAGAATACGACTATCAGGGCTGGCACGCGAACCCCTATGTAGGCCGGGAGTTTTACGGCATTTGGGGCGATTTTGACGTGACCATCCACATCGACAGCGAATACATCATCGGTGCTACGGGCTATCTGCAAAACCCAAAAGAAATTGGCCATGGGTATACCGACAAAGCCGTGAAGATGAAAAAAGGCAAAAAGCTATCCTGGCATTTTGTTGCTCCTGATGTCCACGACTTTGTCTGGGGGGCCGATCCGGACTACACCCATACCACCTACGATCGGAAAGACGGCATGGTGATGCACTTCTTCTACCAGGAGAACGAGCGTACCAAAGAGAATTGGGAAGCCCTGCCTGCCATCATGGACGAGGCCTTCGCTTTCATCAACAAGCATTACGGGCAGTACCCCTACGAGCAGTACTCCTTTATTCAGGGAGGGGATGGCGGCATGGAATACCCTATGGCAACGCTGATCACCGGAGAGCGCAGCCTTCCCAGCCTGGTTGGTGTGTCGGTACACGAGCTAATGCACAGCTGGTACCAAATGTTGTTAGGCACTAATGAGGCCCTTTATGCCTGGATGGACGAAGGCTTCACCAGCTGGGCCAGCAGCAATGTGATGAACCACCTGCGTAAAAAGGGGCTGATCCCGGGCGAAGCTTCTGATAATCCTCACCTGGGCTCCTACATGGGCTACGCTAATTTCTCTCAAAGCGGGCTGGAAGAACCCCTGATCACTCATTCCGACCACTTTAACACCAACTCCGCTTACGGCGTGGCTTCCTATGTGAAAGGCGCTGTCTTCCTCGGGCAGCTCAAGTATATCATCGGAGAAGAAGCCTTTGATCAGGGCATGCTCCGCTACTTTGATACCTGGAAGTTCAAGCACCCCAACTCAAACGACTTCATCCGCATCATGGAAAAGCAATCCATGATAGAGTTGGACTGGTACCGCGAATACTGGATTAACACCACGCATATCATAGACTACGGCATTGAGAATGTGAAGGAAGAAGGGCGCACCGCTGTAGCCGTACTTAACCGGGCGGGCATCATGCCTATGCCGCTGGAGGTGGAAGTGGTCCTCACCGATGGCACAAGCAAGCGGATACTGGTGCCGCTGCGCATCATGCGCGGCCACAAGCCGCTGAATGACATGGAGCTGGCCGAAGACTGGCCGTGGACACACCCTCAGTATGAGCTGGACCTGGGTGTGAAAGCCAAAGACATCGAAAAGGTGGTGATCGACCCCGATTTTGGTATGGCCGACATCGACCGGGAGAACAACACTTACGAAATGATCAGCGACGAATAATTAATGATCACCGGGCGGTTTATGCTGCCGCCCGGTTTTATTTCCTATTGCTATGCATCCTATTTATAAGCAGCTGCAGTCCATTGCCTCCTTCACTGCCGGAGACGACACTGAAATCCGGGAAGTGCTGCACCCTAAGAATGACGGAGTTGACTTTGGCTTCAGTCTGGCACACGCCGCCCTGCAGCCCGGAGAGGCTTCCCGGCCACATATCCTGCACGGGCGTTCAGAGACCTATATCATCGTGCAGGGGCAGGGCAGGGCCTTCGTTGCCGGTGAAACCATGGAAGCCACCCCCGGCAGTGTTGTTTTCATCCCACCCGGCGCCGAGCAGTATATTCAAAACACGGGCGAAGAACCACTCCACTTCTGGTGTGTGGTCTGCCCACCCTGGACCGCAGAAACAGAAGAGGTCGATTGATGTCCTGTTGTTCACGTCCTTTGCGGTCCCCCTCCGCGTCTTTGGGAGCCCTTGCTCTGTACGCTTTACGCCCTTTGCGTTCCTCCTCCGCGTCTTTGCGTGAACCCCATACCCCAAAGCCCAAGCCAGATTCACCCCGCATTTTGGAAAAAACCGTTATTTTTGCAGACCTTTGACCGCCAGTGCAACAAGTCTGAATTTTTGCTGGTTCTCTGGCCCTTTGCTGGTGTCAGGCCCTACATGGTGAGCTATTTATGAATTAATTCCAGGTCAAGCCGCCGGAAAAAAAGGATGAATGAGAATTCTTCAGCTTTGTAAAAAATTTCCTTTTCCGCTTAAAGATGGCGAATCTATTGCCGTGACGGCCCTGAGCCGCTCCATGAAAGCATTGGGGCATGAGGTGCATTTACTGGCCATGAACACCAGCAAGCACTATTTCCCAAAAGAGCATCTCCCCAAGTCCTTCAACCACTACACCAGCATTCAGGACGTAAAAGTGGACAACCGGATAAAACCCCTGCAGGCACTGCGCCACCTTTGGGGGAACGACTCCTACCACATTGCCCGTTTTTGTTCTCTTGGCTTTGAAAAACGCCTGGTGCAACTGCTTCAAGAAACCGAGTTTGACGTCATACAGCTCGAAACACCCTACCTCTCGCCTTACATTCCGGCTATCCGGAAGCATTCCGATGCCGTGGTCAGCATGCGGGCGCATAATGTGGAGTTTGAAATCTGGGAGCGCATCAGCCAGAATACAGCCCTTTGGCCCAAACGTTGGTATCTCCGCCATTTGACGGAACGGCTCCGGCAATACGAAATCAGCCGGTTACAAGCTTATGACCACCTGGCGGCCATCACCCGGCGGGATTTGGAACGCTTCCGCGAGCTGGGTTATGAAGGCTCGGCCACGGTCACACCAATTGGCGTAGACAGTCAGGCCTACCAACCAGACTATTCCAGTTTTCAAAAGCCGCTGTCCCTGTCTTTCATAGGCTCCCTCGACTGGATGCCTAACCTGGAAGGGCTGCAGTGGTTCCTGGATGAAGTCTGGCCCCTGGTACAGGCTGAGCATACCGGCCTTACATTGCACATCGCCGGCCGCAACACGCCAAAGTGGCTACTAAAAATGAAACGCCCCGGTATCATCGTGGAAGGAGAAGTGCCCAGCGCATCGGCTTTTATCAATCAGCACAGTTTGATGGTGGTGCCCTTGCTCTCCGGCAGTGGGATGCGGGCTAAAATTCTGGAAGGCATGGCATTGGGCAAAGCAGTCCTGAGCACACAGATGGGGATGGAAGGCATCGGCATTGAGCCCGGCACCCACGCTTTGATTGCCAATAGCCCGAAGGAATTTGCCCGGCAAATTTCCAAAGCCTGCCAGTTGCAAAAAAATAAGCAGCTTGAACCCATGGGGCGCTCCGCCCGCCGGTTCGTCCTGGAGCGGTACGACAGCCTGGAAGTGGCCCGGCAGTTGGCGCAGGCCTACAGTGAGTTAAGCGTTGAAGCCCTCTGATGCATGGGGCTTATCCTGGTACATATCATAGTTTGGCTGAGCGCACTGGCATTGGTGCATACTTATCTGCTTTACCCTTTGCTGATGCGCTGGCTGGCACGAGGCCAATCGCCTAATCAGGAAGTCTATAAAGCCGAATCCAACTGGCCGCAGGTCGCTGTGATCATGTCTGCCTACAATGAGGAAACGGTTATCGAAGCAAAGATGGCTCACCTGCTTGCTCTCCGTTATCCGGAGGGGCGGCTGTCGGTTTTTATCGGCTCCGACTGTTCCGATGACCGAACAAATGATATCATTGCGCCCATCGCTGCACAGGAAAAACACATTCACTTTTTCCCGTTTCAGCAAAGGCGGGGCAAACCGGAAGTCATCAATGAACTGGCAGGGTACGCCCGGGAGCAATTCGTATCGGACGGTATCGACCCTGTTTTTGTGATAACGGATGCAAGTGTCATGCCTGCTCCCGAGGTGCTATTCAGGCTCGTACAGCACTTCCAAAATCCGGAAATCGGGCTGGTCGATGCACACATTTTGCATACGGGCATGCAACAGCAGGGCATTTCCGAAGCAGAAAACACCTATATCTCCGGTGAAGTCCGCCTGAAACACCACGAAGGGCTGGTCTGGGGAAAGATGATGGGGCCCTTTGGTGGCTTTTATGCGATTCGGGCCCGCTATTTTAGTGAGGTGCCGCCCACTTATCTGGTAGATGACTTCTACATCACCATGCGTATGTTTGAGCAGGGCGGGCGGGCCATTAACGAGCTGGATGCCATCTGCTACGAGGCAGTTTCTCATGAAATCCGCGAGGAATACCGCCGGAAAGCCCGTATCTCAGCCGGCAATTTTCAAAACCTGACGACTTTCCCGCATTTGTGGTGGCCACCGGTAAGCCCGCTGCAGTTTGCGTTCTTTTCTCATAAAGCCCTTCGGTGGCTTGGCCCGTTTTTCCTACTTTTGATCCTGGCGGGCAGCGGTGCCCTGGCCAGTTTGGGCAACTTATTCTGGCAGTGTTTGTTTGCCGTATTGACGGGCGGTACTATTCTGGTGCCCGTTCTGGATCAGCTGTTGAGGAAAGCAGGCTTGCATTGGTTGCCTCTAAGGGGGGGGCATTATTTTCTGGCAATGAACCTGGCTTTGCTTGCCGGTTTTTTCAAATTTATAAAAGGAGTACGCTCAAATGTCTGGCAACCAACTAAACGCAACTAAGCAACAAGGCTTCCAACTCAATACTATTGATGAAGCTATCCGCGATATCAAAGCGGGCAAAGTGATCATTGTAGTGGATGATGAAAGGCCGTATGGTCGTGGTTGTAGATGATGAAGACCGCGAAAATGAAGGCGATTTTATCTGTGCAGCCGAGTGTGTGACGCCGGAGATTATCAACTTTATGGCCATGCATGGCCGCGGGCTGATCTGTTCGCCCATTGATGAAAAGCGGGCAGACGAGCTGGACCTCAATATGATGGTCTCTTCCAATACCGCTTTACACGAGACCGCATTCACCGTATCCATCGATCTTATCGGGCATGGTTGCACGACGGGTATTTCCGCTTACGACCGGGCAACGGGTATCCGAAAGCTGGTTGATCCGACTACCAGAGCAACCGATTATGCACGCCCGGGACATATTTTCCCGCTGCGGGCTAAGACCGGGGGCGTCCTTCGCCGTACCGGGCATACCGAAGCAGCCATCGACCTGGCTCGTCTGGCTGGCTTTGAACCTGCAGGCGTATTAGTGGAAATCCTCAACGAAGACGGGACAATGGCCCGCCTGCCGGAACTGATGAAAATTGCGGAGCGCTTCGACCTGAAAGTCATTGCCATCAAAGACTTGGTGGCTTACCGGATGCGCAATGAGCGCCTTATTAAACGGGAACTCTCTGTTTCCATTGATACCCAATACGGGCCTTTCGAAGTCATTGCCTTCCGTCAGCTCACTACAGATGATATCCACCTGGCGATCAAACGAGGCGACTGGAAGGTAGACGATCCTGTTCTGGTGCGTGTGCACTCCTCTACTGAAACCGGTGAAATTTTGGGCGGTCTTTTCAATAGCTATGGCGTACAGCTGCAAAAAGCTATCGAGATGATCGCTCAGGAAGATCAGGGCTTGCTGCTTTACATGCGCCACAGCGAGAAATCAGATGCCATCCTCCATCACCTGGCGGATTATCAGAAACGGCAGTACAATGGCGAAAACCCGGAACTCAACAAACGAGCCGAAATGACCCAACGCGACTTCGGTGTAGGCGCTCAAATCCTGCACGATATGAATGTGACCAAACTACGGCTTATAACCAATACCCCTCGAAAGCGGGTGGGCTTAATCGGTTATGGTTTGGAAGTAGTGGAAAATATCACGATGTAGGTATGCGTTACGAACGCAAGTACCGCATAGAAGCCACCCATCCACAGGTGGTCAGTATGGTGATCCGGCAGCACCCGGCAGGCTTCCGCCCGTTGTTCCCGCCCCGCCAAATTAATAATTTATACTTCGATACGCCTGATTTCGCGGCCTTTCAGGATAATGTCACCGGTACGCCTCAGCGCTTAAAGTACCGGCTGCGCTGGTATGGTGACGATTTCTCTTCCATCTGCAATCCGGTGCTGGAGGTAAAAATCAAAGACAATCTGGTAGGGTGGAAGAGGCATTATCCGTTGCCGGAAGGCAGGTACAGTGCTTTGGACTGGGAAAAGCTGGTCAGCCTGTGCCGAAAAACCCTGGGAAAGGGGCTGGACTTACAACCGGTTTTGTTCAATACTTACCAGCATTCTTACTGGGGGGCACCCACGCTGCCTTTCCGGCTCACGATGGATACCGGGCTTCGGTTCGGGCCCTATCAGGCGCACCGGGAGCCCGTCCTGCTCTTTACCGACTCCGCTATCGTGATTGAAGTGAAATATGATCAGCAGGAAGATGAAGATACTGCATTCATCTTACAGCTCCTGCCCTTTCGGTTGAGTAAGAACTCCAAATTTGTGACCGGCATCAACCTTTGTTACGGTTAGAACTTAGGGCAAAGCACCACTTCGTCATCGTACTCGCCCAGATAAGCCAGGGAAAGCTCGAACGCCCCACGTTGCTTGCGCATAGAGCCAATGCCATCAATGCGGGCATCGTAGCTCAGCCCCAGCAGAAAGTTGCTGAACTCAATACCCACCATGCCAACAACGGCATCAAGCATGAAATTGTCCAGCTCGTCCCGTACCGGGCGTACCCAGCCACCCGTATGAAGGGCTACACCTGAGATTTCGTCAATCAGGAAGCGGACATTACTGCCTGCGTTGGCGGCCAGGTGAGGACCCTGTGCGTACAGCAGTGCCCGTGGCTGTATCTGAATACCCAGGCCCGCCGGGATATTCACATTGACATAAGCGGTGTATTTGCGGTGCAGGAAGTCGGAATTGCCCAATTCGGGCTGATCCTCATTGAAAAAGAAGCTGATCTGCGGCTCCAGAATATGGTGCATGGCGGCTCCCGCATAAACGGAAACCCCTCTTTTGGGGGCATAGGTGTAGTTGATACCTGCCGAAATATCACCATAGGCAAAGTTATTGGCAGGCAGAATTTCACCAGTCGGATTGGTATACCCATCATCGCCTCCGAACTGATCCTCAAAATTGAAGCGCTCATAGCCGAAGTTGCGCTGTGCCAGCCCGGCCTGAAAGCCGGCGCTCAGGAACTGATCGTTGGATTTGCTCAGGCTTTTGTGGAAAGCCCCGGCGACATTGATCTGGTTATTGGAAAAACCGAATTCAGGCACCCGGTCATTGTAAAACACCACACCCACACCAAAGGCATCCTTATAACGCTTGCCTATGCTGTTGAGCCCGAATCGGAGATCGACCGCCCCTGCATAAGTCTGATAAGGATCTTGGTCGCGGTAGACGAGCGCCACCCTGTATTTTCCGTTGAAGGTACCGCTCAGGGCCGGGTTAAGGGTGAGCGGTGCTGCAAAGAATTGAGTAAAGTGCTGGTCTTGTGCAGTAAGGCGCAGGCCACTCAGCAAAGTAAAACAAAAAAGGAGCAGGAATAGCTTCTTCATAGAATCGGTTCATGTGATTGTGCGGCCAAAGTTAAACAGGCCGCCGGACTAAAACGAGTATTTCGCGCTGATAAGTCAGAAATAGGAACGGAATTGGCTGATATTTATTATTTTTGAAAATATCTTGATTTCCGTAAACCCGCGTGCATGCCCTCTTATGCTATTTGCCCATTGAGCAACGTGCCTATCCGGAGCAATTCTTCGGACAAGAGCGAGATCGTGTCCCAATTACTGTTTGGAGAGTTAGCGGAGGTATTGGAGACCAAAGGGCGGCAATGGGCAAAAATCCGCTGTATATGGGACAATTATGTAGGCTGGGTGGCTGCCAATCAGCTCAAAGCTATCACGCCCAGTGAGTTTTCGGTCTTTAGGGACCACTTTGCCTACAGCCTCGAGTTGTTCCAGCCGCTTATGGCAGACAATGAAGTGATCCCGGTAGTCATGGGCGCACGTCTGCCCAACTTTGATGGCATGCGCTTCACACTTGACAATACGGTCTATACCTTTAGCGGGCAAGCGGTCTTTCCGGAACACATCAAGCCATCTGCCGAATTTATCCTCAAGATTGCCCGGCGTTATCTGCATGCGCCATTCCTGCACGGTGGGCGCTCCCCAATGGGCATAGATGCTGCGGGCCTTGTACAGATGGTATTCAAAATCGCCAATATTGCTTTGCCCCGGGAAGCTTCCCAGCAGGTATATATCGGTAGTATAGTGGATTTCGTTGAGCAGTCCATGCCTGGTGATGTGGCGTTCTTTGAGAACCGAACGGGCAGGATTACCCACTGCGGTATCATATTGCCGGACTCGGAAATCATTCACGCTTTTGGTAGTGTGCGCATTGACAAGATTGACCACTACGGTATTTACGATCGGGCTGCCAAACGCTATACCCACCGGCTAAGGGTTGCCCGCCGTATGCTAAAAACCGAAGCCACGCCTAGGCAGGTGAAGCGCCGGGTGAACGGGCATATCCCCAATCAGGTAGAGCTCTTTTAGATTATGTTGGGGGACGCGCTCTAAAAACGAATCCCCCAAAACAGCCTTACACCGCCCGGATAATATCGTACTGTGTCAGTATGTGCAGGGTTCCCGCCTTATCTTTGGCAATAACGGCCGGAATGGTCCGGTCTACGTATTTGCTCAGCTGAGAGAAAGGCAAATCTTCCTCCACAAGTGGGAATGGAGCCCCCATGATAGCCGAAACGGTTTGCTCAGCGTGGTTCATCGGGTTCTCCAACAGATAGGACAAGACAGCTGTTTCCGTGATTGAGCCTACCATTTTACCCTCCCGCATGACCGGCAACTGAGAAATATCGTGGTCTTTCATCATTTTGAAGGCAGACTGAACGGTATCCGATTCGCTGAGGGTAATGAAACGATTATCGTGCTTCATCTGTAGCAGGTCACGCACACAAAGCTCCCGCTCCAGGAAGCCCCGCTCCCGCATCCAGTCATCGTTGTAGATTTTACCGACGTAGCGGCTTCCGTGATCGTGGATGACCACCACCACGACATCCTCGGGCGTAAGTTCATCCTTAAGCTGCAGCAGTCCGGCAACAGCAGAGCCTGCAGAATACCCCAGCAACAGGCCTTCTTCTCGTGCCAGGCGGCGAGCCATCAGGGCACCATCCTTGTCGGTCACCTTCTCAAAGCGGTCGATTACTTTGAAGTCGACATTTTGTGGTATGATATCCTCGCCGATGCCTTCTGTGATATAAGGATAGATTTCCTTTTCGTCAAACTCGCCCGTCTCATGGTATTTTTTAAATACGGAGCCATAGGTGTCGATCCCCCAGATTTTAACATCCGGATTTTGATCTTTAAGGTATCGGCCGGTTTCTCATCTGCTATCTTCTCCAGCTCGGGAGCTATCATCTTGCAGGGCCCGCACCATACTGCCCAAAAATCAACCAGTACCGGAGTCTTTGACTGCAGTACTTCTGTTTCAAAATTAGCGTCTGTTAGTTCTACCATCTTGTCTGACATAATTTCCTTTCTTAAGAATGTAATAGGTCAGTATTCTTTTTATTTATTTATACGTTTAGCGCCGTAT
>CAZNHN010000026.1:28093-34170 GCA_964572415.1 uncultured Phaeodactylibacter sp.
TATCGGCCGGTGCCGGAAATGGTGCCGCCGGTACCTACCCCGACTACCATATGAGTAATTTTGCCGTCGGTCTGTTTCCAGATTTCAGGGCCAGTGCTTTCGTAGTGAGCCGTGCGGTTGGACAGGTTGTCGTACTGATTGCACCAGTAGCTGTTAGGGATTTCCGTGCTCAGGCGGCGGGCCACGCTATAGTAGGAACGCGGGTCATCTGCTTCCACATTGGTAGGGCAGACGATGACTTCGCCACCAACTGCGCGCAAGAGGTCTATTTTTTCCTGTGACTGCTTATCTGTGGTCGTAAAGATACATTTATAACCTTTTACCGCCGCGGCCAGCGCCAGGCCCATACCTGTATTGCCAGAGGTGCACTCAATGACCGTACCACCCGGCTTGATATCCCCCCGGGCCTCTGCATCTTCCAGCATTTTCAGTGCCATACGGTCTTTGATCGAGTGGCCCGGATTGAAGGTCTCGACTTTCATCAGTACCGTAGCCGGGATGTCTTTAACGACTTTATGAAGCTTTACCAGAGGTGTATTTCCAATGGTGTGCAGGATATTTTCGTAGTATTCCATGGGTTTTACTTGGTTTGCCGCAAAGGTAAAAAATTCATCGGTGGTATTTGACCTTCACAAAGAATCGGGGGTCAATGGCGCCTAATAATTTTGCCACAAGGGGCGAGACGACCACGATCACATCATCCTTGTAAACAGTGTCGGGTATTCGGCCCACCACTTTGGCATAAACAGTACGACGGCTCATCGGGTTGTAAATGGATATCACTGATCCAACCTCTGCCTTTCGGTGCATCGCCATGAGGTCTGTTTCATCCTTCATGTCTTTTGGCCAGAAGGCCACCCCCTGATGCTCGCGCTCCCGTTCACCAGCCATATCGTACTGAAAAAGCTTGCGGTAGGCAGCGTTGCGTTTGCCCAACTCGCCCCCTGCGTAGGCACGAAGGCTGTCCGGAATGCCGTTGAGGCTTAGCCATCCTACATGAAGGATTTGGTTGCTTTTCAGGGTATGGTCCAGTAGACCATTGCGCAGCATAATTTCCTCCATCGGGATTTCAAAGTAGGATTTGGATATTTTGTAGAGCGTATCGCCCTTGCGCACCACATAGTACACCGGTGCGAACCGGCCGGGGATAATGTCCTTCTCCTGATACTGCTCAATGGCCTGTTTGGGGATAGGAATACGGACCGGCATGCCCACCCGCATCGTCTGCGGGCTAAGCCCCGGGTTGTGGAAGTAGAGCTCCTGAAGAGAAAGCCCGTAAAATTTTGCCAGAGAAAACAAAGTCTGCTTCGGCTCCAGGCGGTGGCTGAAGTATTTTTCATTAAACTGCCCCACCGACAGAAATATGGTATCTTTGGGGGTAAGGTAATTGAGGCTGTCCCCGGTAGCTTTGACCATCAACGGCAGGCTCAGGAAAGCGCACAGCACAGTGGCTTTAAATACAATTGGGGCCAGGTCAGTCCCTGCCAGTCTAGTCGCACCAGTCGTTTTCCTCATAGTTTAGGTTTCCTGTTTGGGGTTCATATTTTGCTGAACCAGAAGAGCAATATAAACAAATATATGAAATCAATAGCGGTGATTCCAGCCCGTTACGCAAGTACACGATTTCCCGGTAAGCCTCTGGCTTTACTGGGAGGCAAACCCGTGATCCAGCATGTCTACGAACGGGCACAAAAAGCCCGCCAAATCGACGAGGTATGCATCGCCACTGATGACGAGCGCATCCTGGAAGCTGCTGCCCGGTTTGGGGGCAAAGCTGTACTGACGGATGACAGCCACCTTAGCGGGACCGACCGTTGTGCGGAAGTGGCGCTGCAATATCCCGAAGATAGCCTGATTGTTAACATACAGGGAGATGAGCCGTTTATCGACCCGGTGCAGATTGACCTCGTCGTGGCACCGCTCATGGGCAATGATCCTGCAGATATCAGCACTCTTGTCGTCCGGCTTAGAGAGGCAGAAGCCCTGCACAATCCTAATGTTGTGAAGGCAGTAAAGTCCGCTACCGGTCAGGCGCTTTATTTTAGCCGGTCGCCCATTCCCTACCTGAGGGGGGTGCCTCCTGAACAATGGATGGAGCATGGTGTTTTTTTCAAGCATTTGGGTATTTACGGGTTTCAACGGTCTGTTTTGCTAGAGGTCGCCCAACTGCCTCCCGGGCATTACGAACAAATGGAGTCGCTGGAACAACTGCGTTGGCTGGAAGCGGGCTACCGTATTCACATTGGCACCACGCAGACCGAAACGGTGGGCATAGACACCCCGGAAGACCTGGAAGCTGCCGAACGACTTTGGAAAGAAAGTAATCAACATGGATAAGCAAAAATACTATCGTCGCTGGCTGCTCCGCGCACCGATTGGATTGGTGCTCATTGGTTTTGGCGCCTGCCTGATTGCCGAAGCGGCTATGGACAAATACGATGGTGCCCCTGTCTGGCATTGGGTAGCCTATGGCACCTTGGCCCTGGTGGTCTTCAACAGTGGGCTGAGCATCTTTGGTGATGCCATATTGCAGCGGGTACGGTATGAACGAGCCCTGGAAAAAGAGACAGAAGCATGAATTACTGTAGCCACTGCGGTTCAGACCAATTAACGTTTACCATCCCCAACGGAGATAACCGGCCACGCTACGTTTGCGGCAACTGCGGGCGTATCCACTACTCCAACCCAAAAATTGTAGCGGGCTGCCTGCCCATTTGGGAAGACAAAGTGCTTCTGGCAAAGCGTTCTATTGAGCCCCGCCTCGGCTACTGGAATGTCCCCAGCGGCTATATGGAAAATGGCGAAACAGTGGAAGAAGGTGCGCTGCGTGAAGTCAGGGAAGAAGCCATGGCTCAGGTGAAGATTACCGGTGTGCACACCATATATAGTATACCCCACATCAATCAGGTGTATATGCACTTTCTGGGTGAGTTGGAAGGGCCGGATGCCTTTGGAGTGGGGGAGGAGAGCCTGGAGGTGCGCTTGTTTACCGAAGCGGAAATACCGTGGGATCAAATCGCATTCACCTCTTCAATATTCAGTTTACAGCGGTACTTCGCCGATCGTAAACGGGGGCGCCATCAGTTGCATTTAGGCCAGCTGGATTACCCGGGCTCGGCTACAAAAAATGACGATTGAAACCTAAGGGCAAAAGTGACTGCCCGCTTTCCACCTCGTAAACCGTGTCATCGTCCCCCTGCATTAGGATACGGATGGGCTGCTGTTGCCGGTCTTCCATTTCAGATATCGCCTGCCGGCAGGAGCCACATGGCGCTGCCGGTTCGGGGATGGCTTTATTCTCATTCCGTACCCGAATGGCCAGGGTTTGTAATTTTTCGGCTGGGTGATTGAGGGAGGCATTGCCCAGGGCCACCCGCTCTGCGCACAGGCACATAGGATAAGCTGCATTTTCCTGGTTAGAGCCTATCACAATGGTGCCGTCTGTCAACCGCACCGCAGCGCCGACCTTGAAATTAGAGTAAGGGGCATAAGCTAAATCCATCGCACGGGCAGCTGCCTTCAGCAGTGTCTGGTCATCTGTTGATAACTCATCAGCACTATCGTAAATACGGATATTGGTTTCCAGCTTTCGATATCGCATAGCGTTTTTGTACAATTTGGAATTTAGCGGCAAGACCCGCTTTACAGTTTCAGGCAAAGTTTTATCTTGCGCGAATCGGCAAATTACCTCAATAAACAGAAAAAACCAACCATGACAAATATATTGATCATCGGAGCCGGACGCTCTTCCAGTGCCTGTATCAATTACGTGCTTGGACAGGCAAAGGAAAGAAACTGGTTTGTGACCGTTGCAGATGCAGACCCGCAGCTGGCTGAGGCACGGGTGAAAGGGCACCCCAATGGCCGTCCTGCCTGGCTTGATGTTACGAAAGTGAATGACCGCCGCGACCTGATCGGGCGTGCCGATTTGGTGGTCTCACTCCTGCCTGCCCATCTGCACCTCGAGGTGGCTCACGATTGTATCAAGCTCAAAAAGCACCTCATCACTGCTTCCTACGTTTCTCAGGAACTCTACCGCCTGGGCGACGAAGCCCGCGACCGGGAGCTCATCTTCATGGGGGAAATGGGGCTGGACCCTGGCATCGATCATATGTCGGCCATGCGGCAAATCAATGAGATTAAGGAAAAGGGCGGGAAAATCACGGCTTTTCGGTCTTACACAGGAGGACTGATTGCGCCCGAAAGCGACAATAACCCCTGGCATTACAAATTCACATGGAACCCACGCAACGTAGTCCTCGCCGGGCAGGGTACCGCACAGTACCTGGAAAACGGCAAGTACAAGTACATTCCCTACAACCGCCTATTTAAAGAATACCGGGTGGTTGATATTCCCGGTATGGGGGAGTTTGAAGTTTACGCCAACCGTGATTCCCTGCTTTACCGGGAGGTTTACGGGCTTTCAGATATTCCCAACATCCTTCGGGGCACCATCCGCTACCGGGGCTTCTGTGATGCATGGAATGCCTTAGTGAAAATTGGGCTGACCGATGGTTCTTATCCCATTCTGGAAAGTGAGCAGGTGAGCTACCACGAGCTGATGGAAGGCTATCTCAGCCCTCAGAATAAGTCAGGATCCGTGCGCGACCGTATTGCCGACCTGCTGAAGCTGGACCCCGATGATGAGGTTATGCAGAAGCTGGACTGGCTGGGGCTTTTCCGCAAAAAGAAAGTAGGGCTGGCCAACGCTACGCCGGCGCTAATCCTGGAAAACCTGCTGATGGAAAAGTGGAAGCTAGAGCCCAGAGATAAGGATATGATTATCATGCAGCACGAGTTTGAATATGAACTTGAGGGCAAAAAGAAAGAACTGATATCCACCCTGGTGATGAAGGGGGCCAACGCCAACGATACCGCAATGGCTAAGCTGGTGGGGCTGCCCCTTGGCATTTTTGTTAAGCTGGTCATGGAAGGGCGTATTGAGTCCAAAGGCGTGAATATCCCGGTTATTCCTGAAGTGTATGAGCCCGTGTTGGATGAGCTGGAACAGTTCGGGGTGGTATTCAAGGATGAGGTTCGGGACCTTTAACCCCGGATGTTGAAGGCGCTGTTCCAAATTGATAATGTTAGGGCCATGCAGGGCAATGCTTTGTCCCGGCAGGGCAGCGCCATCCTAATTTCTATTCTGCTGGCCAAAACGGCGCTGCCCAAGGAAAGCATTGGCTGGTACGAGCAGTTATTGTACCTGGGCTATGTGCTAACCTCTTTTTGGGTAACGGGGCTCATGCAGGCCCTGCTGTCCCGCTTCAGCAAAGTGAAAGAAGGGCAACGTGCCGTTTTCCTAACCAATGTAGCCCTGATTTTCGGAAGTATTGGCGCTGCCCTGACGATTGGCTTCTGGTGGGGGCGGCACTGGCTGGTGCCGCTGCTGACTGGTCAGGCAGAGCTGCCTTTTCTGTTCCCTTTTCTATTGTTTCTCTGGCTCAACCTGGCAACCTTCCTGCTGGAAAATTTTTACCTGCTCTGGGACCGCCCCGGTGAACTACTTTGGTTTGCCGGGCTGACTTACGCTGCACAAATCGCAGCGGTGGTATATCCGGCATGGATGGGGTGGGGGCTGGGGCCGGCTATCTGGGCGCTGGCAGGGCTGGGCGGTTTGCGTTTCCTCTGGTTGTTGATCCGGTTGAGCAAACTGGGGCAATGGGGCTGGCAAAGGGAAGCGGTGAAGAGATGGCTGCGGTCCGCCTGGCCATTGGTCCTCTATGCGGCGGTAGGTACGTTGAGCTTGGCCTTCGACCCCTGGCTGGTCAATTACCATTTTGATGGCAACCCGGACATCTTCGCCATTTTTCGGTATGGGGCAAGGGAGTTGCCGCTCGCCATGGCGCTGGGTCTCTGTCATCGCGACGTCGATCACGACGCTGAGTTCCAGCGCGCGCAGCGCGGCGCGCATGCGCTGGCTGTCGGCCAGCGAGTGCACGGGATTGCCGCATTCGACCAGCATTGCGCGGTAGCGCTTCGGGTGATCGGTCAGGATCTCCTCGGGGATCACGTTGCAGGGGATCAGGCCGATGATGATCTTCGCGCCGACGACCGGGCTGCGGCGCTCCACGCGT
>CAZNHN010000027.1:0-15432 GCA_964572415.1 uncultured Phaeodactylibacter sp.
TGCGCAAGGGTTTGACGAAGGGCCTTCCGCTGGGCTTCCCATTTCTCTTTTGTGGCTATGATGTCTGATCGATCTGGGAGGGCTTCACGGTCCACACCTTTTGGAGCTTTAAATTTAATGGGCATTCTAAAGTAGAAATCGACCACGAATAACCGCCACGCAGATCGAAAACCTGCTTTTTCCAAAGTTGGGTTAAAGCTTAACTTCTTCTTGATGTAGCCCAGAGAAGCCGTCTCCGCCAGGATGAGGTGATGGAGCACCTGCAGTACAGACCAGCCACCATCGGAGGGTTGATGATTGAGCTGGGCATCATCGTAAGCTTCGAGCTTGCTAAAAAGCTGAACAAGCCTTTTGTCCAGCTGATCTAATTGGTGAATGGTGGCTGCTTTTGTCATGATCCGTGGTTGAATTCAGGGAAGATACATATATCTTTACACAAAAACCATGAAGAACCCCTGGACTACGCTCTCCAAAGAAGAAGTATACGATAACCCCTGGATTCAGGTCACCCACCGCAGGGTAATCACGCCAACTGGCACTGATGGTATTTACGGGCTTGTCCATTTCAAAAACGAAGCGATAGGTATTGTGCCTGTAGATGAGGAAGGCTATACCTGGCTCGTTGGGCAGTACCGCTACACACTGGAACAGTACAGTTGGGAAATCCCGGAAGGGGGCTGCCCCATCGGGTCAGAGTCGCCTCTGGACAGCGCAAAGCGGGAACTCCTGGAGGAAACCGGACTGCAGGCTGCGCAATGGGAGCAAATCCTGGACTTCCATACTTCCAATTCAGTGACGGATGAAGCAGGAAAGATCTATATTGCCCGGCAACTGACACAGGGGCAGGCCCAACCAGAGGACACTGAGGATCTGAAAGTGAAGCGGGTGCTGTTTGAGGAGGCGCTGCAGATGGTATACCGTGGTGAAATCACAGACCTCATGTCTGTAGCAGGTCTCATGCGCGCCGCTGTAGTCCTGGGCAAATAACAAAAAAGCGCCAGACGACTTGTTGTCTGGCGCTTTTTTGATTCTTGTACGCAAGGCTTACCGGATCAGGGTCACGTCACCCTGGAATACGCCCAGCTCGAACCCGTTCGGGCGGGCAATACGGATGAGGTAAAAGTAGACCTCGGTAGGCTGTTCCTTGCCGTTGGCGTTGCCATCCCATCCGACATCTGGCCTGTCATTGTCGTACACGAGCTGGCCCCACCGGTTGTAGACCTTAAACTCGAGCACTTCCATATCTTCGATATTGGCCTGTGCCACGATATTGAAGACATCATTCGCGCCATCGCCGTTGGGCGTGAAGGTGTTGGGCACAGCGACTATGATCTCCTCAAAGTCACCGGTCACTGATGCAAAGTAGGAACAGTCATCGGGCGTGGTGATTTCGACCTGGAATTCGTGGAGGCCGGGAGGGAAGATTTGCGTCTGAATGGTATCCAGCCCAAGGCCGCTGGCCAGTGGCGTAACTTCGGTGGAGTCTTCATAGAGGACCGTCCAGGTAAAGTTCAGCTCGCTGGCATCAAATGGGGAGCCGTAGTTCACGCCAAGGAGGATAGAATCGCCCTCAAAGAGGTCGCCCGGTGTGTCCTGGATGATTTCGGCGCCGGTCGGGAATACCCCGTCTCCCACTTCAATAAGCACAGAGTCCGTAAGGGTGGCACATCCGCCGCCGCTCTCGTAGACCAGGGTGTAAACGGTAGAGTCCTCCGGCATGACGGTAATGCTGTCGCCGGTGAAGGAGGAGCCATCGCTGCCCGTCCAGGTAAAGGTCTCTTCACTGCTGCCGCCAATGGCAGTAGCAACGATATTGGTAGAGCTGCCCGGGCAGAGGAAGAAGTCTTCCGGCAGGATATCCAGAGCGATGTTCCCAATCACCTCTACGGTCACGGAGCCCACAAAGTCGTCACAAACGCCATTGCTGGCCGTAAGGCTGTAGGTGGCCGTTTCGGTAGGGCTGACCACCGGCTGCGGGTTGTTGAAATCGCTAAACAGCGGATCAGTTGAGGTCCAGGTGTAGGTGGTATTCTCATCCTCTGCAAAGTTGAGCTGAACGGATTCGCCCAGGCAGATGGTGATGTCGCTGGCCAGTTCCACAGTAGGAGCGGGCTCAACGGATAGGTTGAAGGTTTCCGTCAGGGTGCCGCACCCATTTGCATTGATGTAGGTCAGCGTGTAGGTACCGCTTACTGTTGGATTAAATGCTCCGGAAGTGTTGCCATCACCGAACAGCTCAGTGCCGTTAGGGTCTGTCCACTCAAAACGGTCGCCACTCGTCAGGTTAGTGGCTTCAATTGTGAAGTTTACTTCCTCGTTTTGGCATAAGTCGGTGGGTGAGAGGTCGACATTTACAATTTCTGCAAAATCTGAAATGGTTATGGTCACTTCTTCCTCCAAAGGCGGGCACACTCCATTCTCAGCAACCACGGTATAGGTGGTGGTGACCTCAGGGCTCACTACCGGATTCGGCTCATTGCTGCTAAAATCAGGATCCGAGGACGAAGACCAGGTATAGGTGTCATTAGGCCCGAAAGGCCCGCCAAGGTTTAGCTCGGCATTCTCACCCGGACAAATGGTCTGACTATTGCCCAAAAACGGAATTTCCACCGGCTGAATACTGGCACTGACGCTGGCATCACAGCCATCTGCATCAATTTCAACAGTATATTGTCCGCTCGCAGGGGATGCAGTGGGGTCGAAGCAATCTGTACAGCTCAGTCCACTGCCCATCCATTCAAAAGACTCATATTGGCCGGTTATTTCGAGTTGGAAATCAACGGCGTCTCCGAGGCAAACTACAGCATCCGAAGGCGTAATCGTCGCTACGGGTACCGCCTGAACATTGATCAGAACCGAAGCGGTATCTGCACAGGCTCTATTAGTGGTAATACGCTCGTACAGGAAGGTATCCTGAAGCGTGAGCACCATATTCCAAAGTGTATCCGGTGTTTCTGCCCCGAGGGGGTCAACCCAACTGAATTCAATATCAGGGAAGAAGCCAGGTTCGTATACCGGAGAGGAGAGGGTGACAATTTCGCCCTCACAGTACTTTTCTTTCTCCGGATCAAGCATAATCATAGTCTCTGGCAATGAATCCACACGGATGAATACAGAATCAAAAACAGTACAGGCACCTACTGTAAACTCTGAGAAATACCAGCCTGAAACATCAGTGGTGACCTGGGTGGTTAACCCTGTCGTGTCACTTATTGTACCGTTATCAGGAGACCAAACTACGGTTTCGCCCTCTCCTGTGCTTGTAACGGCTTCAAGGTCAACTACGGTTCCAAGGCAGATTTCAATGGAGTCCTGAGCCTGAATCTCTATATTGGCTGGCAGTACCGTTACGGTCACTTCTGCTGTATCGGCACAAGCACCATTGGCGCTTTCTGCAATTAGCTGGTACGTGGTCGTTGTTTCGGGGAATGCAATGGGGTTAGAGATTGTATCATTGCTAAGACCGGTATTCGGTGACCACTGGAACATAGTTGTGGTTTGATCCGGATCAATAAAACTTGCCAGTTGAACTCCAAAGTTCTCACAAATGGTGGTGTCATTTTGCACATCCGGAAAGTCGAATGGTGCCACATCAATATGGACTGTATCCTGCACCACGCAACCCGCAATATCCACGCCTACTATGTAATCCGTAGTTACCTGTGGTGTGGCAATAGGATTCACGACAGTAGAATCGCTCAGCCCAATAGCAGGAGTCCATGCCAGATTGCTGTTATTGGCGTTGTTAGTAGAGTTGAGCTGCACCATATCTCCCTGGCAAATAAACAGGGAATCTTCCGGGAAAGCGGCAATCTCCGGATCAATAATCTGAAGATACACGGAGTCCGTATCCACGCATGGACCAACTATACCTTCCACTTCGACCCATTGGCTCATCATCGGTGACGCGGTTGGGCTGGCGGAGGTGGGCTGGTCAAATACGCTGACCGGACTCCAGAAGAAGGTGGCTGCTCCTGTAGCATTCAGTACAATTGAACTATCTGCACAGACCAAAACAGTATCCTGCCCCGCTTCAATATCAACATTGATTTGATCCCGAAGCTCTACAGTTAATTCTGTGTAGATCACTTCGCCACACCCAAAATCGTTACTAAGGGTAAGGATGATTGTCTCTGTGCCCTCTGTGAGCAAATCAGAAAGGGTAGTTAGTGGAAAGGAAAGCTCATTCTGCCCGGGCAGAAATATCACAGAGTCTGGAATTTCCAGCAAATAATCCAGTCCGTTTTCAGCTGTGCCGCCCACCGAGACAAGAAATGAGGTCGTTTCTTCCACCGGGTCAGGGAGAGATACCACCACTTCATCATCCTGATTGACACAATCTTCCACAAGGTAATCAATACCGGAATTGAACTGTACCGTCAGGTTTGGCGTCCCCCCTTTCAGTTCCGATACAAATACACCGGAATCATAGGTTGCATCTCCCCGGTCGGCTATGGCCAGCTTAAGGCTGTAGGTATTACAGGGCTCCACACCAATATTTGCGGTCAGGCTTTTTTTGACGCCCAGAAAATCAGAAGTCATGCCATCGTACTGAAGGCTTTGACCGCCAAGGTTATTTCGGTAATACTCCCAGTTGATCAGGTTGTTTACGCTGTTAATTTGCACGGGGGTGCCATCGGGGAGTGTTGCAATATTTACGGCACTATTAGTAAGGTTAGGGTCACCGCTGATACCAGGCCCTGAGACCAGGAAGGCAAAAATATCATTGAAAGTTGTATTCGTAAACTCGGGGTATTCCTCAGAGGCAAAAACATACTCGAAGGAAAGTTCATCTGTTGCAACAAAGACATCAAGCTCTACTATACACGCATTTTGCGAAGTCGTACCCTCCCCAAATACGGTGGAGAGGTAGTCGAGGTCTGCATCGCCGGGGGCTCCGTTATCAGTACCCGGGCTGGTGCCGCCGGCACTGGTATTCGGTCCCACAGCGTAATCCCGGCTGCCAGTTGTTAACAGAAGACCGCGCTCCAGGCCCAGATCAGTCAGGTCGCCACCTTCAAAGGTACCATAAGACTCTTCCGGACAGTCAATATTCGTAATCTCTGCTGTAACATCAGGGGTGGATACAAAATTTACAATTTCTTCTTCTGTCACACCGCCGTTAACGGTGATGGGCTGTAATGCCTCACAGTTGGTCTGGCATTCCCACTCGCCCTCAAAACCTTCAAAGGTTACACTACTATTTGAGATAAATTCAATGGTCAGGCAACCACTTGTGGCTTGCACTTCGAAACATACGCCACCGCCCCCTTCGTCGACTGTGTTCGAGATAAAATCACCATCGCCTAATTGTGCGATCAGCGGGCTGTCTGTACCATCGCCATCGTAGAAGGAGATTACATCGGTAGGTAAAAATCCTCCGGGCTCCAGATTGTAGTAATTCATGGTGAAAAGAATACAATCATGGGGTTGACTGGGACATATGGTAAAAACATTATTCTCGTCGTTACCGTAATCGCCATCTGGCCCTCCTGTATCATAAAGGATACCACTGCAGGCCGTAGACCCGCCCTCATCAATTGTGGAAGCTGGTTCCTGTTCTTCCACGCAAAGCTGAAAAGAGCCCCAGTTTGGCGTGCCGGTCGCACTGTAATCGGTAATCCGGATAAAGTAGGTGACATTAGGGGTCAGCCCCTCTACATCCAACTCAGCAAAAGTAGCGCCCAGCTCTGTGGATTCGCAGGCGATTTCTGCCAGGTTGTCAAATTCACAGGCCCCCCGGTAAAGCGCAATCTGTGGGCTGGTCAATGGGGCAGATCCATCCGGATCTGAAAGGCCAGTCACTGTGATCGTATAATCAAAAATAGTGTCACTGGTAGTAAAGGCAAACCATACATCGTTGCCGACTACACCTCCGTTAAAACAACTTGGAATATTGCCAAAGCCTATGTCACTTGAAGTGGCACCGACATTGGAAAAAAAGACGGAATCCGGACAGGCAGGTGCAACGCCAAGGTCTATCAGGCCTGCGCAATCATCGTTTTGAGGCTGAGCAAAGACCAAAACCGGCAGGAGGACTAAAAAAAGCAGGGTAATTTTTTTCATCATAACGCGCAAGGAACTGCTAGATGGTTAATAGCACACCCCGAAAATCTCTAAGTCATTGAAGACCAACGTGGTGTGAATCTTTTGTTTAGGAATTTAGAATTATAAACCCTAAAGTAGCAATTCCCACGAAAATAAAAGAGTGCGCGGCAGGCAAAAAAGGATTTAGTGACTTACGGCTTGCATTCCTCAAGGGCGGCTTTAACATCTGCATAAGGCATATATCCATAGTCGTTGCCCCAGGAATGATTGATATAATTGATGATGTTGGTGATTTCAAAATCAGTGAGTTGTGGTATTCCGGCCATCGCCTGATTGTAGGTGGTGTCATTCACAACAATTGGCCCCTCCATGCCGTACCGAATGATGCACGCGAGTTTATCCTGATTTTCAGCAACATAGTCTGCATTGGCGAGTGGCGGCATTACGCCCTGCAAGCCACTGCCATCATCCATATGACAGCTGGCACAGAAGTTTTGATAGAGAATTCTGCCCTGTTTGTAGGGGTCGTCCCGGCAACTTGTCCAAATCAGAAGGCTTAGAAAGCTAGTCAGCAGCAGGTGCGTTTTCCATTTCATGGAGTAATATTTCAATATCTTTTTTGAAGGTGGCTACTTCTTCCTCTTGTGTGCCATTGCAATAGGAACGGATAAAACCATTGGCATCTATTAACACGAAGCGACCACTGTGGTCGAAACCATCAGGTAAGGTCGGGTCTTCAACAACTACGTTGAAGTAGTCATCTGCAATAGCATAAAGGCTATCTTTCGGACCGGTAACAAAATGCCAGCGCTGATCATTCACGCCCAGGTTGGTGGCATATTCTTTAAGCCTCCCAACGGTATCCCGTGCCGGGTCAATAGTGTGGGAAAGGAAAGCCAGGCGGGGCTCATCCGCATACTCTTCGTACAGGCCAAGCATGTTTTTGGTCATTATCGGGCAAATGGTGGGGCAGGACGTAAAGAAAAAGTCAGCGATATAAGCTTTGCCGCGGAAGGTGGCAGGAGTCACAATCACACTGTCCTGATTGATAAACCGGAAATCGGGAATAGTTTTGTTTATCGTATTGCCTTTTTCGTCCGTCTCCGTACTCAGGATAGGCAGTGTGTCGTTCTGCAGACAGCCCGGCAAAGAGAGAGAAAGCAGTAATAAAGCAAATAACCTGATTCGCATAGCCTGCTAATAAGTTTTGGTCATTTTATCGATTACGACAATGGTGAAATCTGCCTTGCCTGAATGCTCTTTTTGTAAAGCAGACAAATCGGCCTGCTCAACAGTAGTGATCGTTGTGATTTTAGCCTTTGGTGCGTAGTCATTTTGAAGGTACCACACTATACCTTCGTAGTTGTCAGAATGATATGAGCCGTTAAAGTGGAGGAATGCGCCCTTATCCGGCAGGTTTTTGCTAATAAAATAAGCCATCGTTGCGTCCTTTATAGCCTGAGCTTTAGGGAAATTATCCGAGCCTCCACCGTGACCGCCCATCATTTCTACCATTTTCTGGTAACCGGGCAGATTCGCATCATATTTCATGGGCTGTGGCGCAATGTATGCCTTTGCTTTGCCTTGTAAATCATCCAGGCTTTCGAACCCACCCTTGAAAACAAGGCTTGCATATCGTCTGGGAATATTGGTTGCTGTAAAGCCTAACCCTTTCTCTTTTGCGAATTCCACCAGTGGCTTATAATCGGTAGCATAATTGTTCCAGACCCTGGCTTCATCTTCGAATGTTTTGTCTTTGATCGTGCCAGCCAGGTATTCGTCAAGCAGTAGCTGATTATCAGCCTCAAACATTTCTGCACCCAGAGCGAGCTCGCCTTTTACTGCTTCATACATAGCGATAGTCAGTTCGTATTGAAGCCAGTGGGCAATAGGATTGTTGTGGAGTTCCCCAAAGAAGGTGACGTCCGACTTCCGGGAGGCTTTAAGCAGATCCTCAAATGTTGCAGGGTTGCCTTTTTTATCAAAGATCCGGTAGGCAGGTTTGTCCTGAGCGAAAACAGAAAATGCCATAATGAGAGCGAAAATAAGAAATCCGTACCGCATGCGAATTGATTTGATTTGGCTCAAAAGTAGGTTAAATTTTGATTTTTCCCCTAAGGGCTTTCTTTTCGGATTGCCGGCGTTTGCGTTCCAGTCGCTTTGCGGGATTAGCTTTGAGCGGCTTCGGCCCCTTGCGGCGCTTCCGGGCGCGCAGTGCTTTTTTTATCAGGCGTAAGAGTTTTTTGACGGCAGCTCCCCGGTTGAGCACCTGCGAGCGCCGGCTGTCAGAGGTCACTGATAAGATTCCCTCTTTGCTGATCCGGTTGCCCAGGCTATTGTGTACCTTCCGTTTTTCAGCAGCTGAGAGAGCAGAAGAGGCATCTACCTCAAAACGGGCTTCAACTTTCGTCTCCGTTTTGTTGACGTGCTGCCCGCCGCTACCAGAGCTGCGGGAGGTTAAAAAGTTCAGTTCCTTTTCTATTTGTTGCTGATCCATTTCGGCTCTCCTTTCAATGATTACTTCGTGTTTGCAACGAAAGGAAGGCTTAATTAGTTCACCTTTAGTCCCAAAGCCGAAATGACAAAAAAATCACAACCATTACCCTGCTTCGATGTTTGCTTTCAAAGATTTTTGAAACAATTAACCTCGCTAGCCTATGTATACTAAAAGGGGCATCGTATGGTTCAGGCAAGACTTGAGGCTCCACGATAATGAGGCGTTGCATGACGCCATAAGCTCTCTTGACGAAGTTATTCCTGTTTATGTATTCGACGAACGCACCTTCCTTGGTAAAACTGACCGGTTTGGCTTTCCCAAAACCGGGAAATTCCGGGCACAATTCATTATTGAAAGCGTACAGAATCTCCGGGACGCCCTGCAAGCTATTGGCAGTAACCTAATCGTCAGAGTGGGTAAGCCAGAAGAAGAAATTTTTGAGCTTGCTCAAAAAATTAAGACTAACTGGGTGTTTTGCAATCGCGAACGTACCCCTGATGAAGTCTATGTTCAGGATACGCTTGAGCGAAAACTATGGACGATCGGTCAGGAAATCCGTTTCTCCAGAGGGAAAATGCTTTACTACACCGCCGATTTGCCTTTTCCAATAACGCACACGCCTGACAGTTTTTCGCAGTTCCGAAAGGAGGTGGAACGTTATGTGCCGGTTCGGGAGCCTCTGCCTGCACCGGAAGAGATGGCGCCCATTATGGTGAAACTTGAGGAGGGGGAAATCCCTGCTTTACAAGATTTGGGGCATAAACCCTTCCAAACGGATGAACGTTCAGGCTTTCATTACCGTGGAGGTGAGGCTGCGGCATTGGAAGTACTGCATCAATATGTCTGGGAACGGGAGTCGGTTCAGCAATATGCCCATACGCACTGCGGTGTAAATGGGCACGAGCGGTCTTCCCGCTTTTCTGCCTGGCTGGCACAGGGCTGCCTGTCTCCAAAAATGGTATACCATCATATTAAAGCCTATGAGCAGCAGCGTGGCGGAAGCGACTCGGTGCAGGAACTGTTTCATGCGCTGCTTATGCGTGATTTTCTGCGGTTGATGGTCAAAAAACACGGCTTCAAAGTTTTTGACAAAGGAGGGCTAAGTGGAGAAGCAGACAATCGATGGCGGGATGATGAACGATTACTGCAGCGTTGGATTGACGGAGCAACCGGCGTACCTTTTATTGATGCCAATATGACAGAAATTGCATCCACCGGTTATATGTCTGACCGGGGGCGTCAAAATGTCGCAAGCTTCCTGGTTAAAGACCTTTTGGTCAACTGGCAGATGGGAGCAGAGTATTTCGAGTCTGTTCTGATCGACTACGATGTAACAAGCAATTGGATGAACTGGAATTATGCAGCAGGCATCAGCGCGGATTCCAGGGAGGACAAACATTACAATATCATCTCTCAGGCTATTAAATATGACCCCCGCGGCGACTACGTCAAAAAATGGCTGCCGCAACTGGCAGGTATTCCGTCGGAAATGATCCATCAGCCGGACTTGCTCTCCCTGGATGAGCAAAATCAGCTGCACTTGCAAATAGGTGCAGACTATCCCGAAGCGGTCATTTCGACGGAGCGTTGGCGGGTTCGGTAAGCTTTGGTTATTTTTGCGGAAATGAACATACAACACAGATCCGCCTACATTTCCCGTAACCTTCAAGCTCAAAGTCCCTTTTGGCTAACCCTGAAAGCGCACGATGTAGCGGTAGAAGGTCAGTCCTTAATCCAATTCAACCCTGTGCCCTTCGATGTGGTACCGGATACCGACTGGATATTTTTTTACAGCCCGCGCGCTGTTCGTTTCTTCTTTGAAAGTCTTTCCCAAAAACTAAGCTCCGGTATACGGTTTGGAGCAATTGGCGCTTCCACTGCTCAGGCTCTCGAAGGCCTTTGGCACCAAGTTGACTTTACCGGCACCGGTGAGCCGGAAACTACAGCTGCTGCTTTTTTGCAGGTGGCTAAGGGACAGCGGGTACTATTTCCACAGGCACGGCATTCCCGCAAATCGGTACAAACAAGGCTCGCCGGGTCAATTCAGACAGTCGAACTCACTGTATACGATAACAGGCCCCTCCAAAATTTTCCTCAAAGGCGTAACGCTGTTCTGGTATTTACCAGCCCTATGAATGCTAAGACTTACCTGAGCCGCTACTCGCTATTGGAAGGGCAGGGTGTGGTCGCTATCGGGAGTCCCACGGCACAGGCCTGCCAGGCTTTTGATTTGTTGCCCGTAGTAGCAAACGCGCCCAATGAAGAAGCACTGGCGATGGCAGTACTTAGCTGTTTGGGTGAATGATAAAAACCAGCCAAGCCCGAAAATAGAAAATGGCTACCTTCGTTTTGCTTTTATCAACCGGACACATCTATGAATCGACTTTCAATTCTCGTTCTGTTAGCACTTGTGGTCTGGGGCTGCAATAGCGATCAGCAGCCCGGCAATTCCGATGGGCGTCTGGACAATGCCCGCCCGTACCAGGAATTTGCTGAGTTTTATGATCGTTTCCATCAGGATTCTGTTTTTCAGATGGAGCGTATCTTGTTTCCATTACCCGGCCTGCCAAGAGAAGCCGACAGCTCCCTGATTGCCTCCGGGCTTTATCGGTGGACGCCAGAGACCTGGACGATTCAGCGCCCCCTGAATTTGCAAAGCTCAAACTTCAAAAGGGAACTGATTCCAGTGAGTAAAGACCTAATCATCGAGAAGCTGGTACAACCAGAATACAACCTGCAAATTGAGCGGCGTTTCTCCCGGCTGGAAGATGGCTGGCACCTTATTTACTATGCAGGGCTTAACAACATCCCAAAATCCAGGTAATCAGTAAATGTTTTCTTCTGACAGGTATTCCCTGACGTAGTCTTCAACCCCTGCTTCAAGGCTGTAGAAATCATCCTCGTAGCCCGCCCGCCGAAGTTTTTCCATATTGGCTTCAGTGAAATACTGGTAGGTGTCGCGGATATCGGCCGGGGTATCGATAAAAGTGATTTTTGGTTCCACCCCCAGGGCATCAAAGGTATTGACGGCTAAGTCCCGGAAAGACCGTGCCTGTCCGGTGCCCAGGTTGTAGAGGCCGCTTTCCGGCTTACGATGGTAAAGCCAGTACATGACCTTAAGCACATCCTTTACGTAAATAAAGTCCCGCTTTTGCTGCCCGTCTTCGTAGTCTTCCCGGTGCGACCGGAAGAGCTTCATCTGCCCGGTAGACTTGATTTGGCGGCTGGTGTGAAAAATAACTGAAGCCATCCGGCCCTTGTGGTATTCGTTGGGGCCATAGACGTTGAAAAATTTCAGCCCGTACCAGTGTGGGGACTGTTCTTCCTGTTGCAAGGCCCATTTATCGAATTCGTTCTTGGAATCGCCGTAGGGGTTCAGCGGCTTGAGGCTCTGGACTACATCATGGCGATCGTCATAGCCCTGCTCGCCCAAGCCATAAGTGGCCGCGCTTGAGGCGTAGATGAATGGAATGTTATGCTGTGCGCATAGTTCCCACAGTGCTTTTGAATAGTCCAGGTTGAGTTCCTGGAAGATGTCCCAATTCTGCTCGGTCGTGTCCGTACGGGCGCCGATGTGGAAGATGGCATCCACAAAATAGTACTTCTCCCAGAGCCAGCCCGGGAAGTCGTTGCGGTGAATTTTTTCAGCCCACGTCTTCCCTTCGAGGTTTTGGTTCTTATCTGCCCGGCTGAAATCATCCACCAAAACCAGGTTGGTGTAGCCGAGGTCGTTGAGATGGCGCGCAAGGCAACTACCGATAAAGCCCGCTGCGCCGGTTATTACGATCATAATACTTTCCTTTTGGGCGAATATAGAGATATTTTCCGTCGTGTGCCCGCTGTTCTGCGGGTTGTAAGTGGCAAGTTCTTTCGCAAATGCATTATCTTCCATCATTGAAATCAAATAACAAGCCTATGAGTGACTGCACCCGATTGCTTTTATGTTTTTTAATGGTAAATTGTCTGTTCCGGCTCAGCGCCCAGGATACCTGTGAGGGTAACTTCGGAGAGAATATTTTCGAAGCTGGTGACTTTGGTAGTGGTGCAGCGAATTTTCTGGCGGTTGATCCTGGTATCGCTCCGGGCTACTTATACTCAACTTCGCCCCCTCCTAGTGATGGCTTTTACACCATTACAAACAATACTGCCCTTTGGAACGGGCTTTGGGCCACATGGCTGGGCATCAGCGACAACAGCTCTGACCCCAATGGCTACATGATGGTGGTCAATGCGAGTTTTGATGAGGGCGTATTCTATGAGCAGCAGGTAGATGGGCTTTGCGAAAATACCCTATATGAATTTTCTGCCGACGTGATCAATTTGATCCGCTCATCTGTCCCGGACCATATTCGGCCGAATGTTTCATTTCTGATTGATGGAGATGTCCGGTACAATACAGGTGCCCTGCCACAGAACGAAACCTGGGAAACCTATGGCTTTACGTTTACCACAGCGCCTGGTCAGACCGAGGTCACGCTAACCCTTCGCAATAATGCCCCGGGTGGGATTGGCAATGACCTGGCGCTGGACAATATCGCATTCCGCCCCTGCGGCCCTGAAGCCTTTATCCTGCCGGAAGAAATTGAAAATATCTGTGAAGACGGTAACCCCATTCCACTTAATGCAGCCATAGTTGGCGACCAATATGAGAGTCCGGCTTTTAAATGGCAAATCAGCTATGACGAGGGCCAAACCTGGGAGGACGTACCCGGCGGCAATACTGAGACCATCATGCATACGGAGTTGTCAGGCGGCTACTACTACTATCGTTTTTTGGTGGCTAACTCTCCCGGCAACCTGGAGAATTCGAGGTGCAGAATTATCTCCAATATAAAGGTGGTATATGTTCAGCCCAAGTTCTTTACAGTTGCGGATACCATTTGTCAGGGCCTGACTTATGATTTCGGTCAGGAAGCCCTTTCCGAGACAGGAACTTATGTGGACTCTCTGCAGTCGTCAATTGGCTGTGACAGTATCGTTACCTTAAACCTGGAGGTGGTTCCTGACCCCCTGATTACCGCCGCGGTTTCCGGAGATACCACCTCGTGTGTGGACACTGATGATGGTACTGTTACCGTGTCCGGAGTGGAAAATGCTTTTTTCCCGGTGTCGATTGAAGTAATAGGTCAGGGCTCAACGCCCGGTCCGGATGGAAGTTTCGAGGGGCTGCCTCCTGGTGAATACCCGGTACGCATTACAGACCGTTTTGGGTGCACTTATGAAGAAAACGTTGATGTACTCAGCCCTATGCCGTTAGTGGTGGAATTATTTGGCCCGGAAAGCGTGGAACTGGGAGAACCGGCTACTGTCCAGGCTCAGGTCAACCAGTCTGTTGATAATGCAATATGGAACCTCCCTGTTGAGTATGAGTGCCAGGATGCAGATTGTCAGGTTATTCAATTCTTTCCATTAAATGAGGTGGCGGTGCTTTACGAGGTGCAACAGTCCGGTGGTTGTTCGGCGGCTGACTCCATAAGAATTGGCTTTGAAGACGTGCGCAGGGTATATCTGCCTACCGCTTTTTCTCCAAATGCTGACGGGCGCAATGATACTTTCCGGCCTTTCATCAGTGTGCCTAATGTGCAATCAGTTGCGAGCCTTTTGATTTTTGACCGCTGGGGCGGGCTCGTTTATGAAAGGCAGGATTACCTGCCTCAGGCTTCCCGTGATGGCTGGGATGGTACAAAAAATGGAAAATCCATGCCTTTAGGACAGTACACTTATGTCGCGAAGGTGGTATTTTTTGATGGCCTGGTGAAGGAATACTCAGGCAGTGTGCGCCTGATCAGATGAGGGGAAGAAGCCCATGCGCCAGGGCTTGTATTTTGCTTTAATAAGCGGGAGGCTGGATTTAACCTTGATTTCAGGCCGGAAGAATAAAAGCCCAAAATGAAATAAGTCTACCGAAAGGCGGATCCGTTCGTGCTGTTGCAGGGTTCGCCAGGCGGATTCCATTTCATTAGACCAGTGGATGTCAGCCATGACGACCACGCTATGCGCATGCAGATAAGGCAGGCAGGCTTCAAAATAAGCCAGGCTTGCCCCTTCCCGGTGGTCGCCATCGATGAAGAGATAGTCCACCTGTTTGAGTTGTTGCAAAGCCCGGGGCAGTTGCTGTTCAAACGTACCTACCAAAAGAGTCACATTCCGAACGTCCAGCTTTGCCAGATTCTGGCGGGCCAATGCGGCAGTCTGCGGGCATCCTTCTATACTAATCATCTCGGCATCGCGGGCAGCCAGAGACTGATAGGCAGCGGATAAGCCCAGAGAGGTGCCCAGTTCGAGCATTTTTTTTGGCCTGGAGAACTGTACGAGCCGGAACAGCAATGCTCCGGAGGCCGGGCTGATGGCACTGTAGCATGCGAGGCTTCTGATCTGCCGTACAGGATTGGCACTCACCATTGAGCCCGCTCCGTGATCCTGAATTTGAACCGAATCCTGATTTTTCAACAGTCCCCGGCGGAGTAATTCAATGTCCCGGAAAGCGTAGAAACGGCGTGTATCTTCCAAGATACTTTCCGCCAGCTCATAGGCAAATGGTGCGTGCAGGTCGTAACGGGTACGCGCTTTGAAAAAATACTGCAGATACCGCAGTATCAACCGGAAATACAGTTTTATCCACTTCATACAGCGGCGGAAAATACTGCTTTTTGGTTAAAGCCGGGTTAAAACCCGAAAAATCAGGAGGCGTATTCAGCCATTTTGGGGTTTAGCCCGTTTAGGAAAGGAGAAATTCACCAGAAATCATACCTTTGCAGAATTATTGGCTAGCCGCTAAAATGGCAACTTTTTACCCTGTTTTGCAGGGAAACAATGCTACTTTTGCAGGCACAAGCTGATTGATTAAAATTATTAAACAAGCGAATAGATGTTGAACAAGAAATGGA
>CAZNHN010000027.1:15442-24439 GCA_964572415.1 uncultured Phaeodactylibacter sp.
TTTTTGATGGGTGCTGTAGCCCTTACAGCGCAGGACAAAGCGCCGGAAAACTGGTTTAACCTGGACCCATCCGAAGGTGTACCGGGTGTAAGCACGGAAAAAGCTTATCAGGAATTACTCAAAGGCAAAAAGGGACAGGAAGTCGTTGTGGCAGTGATTGATTCCGGTGTGGACTACGAGCACGAAGACCTCGATGATGTGATGTGGGTGAATGTCGATGAGATTCCCGGCAACGGAAAGGATGACGACAATAACGGCTATGTGGACGACATCCACGGCTGGAATTTCCTGGGCAACAAGAGCGGCGAAAACATTGAGCACGATAATCTGGAAGTAACCCGTCTGTATAAAAAATACGGAGAGATGTTTGAGGGAAAAGACCCCGAAGACCTCTCCAAAAAGGAAAAAGCGCTTTTCGCGAAGTACGAAGAGTACAAGAAGGTTGTAGAGGACAAGCAAAAGAGCCTGGAAGAAAATGCCGGGAACTACGCTGCTATCGCTGAAGCCATGGAGAAGCTCGAAAAGGAAATCGGCAAGGAAGATATTTCTGCGGAAGACCTGGATGAACTCGATACCTCAGACCCAATGGTAGGCTATGCGGTTCAAATTACCAAGTCGCTCATGGCGCAGGGGCAGACTTTTGAGGAAATCAAAAAAGACCTGAATGGTTACGCGGAATACCTGCAGGGACAGTACGAGTACCATTACAACCCGGACTTCAACCCCCGCCCGTTAATCAACGATAACTATGCAGACCCCTACGACCGTGACTATGGAAATAACGATGTCCGTGGCCCGGATGCGCTACATGGTACTCATGTGGCAGGTATTATCGCTGCAGAACGAGATAACGATCTGGGAATGAAAGGCGTTTCCAATAATGTCAAAATTATGTCTATCCGCACCGTACCTGACGGGGACGAGCGCGATAAAGATGTTGCCGCGGCAATTGTGTATGCGGTTGATAACGGTGCTTCAGTAATCAATATGAGTTTTGGCAAGGGCGCTTCACCACGCAAGGACGTTGTGGATGAGGCGGTACGCTACGCACTCAAGAATGATGTGCTGCTCGTTCATGCAGCCGGAAACGATGGGAAGGAAGTGACCAACTTAAACAACTTCCCCACTGACCGTTTTGAGAAGCGTGGCTTCCTGAACCTTTTCGGTTCAAAATATGCCGATAACTGGATTGAAGTAGGCGCCCTGAACTGGAAAACGGGCGAAACGCTCGCTGCTCCTTTCTCTAATTACAGCCCCGAGTATGTGGATCTTTTCGCACCAGGTATGTCGATTTATTCTACCACGCCAGATAACGGCTACGAGGACCTGCAGGGTACAAGTATGGCGGCTCCGGTAGTAGCAGGTGTTGCTGCAATGCTTCGTTCCTACTATCCTGACCTGACCGCAGAACAGGTGAAAAGTATCCTGATGCAGTCAGCGGTAAAAGACCGGACAAAAGTGAAGAAGCCGGGGTCAAAGGACGACATGGTTTCATTCTCTACCCTCAGTGTCACCGGTGGCATCGTCAATGCCTACGAAGCAGTGAAGCTGGCCGAACAGACTAAAGGCAAAAAGAAAGGGGTAAGCCGCAGCAATAGCGGCGGTGCGTCCAATACCAGGAAAGGCAAAGGAGATGACAACTCTGTGCGCCCGTAAGCCCTGGGTCTAATCCTTAAACCAAAACCGCCCGGTGAATCACGTTTCACCGGGCGGTTTCGTATTTGTAGCAGTAGCGATTAGCGGATGATGACTTCCTGAATCGCTTCTTCCCCAAGCTGCTCATTCAGCAGCCGCTTGATTTTTTCTTTTCCATAGGACAATTCCTGCCGCAGAGGTGCCGAATCAATAATAATGAACAGCTTGCCTTTATACAGCTTGATGTCCTTGGTGTAGTTGGCGATAGAGGGGCCCATCATCTCTTCCCATTGATGCCGGATGCGGCTTTGATTGAGCTTACCCTTGAGCTTGTAGTGCTCAAGCATCGCTTTGAGGGCGTCCTTTAAAGTGGTCTGATTGTTGCCGCGGTTGTCCATCAGGGATGAATTTTTGTAGCGGCACCTTCCTGAATATTGTAAACCAGAAAGTGCTGCCCGGTTTGTTGAATGATGCCTGCAAGCCGGTCTTGTTCTGTATCCGTGATGAAGACCTGCCCAAAGGTTCTTGCCTGCAGCAGGTGGAGGAGGTGCTGCACTCGTTGCCGGTCTAATTTATCGAAAATATCATCTAGAAGGAGAATGGGAGCCGTTTTTTTTTGCTCACCCAGTATCTGATACTGCCCTAATTTGATCGACAAAATGAAGGATTTCAGCTGCCCCTGTGAGGCAAAACGCTTGAGGGGATAACCAGCAATAGTAAAGACCAGATCATCGCGGTGAGGGCCGGCGGTGGTGCGTTGCAGCAGGCGGTCTTTTTCAGCTGCCTCATTGAGTAAGGTCTCAAAGGCTGTATCCGAAAGTTTTGATCGGTAGGTGCAGTCCACCGTTTCTGCTGCACCGGATATCTGGGTGTAGGCTTCCTGCAGAATGGGGCGGAATTGCTCCATAAACCGGGCCCGGGCATCGTGCAGTAAACGGGCCGGCTCCAGCATCTGCTGATTGTACACCTCTACCATCGCTGCATTGTAGGTACGGCTTTCGCCGAATTGTTTGAGCAGGGCATTGCGCTGTTGTAAAAGTTTATTATAGCGAATCAGCTGGCCCAGGTAGTTCGGATCAATCTGCGAAAGTGTGTTGTCCAGGAAACTCCGCCGCGCCTCGCTGCCTTCACTGACGAGGTAGGTATCATCAGGGGCAATCATGACCACCGGGAGTAAGCCTACATGCTCCGAAAGGCGGGGGTAGGGGATGCGGTTGCGTTCGAGTTCTTTTTTCTTGCGGGGGATCACCTTCGCTACGATATGCTCCGGCGTGCCATTGACCTCAAACTGCCCTTCCAGGCGGAAAAAATCGCTGTCGTGATTGGCAATCAGACTGTCCGGTGCATTGAAGTAACTCTTGCCCATACAAAGGTAATAGATGGCATCAAGCAGGTTGGTCTTTCCCATACCGTTGGCACCAATGAAGCAGACCAGGGGCGCATCGCAGGCCACAGACTGAAAGTCGTAGTTTTTGAATTGCGTCAGCTTGAAAGAGGTCAGTCGCAAGAGGAGGTTTTTGTTGCAAAGATAATTTAAATTCGGTGCTTTTGGTTCTCCTTGATGTTATCCAGCGTCCAGTTGAGCCGCTCTTCCTGAGGAGCCTTCCGTTCCGGGCAGTCTTTGACAGGGCATAACCGGCAATTTTCAGGAGGATCACAGGGGTCGATGTGGACGAAAAGCTCCACCGGGCGCTCCGTATGTGCCATCATCAGTCGCTCAAAGGCTTTAACTTCCTGGAAGTTCTGCCGGGTGGTGAAGTACCAGGGCAGCGTCATATGGCAGTCGATATGCAGGGTAGCGCCATATTTAATGACCCTGAAGTTGTGCACGTCGATCCACTGCCGGCGGCGTTCGGCCTGCAGAGCCTGTACCATTTCCCGGATCAGGTGATCGTCAGCCTCGTCCATAATACCCGCTATGGAGGTACGCACCAGTTTGAAGCCCGTAAAGAGTATGACACCTCCAAAGAAAATAGCAATTATGTTATCCAGCAGGGGCAGGTCTGTCAGTATAACTAACCCCAGCCCAACTACCAGCCCTACCGAGGAATAGGCGTCTGATTTGAGGTGTGCCCCGCTTGCGGTGAGGATGAGAGAATGCTGTTTGCGCCCAAGTCTTTGCAGATAATAGCCCAGGCCAAAGTTAATCGCCCCTGCAACGGCAGTCAGAATCAAGCCCAGGTCCAGTTTCCCAATTGGTTGTGGATAAACCAGGTTGTACCCGGCTTTACCCATGATACTTAGCCCGGCAAAAAGGATTAGGGCGCCCTCAAAGCCGGCAGAAATGAATTCAATTTTTCCGTGCCCGTAAGGGTGGTTCTCGTCCCGTGGCATGGCGGAAAGCCAGATACTATATAACCCAAAACTGGCGGCTACCACATTAATAATACTCTCCAGCGCATCGGTTAAAATCGCATTGGAGTTGGTGATCCACCAGGCGAGGAATTTGAGCGCCATTAGACCTATGCCAACATAGAGTGCTATACGCTGAGCGGTGCGGTTTTGCATACTTGTGGTGACTTTGAGGACTTTTTTAATGGGCTGCCAATCACACCCGCATCTTCCCCCGCTTTACCAAATACCCCTGAAGTATGGTCTTGAAACCTTCGTTGATGTCCGCTTCCACAAAGTCGATGTGGTATTGCAGGCATTTAAGCTTCAGGTCTTCCTTGAACTGCTTCATCTGAGAAATATAGTAGTCTTTTACCTGATTGGACTGCAGGCGGACTTCTTCGCCCGTCTCCATATCCACAAACAGGTAAGGGCGGTTCTCGAAGTCAAAGTCCATTTCCTGAGCCTTGTCTACGACGTGGAAAAGGACGACCTCGTGCTTGTTATGCTTTAAGTGCTGAAGGGCAGAAAACAGCTGCTCGGTATCGCTCGACTGGTCAAACATATCACTAAAGATCATGACCATAGAGCGCTTATGGATGCTGTCTGCTATCTGGTGAATGGCTTCGGCGGCAGAAGTAGTACGGTTACGTACCGGATTATTGATGGCTTCCTCCAGGTGAGTGAGCATCAGGCGGTAGTGGGAAGTACTGCTTTTGCAGCGGGTATGGGTCTTTACGGATTCGTCGAAAAGGCTGAGCCCAAAGGCATCGCGTTGTTTTTGCAGCAGGTTCATCAGTGCGGCAGCACCGAGTGCCGAAAAACGGAGCTTATTGAGGTAGTTGCCCCGGTCTTTGCCTTCCGCTTCCGGGAAATACATGGAGGAAGAAGTGTCAATGACGATTTGGCACCGCAGGTTGGTCTCCTCTTCAAACCGCTTGGTGAACAAACGGTCCGTGCGGGCATAAACCTTCCAGTCAATACTTCGGGTGTCTTCGCCCTGATTGTAGAGCCGGTGCTCGGCAAATTCCACCGAAAAACCATGAAACGGGCTTTTGTGCAGCCCGATGATAAAGCCTTCCACTACCTGCCGGGCCAGAAGCTCCATCTGATCAAGGTCCCGAATGTCGTAATTGTCACTAAGTGTCATAGAGAAAATAAATATTTAAGCCCTTACCGCTTGCGCGTGATAAGGGCTTAAGATACACTTTATTCTGACCGAAGGGTTAAAGCTGAGCTTCAATCTTATCGGCAAGTACTTTCTTCGTCGTTACACCGACTTGCTTATCCACCACTTCGCCGTTTTTCAGGACGAGTACTGTAGGAATACTGCGAATTCCGTACTTCATGGAAATTTCCGGATTGTGGTCTACATTGACTTTACCGATTTGTGCTTTTCCATCATATTCTTTAGACAGCTCTTCGATGATCGGCCCAATCATACGGCAGGGGCCGCACCATTCTGCCCAAAAGTCAACAACAGCTACGCCTTCTTTGTCCAGTACGGTATCTTTGAAGTTTGCATCCGTGAATTCAAATGCCATTTTCAGTGGTTTTGTCAGTTATTAAATGATTTGAAATAAAACAGCAGTTGTTTGCCTGAGGTTGCAAAGATAGTACTTTGTTCTTATCTAAACGTCCTGTGAAAGACGTCTCCAATTGCTGATTTTAGTCACCTGAACACAACAACTGCACAAAAAGAAAAGTTTATTGCTGCATGAACAGATACAAAAGTAGCCTGGTCTGGACAGGGCTGGGACTAGCGGCTGTCCTGCTGCGCTTCTTGCTGGGGGCATACCCCGAATGGACCGAACAATATTACAGCCGGGGATTTTTCCTGGGCATCCGTACTTTTATTGACCACACGGTAGCTTATCTTCCTTTTCCGGTCCTTTATCTGATTGTTCTGGCGTTGCTGGTCGGCATTTTCGTGAAAACAAGAGCACTCTGGCGCATGCCAGTTTCCCGTGTAGAGAAAGGGATCCGGGCAGTGCTCGGGCTGCTTGGATTTGCCGGCGGTGCTGTTTTTTTCTTTCTGGTGCTTTGGGGCTACAACTATGGCCGGGTGCCGGTAGAGCAGCAATTAGGGCTGGAACTTAGCCCTTTACCCATTGAGGCACTGAAGGCAGAACTGATCGATGAGGCGGAGCAGGTAATCGCACTACGAAAAAAAATACAGGGCGCAGATACTGCAGCCATTAATGCCTCTTTTCTGCCGGAAGATTTGGAAGAGCAGCTGCGGAAAGATTTGGAAAGTGTATTGGAAGAACTGGGCTTTCCCACTGTCGGCAAAGTTCGGGCGAAACGTATCTATCCCAAGGGCATTTTCCTACGGTTCAGTTCCTCGGGAATGTATTTCCCCTGGTCGGGAGAAGGTCAGGTGGATGCCGGGCTTGATCCGCTGTCTATTATCCCCGTAATGGCCCACGAATTGTCCCACGGCTACGGTTTTGGAGATGAAGGGACTTGCAATTTCTGGGCCTACGTAGCCTGCATCCGCTCAGCTGACCCGCTTATTGCCTATGCTGGCCACCTGGACCATTTTCGCACCCTTGCCGCGCATTACCTCCGCTATGACCGGGAAGCTTACTTTGCACTCCGGGAACAATTGCCTACGGGCATTCAGGCAGACCTTGATGCCATCAACGACAATTTACGAAAGTACCCTGATATCATGCCGGAGCTGCGCTACGCTGCATACGATACCTACCTCAAGGCGCAGGGCATCAAAGAGGGGATTAAAAACTACAGCCGCGTGGTCATGATGGTCAAAGCCTGGAAAGAAGCCCGGAAATCGTAGGCCTTACCCACCGGATTTCTTAGTATCCGAAAAGCCTTCTTTTTTCAGCAGCTCCACCACTTTGTCCCGGTGGTCGCCCTGAATGAGGATTTCTCCATCTTTGGCACTGCCGCCTACACCGCACTTGGTTTTCAACATTTTGCCGATTTCCTTCAGGCGGTCAGCTGGACCCTGGAAGCCGGTAATGAGGGTGACTTCCTTACCGCCCCTTTGTTTGCGGTCCAACAGCACCCGCAATCGCTGCTGATTGGCGGGGATTTCATCTTGTTCTTCCGGTTGGCTGTAGTCGTAGTCAAAATCCGGATTGGTAGAGTACACTACGCCTAAGCGCTTCTTTTTATTCTTTTTTCCCATATACTGGTTGGTTGTATTCCAAAAACGGTCCTACCGGTAGGATGTTGAACCCGGCGGGATTTTGGATAAAAAGGGAACTATTTTTTTTGGAAAAAGCAAACAATAGGGCATAAAATTTGATTTTGCTGGGGTAAACATTCGTTAAGGTATGAAAAGAGGAGAAACAAACGATACCATGCAGCAAGAATCGGAACCGAATAACGCCTCAAAATTTAAGATTCTTGATGTACTTGAGCACCGGCCTACTTTTCTGTTTGTTATCCTCGGTGGATTTTTTGTTGCCAATGCTCTTGTTGCCGAGTTTATCGGAGTCAAGATTTTCGCACTGGAAGACACGATGGGGTGGGAGCGTTTCAATTTCAACCTCTTTGGGCAAAGCGGGGCGCTGCAGTTTTCAGCGGGCGTTTTGCTCTGGCCCATCGTTTTCGTGATGACGGATGTGATCAATGAATATTACGGAAAACGTGGTATCCGCCTGCTTTCCTTTCTGGCGGTAGGATTGATTACCTATGCCTTCTTCATGATTTTCGCAGCTATTCAGCTGTCACCAGCCGATTGGTGGGTGGGGCAGAATGTCAATAAAGGGGTGCCGGATATGCAGGATGCCTTCAGTGTGATTCTGGGGCAGGGGCTGCTGATTATCGTTGGTTCCCTGGCGGCATTCCTGATTGCGCAACTCGTTGATGTGGTGTCTTTCCATCAGATAAAAGAAGCGACGGGCGAGAAAATGATCTGGCTGCGGGCTACCGGTTCTACGCTTATATCACAGCTGGTCGACAGCTTTGTCGTACTTGCCATAGCCTTTAAGTTTGGTCCGGAGCTGGTGGGCAATGTGGAACCCTGGAGCTGGAGTCAGTTGCTGGCAGTAGGGACAGTACAATACGCTTACAAATTTATAATGGCAATTGTCCTGACACCCTTGATCTACCTGGCGCATTATGTTATCGACAACTACCTTGGCCACGAACGGGCTGCGGCTATGAAAGCACGTGCGGGCAGCTGGGATAATTAAAAATCCGGTGCAACCAACCTGGGCTGACACCGGATTTCTGATCTTTTTTGACGAGGGTTTGGTTAGAACCCTTCCACACCATTTACGGTCGTATACTTGAAGCTCAGCTTCTTATCCGGATTAATCTGCTTGTAAGCCGATTGCACCATCAGTGTCGCCTCATGGAAGCCACAAAGGATAAGCTTGAGCTTGCCAGGGTAAGTGTTGATATCTCCAACGGCATAAATACCCGGTACATTCGTGCTGTAATCGAAGGTGTCCACCTCAATGGCATTCTTATCGATATTCAGGCCCCAGTCTGCAATGGGCCCCAGTTTTGGCGAAAGCCCGAAGAGCGGGATAAAATGATCCGTGGATTTGACCACCTCGCCTTCCGTTTTGTGCTTGATCACCACGTCGGTGAGTTTGCCATTCCCTTTCAGACCCACAGCCTGGGCGTCCGTCAGCAGCTTGATGCGGCCTTCTTCTGCCAGTTGGAAGGCTTTCTCCACACTGTCGGGTGCCGCCCGGAATTGCTTCCGGCGGTGAATAAGGGTCACTTCTTCTGCCACATCCGCCAGAAAAATGGTCCAGTCCAGCGCACTATCGCCACCACCGGCTACCACGACTCTCTTGTCCCGGTAATCTTCGGGATTGCGGATGATGTAGTCCACGCCACGGTCTTCAAACTGTGCCAGGTTGCTGATGGGCGGCTTGCGGGGCTCAAAACAGCCCAGCCCACCGGCGATACAGATCACTGGCGCGTTGATTTCAGTGCCCCGGTTGCATAAAAAAAATATACCTGATAATCTACTATAATAACAACCGAAATTCATAATCAACCAACAACCCTATGGTTATTAAAATCTTATGAATATGAAACCCA
>CAZNHN010000027.1:24449-33963 GCA_964572415.1 uncultured Phaeodactylibacter sp.
GGCAATACAGATTACCGGCGCATTGATTTCAGTTCCCCGGTTGGTCCGTAGGAGGAAAGACTCGTCCTCCAGCCGTTCGATAGTTTCCGCCCGTTCGCCCAGCGTAAAGCCAGGATTGAAAGGCTTGATCTGCTCCATAAGGTTGTCCACCAGTTCCTGTGCCAGGATGCTGGGATAACCCGGAATATCATAAATAGGCTTCTTAGGGTATATTTCAGAAAGCTGCCCGCCCGGCTGTGGCAAAGCATCAACCAAGTGGCAGCGCAGTTTTACCAAACCCGCCTCAAATACCGTAAATAATCCACAGGGCCCAGCCCCAATGATGAGAATGTCAGTCTGTATCATTGATTCCAATTGTCGTGTTCCGTGAAAGAAACACTTTTGCCTAAATAGAGTTTTAACGTTATTTACCTTCTTGCACCTGATTGACAAAGCCGGCAGGGTGCAAACCACATTCGGTCTTGGTTTTGCCTTTCCAGCGGCCCGCCCGGCCCTGTCCCTTGACGGTGCAATGCTCACAACCTACAGAACCATATCCCAGGGCTTCCAGGGGATGGCGTGGCAGCTTGTAGTACTCCGTGTAAAAATACCATTCGCCTTCGTCTATGTCGATCAGCGGATTTAACTTGAGGATGCCATCCTGCTCTTCAAAGACGGCAAGGGATGACCGGTATCCGGTTTGATAAGCCATTAGCCCGGTAATCCAAACCTTATGCTTTGCCTTGATCGGCTCAAGTGGCAGCACCTTGTTGACGGCGCAGCATACGTCCGGGTTAGAATGCCACCACCGTTCCTTTGCTGTGATCTCATTCTGAGCCTGGTCCGGCAGCACGTCAATTACATTTAGCTCAAACTCATTTGCAATTTGCTCGCGGTATTCCAAAGTTTTCTTGAAATGAAAAGTCGTATTGATAAAATGCACCGGCTGCTTAGGTCGGAAGCGGGACACCAGGTGCAGTAGCATCACAGAACGGGTGCCGAAAGAAGAGGTGTATAGCACATCCTCCTGCGGAAAGAACCGGCTCAGCATCCGGAGCCGCTGCTCAAAGGTCAGCGGGGTGAAAATCTTGTTGAGCTGCTTGACGTCAAGTGTTGACCATTGTTGTGTCATATGCGTATGGCTTATCATGTCTGTTGGTTTTGGCGCTCCTCCACGAGGGAAGCGGTCAGATCGTTGAGTTCCTTTACTTTGGTTTCGAAGTCTCCTTTGAGTTGGTCCCGGAAGACTTTCAGGTGGCTGAGCAGGGCATCCGTTTCCTCAGGGAGTATAGCTTCCAGCCACTGCCGGAAACGCTTGGCAAAGGTGGGGGACTGCCCGTTGGTGGAAATGGCTACTTTCAGGCTGCCGCGTGTCACGATACTGCCGAGGTAGAAATCGCAAAGTGCCGGTGTGTCGGCTACATTGACCAGGGCTCCGTGGGCTTTTGCGGCGTCACGTACCTGCCGGTTCAAATCTTCAAAGTTCGTTGCTGCAATAACCAGGTCGAAACCTTCTGTGTCTGCCAGTTCAAAGTCTTTTCGAATGATATTGAGGTCAACATCCGGATAATGCTCCAGTAGCTCTGAAACAGGAGGCAGCACCTCTCGGGCCACTACGGTGATATGCGCATCCGGACTGCTTTTGAGCAGAAAGGTTAGCTTTTCGCACCCCACCTCTCCGGCTCCTACGATGAGCATCTTCAGGCGGTCAAGCTTTAGGAAAACGGGATAGAGCGTATTTTTCATCAGGCGCGTTCTTTTAGGGGTTGTTCGGCAGCGATAGCCTGATAGTTCCAGTTGGGGTGCAGCCGCACGACCTCCCCAAAGACCAAAATACCGGGACGGGGCAGTGCCGCTGCTTCAATGAGCGCCGGCAGGGTTGCTGCGGTACCGAGTACGCGCCGTTCATCAGCAGTGGAACCTTTGGAAATGACCATTGCAGGCAGGTCGGCTTTTCCCTGCTTGATGAATTCCTGCGCGATAGCGGTTGCTTTCCGCATGCCCATGAGGACAATAACGGTTGCGGTAGACTGGGCAGCAAGCGCAATATCTCCGGATAAGCCGCCGGAACGGGTAGTGCCTGTAATGACCCAGAAGCTTTCACTGTAACCACGGCTTGTGGGCGGTACCTGCTGCAATTCCGGCAGCGCGATGCAGCTGGAAATACCGGGCACCACTTCTACCGGGATGCCTTGTTCCTGTGCGTAGGCGGTTTCTTCCTTGCCTCGCCCGAATACGAAGGCATCACCTCCTTTCAGCCGGACAGCATGGCCATGTGCCTTTGCTGATTTTACGAGCAAGGTATTGATTTCCTCCTGCGACATGCGGTGTGCGCCGGCTCGCTTGCCTACGAAAATGCGGGGCGCTTCGGGGCGGGCGTGATTGAGCAGACGGGTATCAATTAAGGCATCGTACAGAATGACATCTGCGGTGCGCAGCGCCCGGGCGCCTTTCAGCGTGAGCAGCTCCGGATCGCCCGGGCCGGCACCTACCAATGTGATCTTAGGTTCTTTGTTCATGGCTCAGGCTTTGTAGTAGTTATCGACAACGAGCTTGTCCTGACCGGCTTCCTTGAGTTGTGCCTCCCGCACGGCAATGACGCGTTTGCGGAAGGATTGCGCTTTTTTCAGGTAAGTGGCCGCAAATTCAGGAGTAGGTGCCTGCTCTTTCATTTCCAGTACAAATGCTTCAAAATCTTCGGTCAGGGCAGGGAAGTTGTTGGTAGCGATATAGTGCTCCTGGAAGTCTTTCAGGATTTTCCGGTGGGTGTTGCAGTTGACGTCTTTAGCCAACAGCAGCGCTTTGGCACCAATGATCATGCTGGTGTAAGCATGGTAAATGCCATCGGCATAAGCTTCTGAGTCGATGGCTTGCTCAGCCAATTGATATTTTACCTGGGCTTCGCCTAAAATAGTCCCAATGACATCGAGGGTAACACCGGCACATTCCCCAACACCAATCTCCTGACGGTAGGCCTCGTCCTGTCCCCAGTCGAAGTAGTCCTCAGGGCTCAGGTTATCCGTTTCAGCCAGGGGCTTGAGCAGGGTGTAGAAGTAGCGCTTTCCCTGCTCCTGAAAGTATTCATTGAATCGTTGCCCGGTAGTGCTGTTTGACTGGAAATCATCAAGCAGGGTACGGAGCGCCTGCGGGATGCGCTTTGTGGGCAATTTGATGACCTTCTGGGCGATGAAGCCTTCGCCCTCAGGAGAGACACCTCCGCCCAACACAACCTGCATTGCTGGCAGCACCTGCGCACCGGTCTTGATAGAACTGCCATGAAAGCCAATTTGCGCCGCCATATGCTGCCCGCAGGAATTCATGCAGCCGCTGATTTTTATCCGGATATCGCTGGTCTCCAGCAATTCGTCGTATTCTTCCAGTAAGACTTGCTCCAGTTTTGAGGCCAGCCCGGTGCTGTTGGTGACGCCTAATGCGCAGGTGTCAGTACCCGGGCAGGAGGTTACATCCGCGATGCTGTCCGCACCGAGGTCTGCCAGTCCCAGCGCCTGTAGCCCGTTGTAGAGGTAAGGCAGGGTCTCCGGGCGGACAAAACGCAGCAACAATCCCTGTTGTACCGTTATCCGGATGTCATCGGCAGCATAAGCTTTGACGAGATCGGCCAGCGGGCGGGCAATGCGGGCGTGGATATCTCCGCGTGGTACTTTCACTTCTACAGCGTAAAACCCATCCTGCTTCTGGCGGAAAGTATTCAGGACCAGCCAGCGTTGGTAGTGAGCCTGATCCTTGATTTCAGGACGCCCCTGGGGTGCATCAGGCAGAAGTACCTCTTCTTCCTCCGGCACTATCGGGACAAACTGCTGAGGCAGGCTGGGCCATTCTTCCTTTGCCAGCTGCATGAAGGCTTCGACGCCCATTTTCTTAATCATGAACTTCATACGGGCTTTCATCCGCTTTTCGCGTTCTCCGTAGCGGTCAAACACCCGGATGCAGGCTTCCATGAAGGGTATAATCTGGTCGTCTGGCAGGAATTCGTAGACGGTTTGAGCAATGGCACCTACGGCACCGAGCCCACCGCCAATGACTACTTTAAAACCACGGCGCAGCTCACCCTCGTGTTCCCGCAGGCGGGGGATAAACCCAAAGTCATGGAAATAGGTATAGGCGGAGTCCCGCTCACTGGAAGAGAAGGCAGGCTTGATCTTACGCCCCATTTCCTGGCAAATCGGGTTGCGCAGGAAGTATTCGAAAGTCGCCTGTACATAAGGTGCCACATCAAAAGGCTCTTCCGGATCAATGCCGGCTGTGGGAGAGGCCGTAATGTTGCGTACGGTATTCCCGCAGGCTTCCCGGGCGGTCAGGCCTGCTTCTGCCAGGTCTTCCCAGATTAGCGGCGAATCGCTAAGCTTTACAAAGTGCATTTGTACATTCTGCCGGGTAGTCAGGTGAAGGTTCCCGTTGGTATAGCGCTCCGAGATATCGGCAAGGGCCCTGAGCTGAGCAGTAGTGATTTTGCCATAGGGTATCTTGGTACGGAACATCTGCACCCCAAATTGCCGCTGCCCGTAAACACCGCGGGTCAGGCGGTACAGTTTGAAGCGCTCTTCATCCTCTTTTCCGGAATAGAAGCCGTCGATCCGTTGCTTCAGTTCCTCAATATCTTTGCGGTCTTCAGTGGGTATAGTTGTAGCAGACATGGTCAAACTTTTTGGGTTTGGTCAATAGGATTTCAGGGGCAATCGGTTCCAATTAGCCCGGTAATTTGGTTTGAAAATTCAGCAGGGAAAGAATCGTGAATCAGAGGGTAGGGCAGGGGCAACAACAACATCGCATTCGCAGATGCCGCCGGAACATATCGTGGCTCATCAAGGCTTGCATGGTGTATTGCTTATGTTTCATACTGCAAGTATACAGCCTTACTTTGAATAAAACAATACTAACCCGATAGGAATTTAGGTTATTTTTTATTAGATTGTTGCAACAGGCTGATTGATAAAGATTTAGATCTATTGGGTTTCTCTTTTAAATCTTCTGCATAGTATCCGGAGATAGGGTTGACCGGGCCTGAAAAGGAAGTTGGAAAGGAATAAAAAAAGCTGTACCGGGAAAGCTCCCGGTACAGCTTTTTAATATAATAAAGCTAACAAATTCGCTTACTTCTTCATCATTTTCAGGACTTTAACGCCTGATTTGCTGTAATTCAGCTTGACGAAGTAGGTGCCTGTAGGCAATTGTTTGACATCAATCTCTAACTGCTGAGCATCCGGATCAAGCTGTTGCGTATAGATGACATTACCCTGAACACCTAACAGCTCTACGGTTACGGACTCCCCAAATGTTTCAAAGAGCTCAAGTGTGGCTACCTCATCTGCCGGATTTGGATAGAGCAGTGCAATTTCCGAATCTCCGTAGAGGATGGCCTCGGCTTCCTCAGAGTAGAAAATATCGCCGCTCGGATTCTCGATCCGTAAGCGGTAAAGGTTACGTCCGCGTTTCGCATCATCGTGCTTCTGCTCGTAGTAGTTCATCACGCCAAGGTAGGCCGAAGGTTCGTCTACTGTTGCAATTTCAACGAATCGTTCTCCTCCATCTGCGGAATGTTCGACAGTATAGGTATGATCCTTAATAAACTCTTCCGTCATCCAACTTACCATAACCTCTCCATTCGCCGGATTAGTAACTTCAGCGTTGAGTGGCATTAACGAACCACAGTATATGGGGCTGTTAGTGGCCGATATGGTTTCCACATCTGTAGAGGTACATCCATTCTCGGTCACCTGCAGTGTAATGGTAAAGTTGCCATGTGAGCTGGCCGTAACAGTTGCCTGTGGGCCGGTGGCACTCTGTGGGCTTAGCCCAGTACTGAAAGTCCACTCAATCTGAGCATTTGCACCGGTTGGCGCTGAAAAGAAAGTCGTCGGTTCATCCACACAAATGAAATCAGGCCCATTGATATCAGCAACAGCTACGTTACCTACCTCAATAGTGACGATGTTGCTTTCGAGGTATATGATACAGCATTCCCGGCGTGCACAGCGGGCAAAGTAAGTCGTTTCAGAAAGTGGTCCCGGATCATAAGAGTCTCCGGTAGCGCCTGGGATGATTTGCCAGGTTTGAAGGTTGAATGGCCCGGCAATAGTACTTTGCATCCACAGGTATTCTATGGCACCGCTACCACCTGATGGCGATTCGATATTGATGATTGGGTCAGGGTCATTACCAGGGCCACACAGGAACTGGTTCGGTCCAATCAGCCCAGGATCGTCAATATTATCACACTTGGTATATAACCCTGCATCAATGGTCAGGTTGGAATCACCAGGGTTTATAACATAAACTCCGGTCATCCCCATAATAGTATCGACATCGCTATCTATAGCATCGTCCATACCCTGATCAGGTGCGGTAAAGACCAGGCCGCCTGGTGCGATGAACTGTACTTTGTATTCGCCCGGATCTACATTGAACAGGTAGAATCCATTAGCATCAGTGAAGGTGGTGTCTATGTTAATCGGGTCATCCTCGGCTGGAATCTGCAAGATGACCATTACACCTTCAATGCCTTGTTCATCTGGGTCCTGAATACCATCGCGGTCTTCGTCGAGCCATACAAAGTCTCCAAGCTGAGCTGGAGGTGCAATGGTTACGGTACAAGTTGTTTCACATCCATTAGCGTCTGTAACGGTTGCCGAGTAATCTCCTGAAGCAAGGCCTACAGCCGTCTGCGTGGTTTGTCCATCGCTCCACAGATAGGTGTAAGGCGCAGTGCCTCCGATTGCTGTGATAGTTGCTTCTCCATCATTGCCAGCAGATGAAATCGGGCTGGTTACCTCGATAGAGCAAGTTGGTACAGGGAAGGCGTTGACCGTAATGGTCGCCGTTTCCGTACACTCGGCAATATCTGTCACGGTAACGGTGTAAGTGCCTGCAGGCAGATTGGTGATAGAAGGTGAAGTAGCGCCATTGCTCCATTCGAAGAAGTACGGAGGCGTTCCTCCTGTTGCACTCACGCTTACTGCGCCATCGCTTGCGTTTTCGCAAGTATTGCCGATATCAGCGTTGATATCAAGGTTAAGCGCATCAGGCTCATTGATCTCTACCGTCAGGACATCTTCACAGTCATTGGCATCAGTGACGGTGACGGTATAAGTACCGGCGGCGAGGTTGGTTGCCGTTGGTGTGGTTTGCCCATTGCTCCATTCGAAGGTGAAAGGCATCGTTCCGCCGGTTACTTCCACGGTTGCCTGACCGTCAGACAAGCCATTGCAGCTCACGTCCTCAGTCATCGACGCGGAGATGGAAGCAATCAGCTCTTCCGGTTGCGCTACTCCCACGATGGTGGAACCTGTACAACCTGCATCATCGGTGACGGTGACTTCATAGATGCCAGCCGGGATATTGATGAGTTCGGCTGTAGTGCTACCTGTATTCCATTGATAGGAGAACGGCGGAGTACCTCCGGAAATGGAAACCGCAGCTGCGCCGGTTGACTCCCCAAAGCACTGTGGTGAAGTGGCAATTGGGCTCAGGCTTAGGCTCGGGAAGATTTCGATGGTCACCGTAGACATGGTCATACACTCATTCAGATCGGTCACCGTAACGGTGTACTGACCAGGTTGCAACCCGTCAATTGTTGGAGTGGTAGCGCCATTGCTCCATTCGTAAGTGTATTCAGGTGTGCCTCCGGTCACAACGGCTGTGATCGAACCGGTTCCGTCATCATCACAGAAAATATCTGTTTTATTAAGCGTGATATCGATGGGGTCCGGCTCAGAAACCGTGGCTTCTGCTGTAGCCGTACAGCCAAAAATATCAGTTACAGTAATAGAGTAGGTTCCTGCTGCAACGCCCATAAGGTTTGGAGTCGAGGCACCATTGCTCCATTCGAAGTTGTAAGGCATATTTCCTCCGGATACGGACGTCATAATTGCACCCAGCTGGTCTCCGTTACAGGGGTTATCTGTCACCTCGAGTTCAAGTTCAATAGCCTCGGGTTCATTGATTATTGCAATATCTGAAACTTCGCAGAAGTTAGCGTCCCTAACGGTCACAACTAGGGTGTCCGGACCAGACAAGCCGGATACGACATTGGAAGCGACTTCGCTGCCGTCCACAAAGATGATATAGCTGGCATCGTTGCCACCTGAAACATTAATAACAACTTCGCCATCGCCGGCATTAGCACAGCTAACATCTGTTATGTCCAGGTCAAGCTCAAGCAAAGGAGGCTCGCTAATGGTAATAGTTTCGGATAGTGTACAGTCATTGGAATCAGTGACTGTAAGGCCGTACTGCCCGGCAGGCAGGCTGGTAAGTTCGCTAAGGGTATCGCCTGTTGTCCACTCATAGGAATATGGAGCTGTCCCGCCTTCTGCTGTAACCAGGATGCTACCCGTGTTATCTCCATTGCAGAGCACATCTCTGGGCACTACTGTAATGGAAAAGTCTTCTATGACCTCAATAAAGATTTCCTCGACTTGTGTGCAGCCATTGGCATCAGTGACCGTTACAGAGTAAGTACCCTCGGGTAGATTTTCAATAGCAATGTCAGATTCACCAGTACTCCATTCGTAGGTATATGGAGGCAGGCCACCAATGGCCTCAACTGAAGCCTCACCTGTGTTGCCGGCACCGCAGACTACTTCAGGAGCCTCAACATTTATATTGAGTTCAGGAGCTTCTTCGATAGTGACTTCACCTATGGCTTCGCACTCATTTGCGTCAGTTACGGTTACAGCGTAGGTGCCGGCACCAAGACCAGTTACCATCTGAGTCGTTGCGCCAGTGCTCCATTCGTAGGTGAAAGGAGGAGTTCCTCCGCTCGCCATGACCATTGCTGTACCATTCATGTCTCCGGGGCAAACCAGTCCACCGGAAGAGACATCAACCTGTATTGCAGGAGGTTGAGAGATAATAAAGGTTTGAGAAGCGGTGCATCCATTATCGTCAGTCACGGTGACGCTGTAGAAACCGGCAGCAATACCCTGAATGGAAGAGGACATAGAGCCGGTGTTCCATTGGTAGGAATAAGGAGGGGTGCCTCCGGATGGGTTCGCTGTGGCTTCACCAGTGCCATCTCCAAAGCAAAGTAGGTTTTTGCTTGTGCCGTTTACAGCCAAGTCATCGCTGATGTTGATCGTAAATGCGGCATCATCTGAACACCCGTTGGCATCAGTGACCGTGACGGTATACGTTCCTGATCCCAGGTTTATGATAGTTTGCGTGGTTGCGCCGGTGCTCCATACATAGGTGAATGGTGGTGTACCGGAAGTAGACATGGCAGTAAGGACGCCATCGGTTTCAGATCCACATACGATATCGGTACCGGTAATTACTGCGTTAACGCCGTCGTATTCTCCGATTTCTATTGATTTGGCAGCTATACAGCCATTCGCATCTGTAATGGTGACCGTGTAGGTGCCTGCGCCCAATCCGGTAATCATTTGCGTAGTCGCACCGGTACTCCATGCATAGGTATACGGTGGTGTGCCACCGGTACCAATCGCCATTGCCATTCCAGTAGCTTCGCCAGGGCAGACATCAACGGTAGCATTAATAACAGCAACGAGAGCAGGCG
>CAZNHN010000028.1:0-1100 GCA_964572415.1 uncultured Phaeodactylibacter sp.
AGGTGGTCAAAGCCCAAAGGCGACGAGACACGGGCAAGCATTGAGTAGGTTTGCTGTGGCAAACCACTTAATCGTCAGCATAGGAAAGGAAAAAGGTGAGCATTTCTTCACGAATTGTATTATCTTGTTGTGATACCAACTGTTTGTTTATGTCAACTGTAATTGCTGCTATGCCACTGACCAATGAAGAGCTTTCTAAAACCGATGAACCGTTGCCGCTCCGCTATCCGGCATCGGAAGCAGAATATTGGTCGCTCGCACAGGAAGCAGAGTATCGGGCAGACTACTACCGTGGAGAAATCATCGCGTCTATGAGTTATGAATCTGAAGACCATGCAGAGATTATGAATGAACTGATGTTTCATTTAAAGTCTATCTATCGTGGATCAAACGTCCGCTTTGGCAACAGCAACCGCCCGGTCTGTATCCCAACCTGCGGCAATGCCATTTTCAATCCGGACGGCTCCGTCATTCAGCTGCCGGCCCGTTTTTATGAATACCAAAAAGGCATGCGGGCAGATTTGACGCCCATCGTGGTTTTTGAAGTGCTCTCGCCTTCCACCCGGGTGCGCGACCTGGGAGAGAAGCTGCCTTGTTACAAACAGATTGAAGGCATTGAGCACATTCTTTACGTAGACGGGGCTACCGTTAAAGTACACCACATGCAGCGGCAGGGCGATAATCAGTGGCTGGAAACGGTCTACACGGAAAAAGAAGCACACTTCGAAATCAATGGGAAGCCCATTAAAATCGGAGATTTGTATGCCGGCGTTGACTTTGAAAAACCAGAAGATCAATCTGGTAAATAAGGCTTTGGTATCGGCTCCTCCTCTGTTTTTCCCATACAGTTTACGCCTCTCAACATAAGTCATTTTTTATCTTTGCAAAAGTTTGTAGACTTCACCCATCCAAAAAGTAAAGGAAACTGCGCAGCGCCCTAATTATATCACTCTTTTTGTTCTCCCCCTTTTTCTCGTGGGGGCAGGAGAAGGAACTAACCGCGTCCCGGACTTATGAAAAGATTACGGTCGATGGCCTGGATAACGAACAGCAGTGGAGCCACGCAGACGTTGCCACTCATTTTCTGGAGCTCGACCCTA
>CAZNHN010000028.1:1110-2890 GCA_964572415.1 uncultured Phaeodactylibacter sp.
CTCGCCGGTGGGAGCCGCCGCCAGGGGCAGGAGAAAGGCACCAAGCAGCAGCGACGGAAGGGCAACCGCCCAGGTTTCCCACTGAAGTAAGGGTACTCTATGATGATAATAGTATTTACATCCTGGGGTATTGTTATGATGATCACCCGGACAGTATCCTTACGCAATTGGGCGAACGGGACGATGACCTGAATGCCGACTTGTTTACGGTCTCTTTTGATACCTACAATCAGATGATTGATGCTTTTACGTTTTCGGTATCTGCGTCAGGGGTGCAGTCAGATTCCCGGATTTCGGACCGCTCGTTTAATGCGGTTTGGGAAAGTGCCGTTCAGGTGGTAGAGGATGGCTGGATCGTGGAAATCGAAATCCCGTACTATGCGATTCGTTTCCCGAAAGGGGAGGAGCAGGTCTGGCGCGTGAACTTCGAAAGGGAAATCCGGCGTAGCCGTACAGTGCTGCAGTGGGCCCTGGTGCCTAAGGAGGTGGAAACGGAGCTCAACTACTGGGGGCTTTTGAAAGGCCTGGATAATATCAGGGACCCGCTCAGGCTTTCCCTGTCGCCTTATGTCTCTTCGTTTGCAGAATACAGCAACGGGGAAAGCACCATCGGGTACGGGGCCGGGGCCGACCTGAAGCTGGGGCTGAACGAAAGCTTTACGCTTGATATGACGCTCCTGCCGGACTTCTCTCAGGTCCGCTCTGACAATATCATCAAAAACCTGGGGGCATTTGAAGTGGTCTTTGAAGAACAGCGCCCCTTCTTTCAGGAAGGGGTGGAATTATTTAACCTCGGCGACTTATTTTACTCCCGGCGTATTGGAGGCGTGCCGAGCCGGTATGGCCGGGCTTTTTCTAATCTGGATTCTATGGAGGTAGGCATAGACAACCCTGCCAATGCCCAGCTGGTCAATGTAGCCAAAGTTTCCGGTAGAAATCAAAAGGGCTTGGGGGCAGGCATTATGAATGCCATTACTGCGCCGGCCAATGCGCTTATTGAGAACACCGAAACGGAAACCACCAGAGTCGTGGAAACCAATCCACTTGTCAATTACAGTATTGTATCGCTGGATCAAAACCTGCGCAATAACAGCTCTGTCTATTTCATCAACCTCAATACCATACGGGCAGGTGACTTTATCGATGCCAATGTTTCCGCTGCCGGGTTCAACCTGGTTTCAAAAAACTCGACTTATGCTGTTGCAGGTAACCTTAACGTTACTCAGCGGGATACCAACTTGTTAGAGCATATCTTCTCCGCCAATCCCAATGACGGCATAAGCTACGCGATCAGCATCGCTAAAATCAGAGGTAACTTTAAATATTCTCTGTCCAGTGAGAATAAATCGCCCAATTATAATCCTAATGACTTGGGGGTGAATTTTGCGACCAATATCAGGACGCATGCCTTAAGCCTCCAATACAACAAATACAATCCCTTTTGGATATTAAACCGGAATTTTAACCGGTTTACCTTTAGTCTTGACCAAGACTACACCACGGGTGAGATATTGAAAAGAAGATACAGCGGCCGTTTTTCCTTCGTCTTTCCGAGCTTTGATGCCATTATTATTGAAATGAGTTCGCAAATTGGAGACGGGATAGATCTCTTTGAATCCAGAGTTAACGGACAGCCTTTTATCATTCCGGAATTCTACTACAACGGAGTAAGGGTTTCAACGGATTACAGAAAGCCCTTTGCGTTGGACGCCGGGATTGGCTACGGAGAAGGTTACTTCACGGATTATGTGGTCAATAATTACTTTCAAGTCAATGCAGC
>CAZNHN010000028.1:2900-27052 GCA_964572415.1 uncultured Phaeodactylibacter sp.
CCTTCCACCAACTACTCCATATTCCTGAATGGCGCTGGTTTTGCAGGCTATTTTGAGGATCAGCCGATGTACGGGGTCCGGGATGTCAGGACCTTAACAAATATTTTGCAAGGGAAGTATCTGTTCAAAAATAACCTGTCTCTGACTTTGAGGATCAGGCATTACTGGTCTTACGGGCTGTATGATTATTATGGATCCCTTGATGAGAAAGGCTATATCATCAGGGATGATTCCTTCGACGGAAATGCCGACTTCAATTTCAATGCTTTCAATACTGATTTGATCTTTGCCTGGCAATTTGGGCCGGGGAGTTTCCTCAATATCGTTTACAAGAATGATCTTCAGCAGGACGAACAGGATATTGAGTTGTCCTACTTCAATAATGTGCGGTCTGTCCTGGAGGAAGGTCAGCGAAACTCAATAACCATGAAGGTGGTCTACTTCCTTGACGCAGTTTCTACTTATGACAATATCTTTTGATCAGATTCTTTTTATACGCTTGTTGTGCTGTCTGTTTGGTTCCGGCAGGTACTCGGAATTTACTTCCCTTAAACAACACTTTGAAATAAGAAAACTAATTACTATTTTTGATGAAAAACTAAACCGGTTTAGTTAATATGAAAAAAATTTTCCTCAAAGACATTGCTGAAGCGCTGAACCTCTCGAAGACCTCTGTGTCTATGGTGCTTAATAATAAAGGGGACGAGAATAAGATCAGCAAAGAGACCCAGAAGCGGGTTTGGGACTTCGCCCGGAAGCACCACTATCAGCCCAATCAAATGGCGAGAGGGCTGAGCCTGGGGAAAAGTGAGACCATTGGGCTTATTGTGCCTAACATATCTGATATTTTTTACGCCACGATCGCCCATTATGTGGAACGCAAGGCAAAGGGGCTGGGGTATAATGTGGTGTTTAGCAGCTCCAATGAAGACCCGGCAACTGAAAAACAGCTGATTTACTCTATGCTCAACCGGCAGGTAGACGGCCTCATCATTGCTTCCACTCAAAAGAATCAGGCCGATATTGAAGAGTTGAACCGGACAAACTTCCCCTTCGTGCTGATTGACCGTTATTACCCGGAGATTGAATCAAATTATGTGATTGTGGATAATTTTCGGGGCGCACAGAATATAACACAGCATCTGCTGCAGCATGGAAGAAAGCGTATCGGGTTTATCAGTATTAAAAGTGAACTCGATGCGCTGCATCAGAGAAGGCTGGGATACGAAACGGCGATCGTGGAAGCCGGGCTGGAAAACCGCCCCGACAGGAGAAAAGCCCTCGACCGATCTGATTACGAAGCGCAAATGAAGGAAGCGATTAGCGAAATGTTGGAAGGTCCGGAACCGGTAGATGCCATTATTTTTGCTACCCATTTCCTTGCAGCTTCGGGACTTAGGGCCCTAAAAGCGATGCAGGTCCGGCTGCCCGAAGAAGTGGCGCTGATCAGTTTTGACGAGCTGGGCGCCTTTGACCTGGTTGAGCCGCCCATTACCGCCAACAAACAGCCTGTAGATGAGATTGGACGCCTGGCTGTGGAAATATTGGTAGAAGCGATCAGCCGTACGGGCACCAAGAAGATCAGGCAGCAGATATTGCCTACAGACCTGCTTGTCCGGAAATCCTGCGGGAGTGAAGCTGTTATTTGAAAAGGCAGGTGTAAATTGACGTTGCACTTCGGCCGTTATCAATACGTACTTTTCACAAACATATACTAAACCGATTTAGGAGGCTAAAATTTGAAAAAACGGATGAAAAAAAACGGGATCATACTATGGCTGTTCGGAATTTGGATGTTTCATGCAGGCACCGCTGATGCTTTCACGGAGATGGATGTCCGGCCTTGTTTCGATCCGGAAGGGACTTTCTTTCACGGAGGTAATGGGCGTGGCCACCTGCAAGAACTCAACACTAATCATCGCCTATACCGTATTTGTAAAAATGACCTGGAAGGCTACTCTGAGATGTTGTCAGGGTCTGAGTTTTTTTCCTATCCTTCTTTACGGGACGATATCAATACCTCAATGATTGCCCGTACAACCACCGGTGAGATGGGGTTTGAGTTTTTGACTGGAAAGGTTCCCTCCGACTTTACGGAGCCTCAGGCGACCTTCCTTTGGCTGAGCAACCTGGACCTCAATCAAAGGCAGCCCTTTGATATTCAGTTAAACGGAAAACGCCTGCTGACCTTCCAGGCTAATGAAGACGGCACATTAACGGTAACCAATAACCCGGGAAATGCCAAGCCGGAGTTCCTGCTAATCCGGCGCGACGCCAACGGCGATGGGATTGGCGCATTTCGGTTGGCTATTCCAACGCATCTGTTGGAAGGAGGGGAAAAGGCCCGGCTGAGATTTGCAGGGCATAAAAAGAATACGAACTCCTGGATTATGATTTTCAAAGCTACGGATGTGGTTGGGCGCCTCGCAAAATCAGTACATACCGAAGCTGCATTTGAAATCAGAGAGCGGGAGGGCAGGCTATACGTTGACGCACCGTCTCATTTTGATGGTCGACCGGTCTATTTGGTCAGTGATGGCAAAAAAAGTGAGGAGCGTTCGTTCATTGCTACGGGTGATCTGGCGAAAGCCTCCTTTGTGGAAGGTTGGCGGGCTTCCCTTACCAAGCTTTACAGGCCCGAGTTCTTTGAAGTCTACAGTGATTTTTTTGACCGGAAATATGAAAAGGGGCAGGTATCGCTCATGAACTCCAGCCATCAGGATATTGCCTGGGTTGACCGGCCGGAAGTTTGCATTATGCTACGGGATACGCTTTTGCTGACCCCGGTGCTAGAGGATGCTTTCATCCGGGAGGACTATGGCTTTGACATAGAAGACGGGCTTATGTTGCGCGAATACCTGGGCCGCCACCCGGAATCTGTAGATCAACTGACGGAGCTTTTAAACCGCAAGCTGATTTCCGTAGGAGCGACCTACAATTGCCCCTATGAGGACATGTACGATGCGGAGGATCAGGTTAGGCAACTCTATTTGGGAAAAAAATGGGTCAAGAAGACCTTCGGGGGGTACGACTCCAAAGTGTACTGGAATGTCGATGTACCAGGTAAATCCCTGCAGACACCACAAATTCTAAAAAAGGCGGGCGTGGATTATATGGTCATCAGCCGGCACGCCAAGGGGATGTTCCACTGGGCGAGCCCCGATGGCAGTTCGGTATTTACCTACTCACCGGGCCACTATGGCAATGACTTGCTTTACCTCTCCAAAAGCATGGATCAAAAAATGAAATATGCCGCTGAACAAGTCCGGTACTGGTCTGAGAACTTTGAGGATCAAGATATTCAGGCCCCATTGTTGTCCAGTCAGGACATGCTGCCGGCGATTGATTACTCCGGCTTCATCCAAAGCTGGAATACGCTGGATTCCCTGAAAATGGAGGATGGCAGCGGTCAACCTGTATACCTGCCGGACATGGAACTGATGACGATGGATGAATTCATGCCCCTGGCAGCGCAAAAGGCAACTAAGGTAGACACTATTATGGGTGAACGCCCTAATGTGTGGGTTTACATTCATGGCCCGGGCCATAAGGAGGCGCTGACGGCAAGCCGGGAAGCTTCCAAACTGCTGCCGGCGGCGGAGAAATTCCATACGGTAGCCAACCTGCTTAGCCCGGAGAAGATGCCATACCCTTACGAACGGTTTGACGAAGCCTGGCAGGCTAAAATCTACCCTGACCATGGCTGGGGCGGTCACGATGGCGATATTACGGACAACCTCTTCAGGGAAAACCTGGTGAAGTCCAGAAACATGGGGCAGAGGCTTTTGGATGAAAGTACCTCATTCATCGCCCGAAGAATTAAGGTGAAAACAGAAGCGGGAATCCCCATTGTGCTTTTTAATAGCCTGTCCTGGTCCCGCACTGACCCGGTGACCGTTGAGGTACAGTTCGTTCAAGGGGCATACAAGGATGTTACTGTTTATTCTGCAGAGGGCGAGGAGGTGGCTGCTCAAACAGCCAACGAAGCCTACTACGATGATGGCAGCCTGAAAAGCGCTGACCTGACTTTTGTTGCCAGGGAGATTCCGGCAGTAGGCTACGCCACCTACTACCTCCGAAATGAAAAGCCAGCGTTGAGCCCAAAGCCTCAGGCTGCTTCCGTATCCATTTATGAGAATGCCTCTTATCGGGTGGAGTTTGGCGTGGGAGGCATTACTCAGGTATACGATAAGGAGATGGACCGGGCTTTATTCGATACAAAAAACTTCAGGGCCGGGGACCTCTTTACGCTGCAATCGATGGGGAATGGAGCCGGCGAGTTTGGAGATATTCAGCAACCTGAGGTGGTCGGCTTCGATCAGGTGAGCCTTCATGGTACAAAATGGGAAATGGTGGAGGCTGGTCCCGTTTATACCAGGTATCAGTTGAGGCAGGACATATTGCATGCAGTTGTTGTGCAGGAACTGACCCTGTACCACGATCTCAAACGCCTGTATTTTGATACCCAGCTACGCAATTGGTCAGGAGAGCTGTTCCGGGAATTCAGAACGGCATTCCCCATCAATATGGAGGCAGCAGAAATTGCTCACGAGGTTCCCTTTGGCCGGGTACGTGTAGGCAAAGATGAGATCAAAACCGCTGGTGAGCGCTACACTCCGCTTTGTAAGGATGTACACCCCCGGGCGATAATGGATTGGATTTCCGCCTCTGATGAAGAGATGACCATTACCCTAAGCTCATCCGTGGCAGCAGCCGATTGGGTGGACCCCACGGAGAAGAGCGGTGGGAAGGCACTCCTTCAGCATGTTTTACTGGCAAGCAGGGTGTCCTGTCACTGGGAAGGAAATGATTATGCTCAGGCAGGGCATCACGATTTTCACCATGTCCTGACTTCCAGCAAAACAGGTAGCCTGGAAGGGCAAAAAGTAGCCAGGCAAAAGAACGAACCTCTGAAGGTCATCTTTAACCCTGATGTTGCCTCAGCGGCTAACTTGCCAGAGGCACTTAGTTTCTTTTCTACTGGCACAGAACATATCATGATATCAGCTATAAAGAAGGCGGAAGATTCCGACCACGTGATTTTGCGAATGTATGAGGTGGAAGGCAGAGATACCGAAGCCCGCATTAGCTCCTTTTTCAATATTGGGGCCTACGAACACACCAATATCATTGAGGAGAACCCGCAACCTACTGGTCCGGGGCTGAAGATCGGAAAATACGCCATTGAGACCTTTCGGTTAACTTTAAACAAGTAGCGCTGCGCGATGAAGAAACTTTGGGGTGCCGGAGCAGAAAAGCTCTTCGCGCTACTTGTGAGGAAGGGAATGAGTACGGTAGAGGCTTTCCGGAAATTAGAGATGAGGTGATCCGAAAGCCTTGTATGTTATACAACAACTTAACAAGGGGTACAGGGCTGCAAAGCAGTATTTGCGCTCCGGAAATAACTATAAACAAATGAGTACGAAAATAATTTGGGCTGCGTTAGGTCTGCTTGCGTTTCTGCCTGTTGTGGAAGCGCAGGATGATCATTTTGCAGGATTTGAAAAAGCCATTGACAAAAAAACATAAAATTGATCCGTTTGCCACGCAATTTCTATTGATAAAATAAACTCCGGAAAAATGAAGCCAGAGTCGGGCTGTACATCAATACTCCAAAATAAACTTCGACAAGTTTTGCCCTTTCTCTAAACCCAGTTTTCTGCGCAAACGGTAGCGGGCCACCTCCACGCCCCGCTGTGAGATACTCAGCAGGTTGGCGATCTCCTTGGTGTTGAGGTTGAGGCGGAGGAGGGTGCAAAGCTTTTGCTCATTGGGTGACAGGTCGGGGTAGTCTCGCTGCAGACGGGTCTGAAAGCTGCCGTGCACTTTATCAAAATGATACTCAAACTGCTCCCAGTCTTCCTGGAGCTTGAGGTTGGTGTCAATTTCCCTAACGATGCGCTCCAGAGCCTGTTTGGCTTCTGCCCAACGGCCGTTTTCCTTCAGAGACTGGAGCTCCTGCTTAATGGAGTCGATAAATTCGTTTTTGACCACCAGGTTCATGGTGGAGGCAGCCAAGAGGTTATTAACGTGCCGTAACTCGGTTTCCACCCTTTCGCGCTTCAAACGGTTAAGGGTTTCTTTTTTCTCTTCCTCTGCCAGACTAAGTTTCTGCTGTTCTTTTTGCAGCTTCAGTTGCTGTTGCTGCTCGAGCTGCCGGGCTTTGAGCTGATAGCGCCTGCGCTGGATAAGCGAAAGCGCTATAATTAATCCGATGATCAAAAGCGCGTAGAGCAGTTTGGCAATGCTGCTTTTATAAAATGGCGGCGTAACCGTTACAACAATTGGAGTGCTGGTGGTCGTCTGCCCAAGGTAACTTCTCGCCTGAGCTGTAAACTCGTAAGTGCCTGCCTTGAGGTTGGTATACTCCTTGCTGGTTAAACTACTCCATGGGGAGTACTGCTCATCAAACCCTTTCAGGAAAAAACGGTACTGGGTGTCATTCAAGTTAGAAAACTGAAACCCTTCAATACTAAATTTGAGGACTTTGGCTCCCTGGCTGATTTCTATACTGGCAGGGTTCCCTGGGGCTTCAGAGAATGGGCTCAGGGCATACAACTCCTGATGGTTGGAGGCATTGGTGACCTGCCGGATAATTAAGGGCTGAACGAGCTGCGGCTGATCTTCCTCCTCTGGCATATAATGAACAAATCCCTCATTTGCCGAAAAAAGTACCCCATCATCAATATCAACAGAAGCTTGCAGCAGATCATTATTCAGGTGATATCTAAGCTGATAAAGGGAGGAAGAGTGGTACCGGTAGTTATCCTGGCTGATTTTATCATAGAACCCGGCATCGGTATCAGATAACACATGGATGTTGTTCTTTCTGTCCTGAGCAACCAGGTAAATGGGTTGGTCTTCACTATTTGGGGTAAACAGGGGCGCTTCATCAATTTCTTCATTTTCAGGATTCAGTCGGTAGAGCCCGGCGCTTGAGGCGAGTAAAAGCTGGTCTTCAACCCGAACCAGCGAGGCCTGCTCATTAGCAAGCGGTGTGGAGGGTGAGGTGATTACAGTAGAGCTCACTGATTTTAAATCCTCAGACAAATTCAGGCGGTAGAGCCCTTTATAGTATTGGCTTACCCAGATTTTGCCAGTAGCATCTTCCTCAAAAAAGCGGCTGGATAAATCAAAACCACTAATTGGGTGTAGGGGGGATAATATCTGTGCCGTATTGAATTTGAAAAGATAAAGCCCGAAATAAGTGCCGCCGATTGCGTATCCGGGGTGGGCATTTAAAGTTTTGACTGTCCACAGCCCATCGGTTTCAGCAACTTGACGGGCCTGTCCGTTTTCTAATAAAAACAGTCCCCGGTGGTGCCCCGCATACAATCGGCCGCCAATCCGTTCAATATCGTATGCCGGACCTTCTGTACCCGGTAAGAACGTACATTGGTTTCCGCCTCCCGGAAGAAAAAAGATGCCGCTTGAAGTAGTAAAGTAGGTTCCTTCACCGGTGGTGAAGCCTTCATAACCGCTACCCTGAAGGTTCATGCCCTTTCCAAGCAGCCGCATCGGAGAATTGATGTGCAGTAGTGCAATCCCGTTTTGCATCCCAATCCACAGGTTACCCTGATAGTCCTGAAAACTGCGCAGACAGGCATTGGAAGCTAACCCGTTTTTAGTTGTGATCCGTTCTGTGGTGCGGGACTGCGGGTCAAACAGGAAAAGCCCCGCTGCCTGCGTTGCAATGGCCAGGCGACGGTCAGAAAGCTGTAGGACATGGTTGACATAAGTACCTTTAAGGCCTTCAATCAGGGCAGGAAATTTAGGAGAAGACTCCAGTGCGGTGTGGTATATCACCTCCCCGGAGTTGAAAAACAGCAACAGGCCCTGCTCGTAGGTAATCATTCCTGCTAGTATGCCCGTTAATGGCTTGCCTCCCAGCGCAGGTGTGAGCTTATTGCCGTTAACTTCATAAAGAATCCCTGATTGAGCCTGAACGTAAAGCTCACTATTGACCAAAAAAGTACGTTCCAGGTTTTGCTCCTGACGTATGGTTTCAATTGTTGAGCCGTCATAGACATAGATACCCTGAAAGGTACAGAAATAAACTTGCTGACCGAGCAGATACACATCCCAGACTTCATCGAATTCCTGCTCATCTTCAGGTAGCTGGTCGCTAAGTGAAACATAAGCCCAGTCTTGTTCAAAATATCCAAACTCGCCCTGCGCGCCCACGTACAGGCGATCGGTATCTTCATCAAAGGCCAGCGACCGGTGCTTTTTCCCACTTTTGTAATTGTAGCGCCCCCATTCTGTCCCGTTAAAACCAAGCACGCAGAGGTTGTTGGCCACAAAAATCCGCATGTCCCGGTTCTGGGCAAAATCGATGTTTTGAATCCCTGCTTTATAGTCGGACGGTGTGAAATTTTGGATGGGATATGCGCCAGGCATTGACTGTGCTGCCAAAAGTGCCGGAAGGGTGATTAAAAGAAGTGAAAAAAATGTATGGTGAGTGACAAATAGTAACTTGTGCAAGTTCTTTATGGACATAATTAATTGTTAATCAATGGTTTGTTTTTATAGTTGTGTAATTTTGTAGTGCCAAAGATAATGAAAGTGAAAGAATTGATGAGTTTAGTTTTTTAGCTTTTGGGTCAAAATGCTACTTTTTTGGGTTAACATAGCATCAGTTTTTAAAATAAGGGGTTGACTTAATTTAATCAATTACAGAGTTGGGAAACCTCAGGAGCTACTTAACTGAATAAAACCTTGTTCCATGTTAAAGCACATCTATACTCTATTCCTTTCCACCATAATCGCCTTCTCCGCCATCGGGCAGGCCGATGATGTCAGGATCGTACGGGACGATCAGGGAATGAAATTGGTCGTTAATGGTTCTGATTTTATGGTTAATGGTATGAACTGGGATTACATCCCAATTGGAACCAATACTGTAAATGCAGACTTCTGGAAAAAACCAGATGATATTATTAAAGCCGGACTGGATGCAGAAATGTCTCTGCTTCGCAACATGAATGTCAATGTAATCCGGCAATACACCGGCGTACCCGCCCGGTGGATAAAGTACATTTACGAGAATTATGGTATCTACACTATGCTCAACCATTCTTTCGGAAGATATGGACTCACTTTAGATGGAGTGTGGACGCCTGTCACCCTGTATGACAACCCGAGGACCCAGGAATTTCTGATGGATGAAGTCACCCAATTGGTGGAAGAATACAAAAACACCCCGGGGCTTCTGCTATACCTCCTGGGCAATGAAAATAACTACGGCCTCTTCTGGCAGGGCGCGGAGACAGAGGATTTTCCCGATGATCAGGCCAGGATTGATTTCATTGGTGAGTCCCGTGGCCGCCCAATGTACCAGCTGATGAACGAAGCTGCCAAAGCCATGAAAGCCATTGACCCTTCTCATCCGGTAGCCATTTGTAACGGCGATGTGCTCTTTATTGACATCATTGCAGAGGAGTGCAAAGACGTGGATATCTACGGAACGAACACTTACCGGGGCGAGTCCTTCGGTGATATGTTCCAGGTAGTACTGGACAAGCTAAATATGCCTATCCTGTTTACCGAGTTTGGTGCAGATGCTTTCAATGCTGTGGAAATGGCCGAAGACCAAAAGATGCAGGCCTACTATATGGTAGAAAACTGGAAAGAGATTTATGCGAATGCTGCCGGCGTTGGAGGTGTGGGCAATTCTATCGGCGGTTTTACCTTCCAGTTTAGTGATGGCTGGTGGAAATTTGGATTTGATGACCGGGAAAATGCAGATGTACACGACAACAACGCTTCCTGGTCAAACGGCGGATATTATATCGACTACCGGGAAGGCCAGAATAACATGAACGAAGAGTGGTTTGGTATTTGCGCCAAGGGGCCTACCAACGAGCGCGGTTTGTACACTCTTTACCCAAGAGCTGCTTACTATGCGCTGAAGGAAGCACATCAGCTGGACCCCTATGCACCTGGTACAACGGTGGCTTCAGTGAGTGCCTATTTCGAGAACATTCAGCTTATGGACGCCGTACTTAGAGCGCGGGGGGACAAAGCTGCTTTGGGAGATGACCGGAAACTCAGTCTGAGTGGCTTTAGAGCTGAGCTTGAAACCTTTAATACCGGGGGGACATTGCTCACAACACCCGATGCACCTGATCCGGCAATTCAGAACGACCCCAACCTGACGACGTTCCCGGATGAATTGGGCTTTGACCACATGCAGTCTTTCTTTTTTGGCGTGGAAGCCAATCCAAGCCCCAGTCTCAGCGCTACGGCCAATTTTAACCTGGTAGGCAATGTTGCAGATAACCCCATCGATGAAATTTTTTACGAGAATATTGTCCGTGACCGCACCGGAAACCGAAGTGACGGCAATTTGAGATTATATAATGCTGAAGTAGATTGGACCGGAAAGGACTTTGATGTCAGAGGCTTCTACCGGACTGGTCATTACCACTGGCAGTACGAGGGTGACTTCTTTGGGTTGTATCCGGAAGCGAACTATGGCCCCAACCTGGATATTTACAATGGCGAGATTCTGGGTATGGAAATCGATGGTAAGAATGCCTTTAAAGGCCTGAATGTTGCCTTCGGTCCGCAATTGTGGTGGGGGGCCAACCCCGCAGTGCTGGTTAAATACGGCCGGGAAATAAATCATTTTAAAGTCACTGGTGTTTTCCACGAAGATATTGACGACGCCCCGGAATTCGTTACCTCTATTGCGGTGCCGATGCCAAAAACCCGAAGAGCTACTGTTCATGTAGAACGGGAATTAGGTCCACTTGAAATTGAGGTAGGCGGTATTTGGGGCGGGTCTCCTCTCAATGGGCGTAGTTTCCAAATTGTACAGGGAGAACCGGGCAATCAGGAAGTATTTGAAGATCAGATCAACCCTTCTGACAACTGGGGCGGAAAAGCCAAAGTCAAGTTTTCAAAAGGGGCATTCAACTGGTACGCCCAGGGCTCTGTCATGGGGCTTGTTGCCAACGGTGGTTTTGATGCGACCCGTACCTTCACCGGATGGAGGCTTAAGGATAGCGGTAGCGGAAATATGAATAACTTCCTGACCGGCTTTACTTACACGATCGGTAAGTTCCAGGTTGCGCCAAACTTCATGTGGCAGAAGCCGTTGGTGGATCCTATGCCTGGAGATGTGGGGGGGCCTGGTCGACTGCGAAATATACTGGATGATCCTTTTGTAGTCAGAGACGGCAACCGGGAAACTATTGCCGGAGAGCTGCTGATTACCTTCGACCCTACACCGGGTACCTGGATGTATGAATGGGACAATGATCGTTCGGAGGATGCCAAGTTTGCCATGAGCGCCGGGCTCGTTTACCGGCATCTGCCTACCTCGATGGATGCCGCTATTGGCTTCCTGGGTAATCGTACCTCCTTCGCGTTTCCCGGAGCTGCACCGGCACAAGACCTTTGGGAGTCCAATATCAGAATGGTTTCCAAAGTGAATCCGGATCTTGGGCTAATCGCCAACATCCTGTTTGGAACGGCTCAGGCTAATGGCGACAGCGATCGGTTACTCGAGCGCTATGCTATGGATTTGAGGGCCATCTACAAAAAGTTTAAGGTCACTTCCCAGGTCAAAATCAATGATTGGGGCCCCTTTGATTACCATCGTGACTTTAACCTGACTTATCCGCTTCAATTGATGTTTGACGTGTCCACCACTCTGGGTAAGCCAGATTGGTTTATACTGCCGGGCACACAATTGGGCGTGCGCTGGACCTGGCGTTCCCTGAATGAGTTCTCGCCCCGCTATCTTCCCAACCTGGCGATTTCCGAGTTCGCAGAAGAGCCTGAGATCAGCCCGGTAGGTTTTGACAACGGAACAGAGTGGGAGTTTAGAACTTACCTCCACGTTAACATTGGTAACTAGAATACAACCTGAAACAAAATAAAGCCATGAAGAATATAGTCATGAAACTTAATATCCTTCTTTTTTTCGGATTTGTCCTGCTCATAAGTAATTGCACCAGAGATCTTTCTGAAGAGGCCAAACCTGCTACTTTTCCCCCAAACGGGGAAGTCTTCATTGACGGATTCAGTGCCGGTCTGGAGTACCTGCCATTTGGGGATTCTTTCTTTGAAGCTTTTTCAGTTGACGAAGAAACCGTCTACGAAGGAGAATCTGCTATGCGGTTCGATGTGCCTAACGTAGGCGATCCCAATGGTGCTTATGCCGGAGCCATTTTCCCGGATTACGGTGGGCGTGACCTTTCCGGTTTCGATGCCCTTACCTTTTGGGCGAAAGCCAGCAAGCAAGGTACCATTAATGAAATTGGTTTTGGGCAGGACTTTGAAGAGGACGAGTACGCGGTAACGCTCTTCAACCTGGAACTGACCACCAATTGGCGTCAGTATACTATTGCCATTCCTGATCCTTCCAAGCTGACGCAGATAGCCGGCCTGTTCTGGTATTCTGAAGGGCCTGAAGACGGAGCAGGTTACTCTTTTTGGGTTGATGAAGTGAAATTTGAGAAGACGGGCAAAATAGCACAGCCCCGGCCAGCTATTGCTGGCGGTCAGGATGCTGCTGTCTCAACATTTGCCGGCGTAACAACGGAAATCCCCGGATTAACGCAAACGGTCAATTTAGGAGATGGGCAGGATCAGACGATCAGTGTCGCTCCGGCTTACTTTGAATTCACATCTTCTGATACAACTGTAGCCGTTGTTAATGAGCAGGGGCTGATAGTGGCAATCAGGCCGGGGGAGGCTACCATTACGGCTTCATTAAATGGTGTGGAAGCCGCAGGTTCGGTCATTGTAGAGGTTACCGGTGAGTATCGGGGGGCCCCAGTCCCCACTCAGGATCCAGCTGATGTGATTTCTATCTTCTCTGATGCTTATCCCAATGTGCCGGTGGATTACTACAACGGTTACTGGGCGCCCTTCCAAACCACTCAGGGGCAAAATGATCTTAATTTTGGCGGGGATAATGTCATTGCTTACACAGATCTAAACTTTGTTGGCATTCAGTTTCTGGATAATGCTCCTACTATAAATGCTTCCGGCATGACGCACTTCCACGTAGACGTGCAGCCGAGGGAAAGTGTACAGCCCGGAGACTTTCTAACGGTTAGAATTGCTGATGTTGGGCCGGACAACACCTTTGGTACAAATGACGATTCTTCCGGAGAAATCAGGATTGACGGCTCAAGCCTGACAGAAGGCGAATGGTATAGTCTTGATGTTCCGTTTTCAGATATGGGAGACCTGGCTGGCCGTTCCAATTTAGCACAGGTTGTCTTTCTCTCGGATGCGACGATATCCAGTGTTTTTGTCGATAACATCTATTTTTATAATAACGGAGGCTCCGGCGGGCCTACAGGGCCTGAGGTAGCGGCTCCAGCGCCAACGCAAAGCGAAGCAGATGTCATTTCCATTTTTAGTGACGCCTACACTGATGTTGACAGAAACCTTAACCCCAACTGGGGGCAGGCGACGGTGGTCTCCGAAGTGAGTATTGAAGGGAACAACACCCTGTTGTATACCGGGCTTAACTTTCAGGGGCTTGAGCTGATCGCTCCGGTGGATGCATCCGAAATGGATTTCCTCCACATCGATTACTGGACAGAAAATTCAACCGCTTTAAGTGCCTTTCTGATCAGTACCGGACCAACGGAAGTGGCCAGTGCCTTGTCCGTTCCTACAACTGGTTGGGCAAGCGTGGATATTCCCCTGGGGGATTTTTCACCTGTAGACCTGGCAGACATCATTCAGTTGAAGTTTGAGGGTAACGGGGATATTTATCTGGACAACATTTACTTCCATGGTGAAGGCTTTAGTGGCGGCGGTGATGCTTAATACTGTGAGGAAGAAGTTACTCACCTGGGTATTCCTGCGGAAACTCCGTCTGCTATTCTATTGACAATCTCTAATGAAGATGCTCAATCTATGAAAGTAACGATTGCATCAGCTGACGACGACCCTGTTGATGTTCTGATCGTGAACAACCTTACTGGTCCTATCACAGGTTCTCCGGCAGTATCTCCTGTAGATGACTCGGTTGACGGCGAGCTGAGTATCACCCTGACCTGGACGGATACGCCCCCTGCTGACATCGAGTTAAATTTGCTTTGGAGTAAAGTATCCTTTGAAGGAAACTGGCAGCTCAGCCCAACGAATATTTCGGTAGGCTTTGATGAAACCTGCCCGTAGTAAAGCAGAAATTAGATTGGGTAATTCACCATCAAAAAATAAAAAAATGCAGACATCATTTTTTCAAAAATACAGACTTTCTGCAAGCCTGGTGTTTTCACTGTGCTTAGCGCTTTTGTTTACTGGATGTGAAAACAGTGAGACACAAACAGTAGTCACGTTCACTGACCTCGCCTTTGAGGATAATTTCGATACTGACGGACCGGTAGATGAATCCGTATGGAATTATGAGCTTGGCAATGGCGTCAACAACGGGCTGCCCGTAGGTTGGGGCAACAACGAGCTTCAGTATTACACCGACCGACCCGAAAATATCAGAGTTGAAGGGGGGATGTTGCACATCACTGCCCGGCAGGAAAGCTTTGAGGGATCTGCTTACACCTCGGCCCGAATAACGACAAAAGGTAAAGTGGAGCAGCGTTATGGCCGTATTGAGGCACGCATGCAATTGCCATGGGGCCAAGGGCTATGGCCAGCTTTTTGGATGCTGGGCAGCAATATCGATGAAGTGGGGTGGCCACAGTGTGGCGAAATTGACATCATGGAGTACCGTGGCCAGGATCCTTCCACGCTTATCGGTAGCGTACATGGGCCCGGCTATTCTGCCGGAGACGCCGAGAGTAAAGAGTATGAGTTGCCTCAAGACCGGTTTGATACGGGCTTCCATATTTTTGGTATCGAGTGGGGACCGGATTATATCAACTTCTACGTAGATGATGTGCTGTATAATCAGATCACACCTGAAGATGTGGAAGGGGAATGGGTATTTGATCAACCGTTTTATATTATATTGAACGTTGCTGTGGGAGGAGACTTTGTTGGAGCTGTAGGGCCCAATACCGTTTTCCCGCAAACTATGCTTGTAGACTACGTCAGGGTTTACAACGGGCCTAACTAAAGCCGTTCAATAATATTTGTCAAAACAAAGTGTCCACATCTATGGGTGACCATCAATCTCCTGCTTCCGTTGATATCCAACGGGTGAAAATCGAAGGCGAAGCCTTTTTCAAGATCTCTAACAGTGATGCCATGCGGCCTTTCTTCATGAGCATCGTTAGTGATTCCAATCACTGGCTCTTTATCGCCAGTAACGGTGGGCTAACGGCAGGCCGCAAAAACTCAGAATACGCCTTGTTTCCTTATTACACCGACGACAAAATCACGGAATCGGCTGAAATGACGGGCAGCAAGTCCATATTCCGGGTTGAAAAAGCAGGAAAGGAAACCCAACTGTGGGAACCATTTTCCACTCGTCAGCAAGGCCAGTATGCAATTCACAGAAACCTCTATAAAAACATCTATGGGAATAAGGTTTTATTTGAAGAGGTCAACAGCGACCTTGGGCTTACCTTTCGCTATCAGTGGAGCTCAAGCGACGCTTTTGGATTTGTACGGCAATCGACCCTGATCAATGATTCGGATGAGAGTGTTACCGTTGAAGTTTTGGACGGGATTCAAAACATAATGCCTTACGGAGTCAACAGTGATTTGCAAACCCGTCAGAGCAACTTGGTAGATGCCTACAAGAAAAGTGAGCTTGAAAAAGAGGCTGGACTGGGTATTTACGCGCTGAGCGCCATTATCGTTGACCGGGCAGAACCCAGTGAAGCTCTGAAAGCAAACATTGTTTGGTCTTTGGGGTTGAGCGCACCGAAGTACCTGATCTCTTCACTGCAATTAGAGGCGTTCAGAGCAGGTCAGCCTGTTGAAGAAGAAATTGATGTCCGGGCAGAGAAAGGAGCGTACTTCTTAAATGAAGTGATAAAATTGTCTCCCAAAGACAGCCAACAATGGATGATTCTGGCGGATGTCAATAAGAACCACGCAGATATCGCTCAAATCATGCAGCAGCTTCAGTCTTCTGAGGACTTGTCGGCTAAAGTAATGGCAGATGTTAAACTTGGGACGGACCGCCTCATCGGACTGGATGCAGCTGCTGACGGCCTGCAACGCACAGCTGACGGGTTCCGGGATGCCCGCCACTTCTCCAACGTGTTGTTCAATATCATGCGGGGAGGGATTTTCGATCAGCACTATCAAATTGAAAAGGCAGACCTGAGCTTATATCTGGCTAAAGCCAACAAGACCGTCTTCAAGGCGGCTCAGACTATGCTTTCTAAATTACCGGAAGTGTTTCCCCTGAGCGAGCTGCGCCAGGCTGCAAAATCTGTCGGCAATACTCATTTACTGCGCCTTTGCCTGGAGTACCTGCCCCTGAAGTTTAGCCGCCGCCACGGAGACCCCAGCCGCCCCTGGAATAAATTTTCTATCAATACACGCAGCGAACTCGATGGCTCGAAAGTGCTCGATTATGAGGGCAACTGGCGGGATATCTTTCAAAATTGGGAAGCCCTTGCGCATTCCTACCCGCGCTTTGTGGAGAGCATGGTCCACAAGTTCCTAAATGCCACTACCTTCGACGGCTACAATCCGTACCGGGTAACGAAAGATGGCTTCGACTGGGAAACCATTGAGCCCGATGATGCCTGGTCATACATTGGCTACTGGGGCGACCATCAAATTATTTACCTTCTGAAATTGCTGGAATTTTGGGAAAACCAGTCCCCGGGTGATTTGCAGCAGTACTTTGGCGAAGATATTTTCGTTTACGCGAATGTGCCTTACAAAATCAAGTCTTTTGATAAAATTCTGGAAAATTCCAAGGACACTATCGAGTTTGACCATGAGGCGGATCAGGCCATCCGGCAGAAACGAGATCAGATGGGTGCCGATGGTGCACTGCTGGCTGATCAGAGCGGTCAGATTTACCAGGTGAATTTTATAGAGAAAATGCTGGCGGCACTGCTGGCTAAAATGTCCAATTTCATTCCGGAAGGAGGCATCTGGATGAATACCCAGCGTCCGGAGTGGAACGATGCCAATAATGCATTAGTGGGCAACGGTGTGTCCATGGTGACCTTATATTACATGCGCCGCTTCCTGAAATTTTTCGACGGCCTGTTTGCCAAAACGGAAGCCCAATCGGTCAGGGTGTCGGCGGAGTTGCTGGACTGCTTTAAGGGGATTTCCAAAGCGCTGGAGTCAAATGAAAAGTTATTATCCGGGACATTCAGCGATAAAGACAGAATGGCTGTGCTCGAAGGGCTCGGGCAGGCTGCGAGCGACTACCGGAGCAAGGTTTACGAGCATGGGTTCTCCGGGCAAAAGCACGAGCTGGCCCTGGCAGAGCTCAAAGCCTTTGTGCGGCTAAGCCTGGAATACCTGGATCATTCCGTCAAGGCAAATGAACGTGAGGATGGGCTCTACCATGCTTACAATCTCATGGCTGTAGAAGAAGACGGTGGTGTATCCATCGAATACCTGGATGAGATGCTTGAGGGACAGGTGGCCGTGCTCAGCGCTGGTTCTCTGGACGCTAAGGATGCCCTTCAAGTTTTGGATGCCATGAAAAAAAGCGCTCTGTTCCGGCCGGATCAGTACAGCTACATGCTTTATCCCAATAAGGATTTGGGGCGTTTTGTCGATAAGAATAACATCCCGGGCAGGCTGGTTGCCCAATCCGGGCTGCTCCAAAAGCTGGTTGCCGATGGGAATGCACAAATCCTGTATCAGGATATCAATGGCGCGTACCATTTCAACGGTAATTTCAAAAATGCCAATGACCTTAAAGCTGCCCTGGATAACCTGGCTGACACCGAATACGCTGCCTTAGCAAAAGCAGAGCGAAAGCTTATCCTCCAGATCTTTGAGGAGGTATTTAACCACAAAGCCTTCACCGGCCGGTCCGGGACTTTCTTTGGTTATGAAGGCCTGGGCTCTATATACTGGCACATGGTTTCCAAGCTTCAGTTGGCTGTTCAGGAGTGTTGCCTGAAAGCGATCCGTGAGGATGCCGGCGATAAGGTGGTAGGTCGCCTGCTGGAACATTATTACGAGATTAACGAGGGCATAGGCGTGCATAAATCTCCATCGCTCTATGGCGCTTTCCCTACCGATCCCTACTCCCATACGCCTGCCGGCAAAGGGGCGCAACAGCCAGGTATGACCGGGCAGGTGAAGGAGGATATTCTCAGCCGTTTTGGAGAGCTTGGGGTCTTTTTTGACAGCGGGCAGCTAAAGTTTGATCCCTGCCTGTTGCGAAAGGAAGAGTTCCTGAATGCGCCATCGACCTATACTTACCGGGACTTAAGTAATGATCCCAAAGAAATAGCGCTGTCGGCAGGGTCACTTGCATTTTCCATTTGCCAGGTGCCTGTGGTCTACCAACTCAGCGATAAACCTGGGCTGGAAATTGAACTCCGGGATGGCACCAAGCAGCACTCCGATGAGGCCTTACTTGATGAAGCACTTAGCACTAAAGTTTTCGAGCGCACCGGTGAGGTGGTGAAGCTGACCGTCCTTTTGGATCCAAAAGACCTGAAATAGTCATGAAACAGAAGCAAACGTTTAAGCTGGTTTTTCTTGCGGGCATAAGCCTGCTGGCTACACTTATGATAAGCCCCGGATGCGGGAACGTGACTGATGAAAAGAAAAACATGGGTAACGAAAAACCAAATGAAGTGACGGCAGCTGATATTCTGGGCAACTCATCCTACCGGGCTATTTCCTATGGCGGATATCGTACCAACAGCCGTGACGTACAGCCCACCATTCCGCAATTAAAGGAAGATATGCAATTGCTTGCCGCAATGGGTGTGAGGTTGCTTCGTACCTATAATGTACATTTCGATCATGCTGCCAATGTGCTTGCTGCTATTCGTGAACTCAAAGCTGAGGACCCTGAATTCGAAATGTACGTCATGCTGGGAGCCTGGATCAATTGCAAAGGGGCGTTTACGGATAATCCGGACCACAGCCAGGAAGACGTGGAAGCCAATACCGCTGAAATTGCCACGGCAGTAGAACTTGCTAATCAATACCCCGATATTGTCAAAATCATTGCGGTGGGCAACGAAGCCATGGTCAAGTGGGCAGCCACCTACTTCGTGCAGCCCGATGTGATCCTGAAATGGGTCAACCACCTGCAGAATCTCAAGGCAAATGGGGAGATCCCTGCGGATCTGTGGATTACCAGTTCTGATAACTTTGCTTCCTGGGGTGGGGGAGATGCCGAATATCATGTATCCGATTTAGAAAAGCTGATCCGGGCGGTGGACTTTATCTCTTTGCATACTTACCCGATGCACGATACCCATTACAATCCCGATTTCTGGGGGGTAACTGAATCAGAAGCTGAGCTTGGCCTGGAAGAGCAGATTGATGCGGCTATGGATCGTGCACTTCAGTACGCCCAAACGCAATACCAGAATACGAAAGACTACATGGTTAGTCTTGGTATAGACAAACCCGTCCATATCGGAGAAACAGGCTGGGCATCTGCCTCAGGGGGCTATTATGGCCCCAAAGGATCAAAAGCAACGGATGAGTATAAGTCCGCTTTGTACCATGATCGGATGCGCGAATGGACTGAATCAGCCGGCATCTCCTGTTTCTACTTCGAGGCTTTTGATGAGAACTGGAAAGATGCCGCCAATCCACAGGGGTCTGAGAACCACTTCGGTCTGTTCACCGTGGAGGGACAGGCTAAATATGCGCTCTGGGATTTGGTAGACCAGGGGGTATTCGAAGGATTGGGCCGGGGAGGTAAGGCCGTGACCAAGACTTTTGGAGGAGATAAAGAGCAGCTTATGAAACAAGTGCTGCCACCGCCGCTGATGTCTGTCGAAAGTACCCGTTAATTATTATAAGTGTCCTGACCAAAACCGACTAAAACCTATGCAGAAAAGTTTACTACCCCATTGCCTGTTTGCCCTTGCCGCCCTGACTGGATGCCAGTCAGAGGCTCTGCTTCCGACAGAGGTGTTTGAAACCTCCGCTTCAGGGCATCAGCTTACCGCCCTGGAGACCTTTCCGGAAGCGGAAAATCCTACTGTGCTGACCATCAAACCGGAAGAGACCTTTCAGAAGATTACCGGATTTGGAGGCTCCTTTACGGAGGCCTCTGCTTTCCTGCTTAATCAACTCAGCCCTGAGAACCGGTCAAAAATCATCAACGCTTATTTCAGTTCAGAAGGGGCACATTATTCCCTGACCCGCACCCACATGAACTCCTGTGACTTCTCACTTGGGCAGTACTCCTATGCTCCGGTGGAGGGCGATACGACCCTGGAGCATTTCACGATTGAGGAAGACCGGGGGGATATCATTCCTATGATCAAAGATGCCATGGCTGCTTCAGAAGATGGCTTTAAGATTATTGCCTCTCCCTGGACGGCTCCGCCCTGGATGAAGGACAATAACGACTGGATGGGCGGTAAACTGCTGCCCGAATATTATGATACCTGGGCGCTGTTTTTTTCCAAATACGCGGAAGCCTATCAGAAGGAGGGGATTGATATTTGGGGATTTACGGTCGAAAACGAACCACTGGGCAACGATAACAACTGGGAGAGTATGCACTTCAGCCCGGAAGAAATGACCCGTTTTGTTCAGCACCACCTGGGGCCACGGCTGGAAGCGGATAAACGGGGTGCAAAAGTGCTCGGATACGACCAAAACCGGGAGCACCTCAAAGAGTGGGTGGATGAAATGTATAAGACCGGGGCTTCCTCTAAATACTACGATGGCACCGCTATCCACTGGTACGCAAGTACCTTCGAGGTTTTCCCGGAAGAATTGCAGTACGCCCATGAGAAAGCCCCCGACAAGCACCTTATTCAAACCGAAGCTTGTGTAGACGCTGAAGTGCCTAAATGGCGAAACGACGACTGGTACTGGTCGAAAGAGGCTACTGATTGGGGCTGGGACTGGGCACCGGAAGATCAGAAGCACCTGCATCCCAAATATGTCCCTGTATACCGTTATGCCCGTGATATTATCGGCTGCCTGAATAACTGGGTAGACGGCTGGGTGGATTGGAATATGGTGCTCAACCGGCAGGGCGGCCCTAACTGGTTTAAAAACTGGTGTGTGGCTCCGGTAATCGTTGACCCGGAACAAGATGAGGTTTATTTTACCCCGCTGTATTACACGCTTGCCCATTTTAGCAAGTTCATTCGCCCGGGCGCCACCCGAATCGGTTTTGATCATGCGGATTCGGAGCTTCAGGTCACTGCGGCCGGGAATCCGGACGGCTCTGTCGCAGTGGTGGTTTTCAACCCAACTGATCGTAAAAAGGATATAGAACTCTCCCTTGGAGAGCGTTCCGCCCCTGTTTCAATTAGTGCCCGGGCTATCCAAACTATTATGATTCGCGATAAGTAAAACAGGCAGCTTTATGCTTATGACTTCGCCTGGCTTGCCAGGAAAGAAGACTGAGACGAAGCTGACACTACAAATCCGGGCTGGAAGAACCACAAAAGCCAACAACTAAAACCAAGAATCATGTCAAAACACATTACTCCTGCCAGCGACCGCGTCCCTATAGTCCAAAAGGCTGCCTTCGGTGCCGGGCACCTGGTGAATAATTTGCTGCCGGGTGCACTGGGTATTTTCATGTTTTTCCTGTTGACGGCATTTGGCATGGATCCTTTTTTGGCAGGTATACTAGGTGGGCTACCCAGACTGTTTGATGCGGTTACGGACCCGATCATGGGGTTTATCTCTGATAATACCCGGTCCAGATTTGGGCGAAGAAGGCCTTATATTTTTGCAGGTGCGATATTAAGTGGGGTGTTGTTTGCAGTCTTGTGGCAGCTGGATGAGAACAATTCTCAAATGTATAATTTCTGGTACTTTCTCATACTGTCACTGGTCTACCTAATTGGAAATACCATTTTCTCCACGCCTTTAATTGGGTTAGGGTATGAAATGACTTCAGATTATAACGAACGTACCCGGCTGATGGCATTCTCCCAAACAGTAGGGCAGATTGCCTGGATGATCGTCCCCTGGTTTTGGGTGCTTATCGCTAATCCAGACCTGTTTGAATCACAAGCCGTAGGCGTTCGAAGGCTATCTATTATAGTTGGTGTGATCTGTATCGTGCTGGGGATATTACCTGCCATTTTCTGTAAAGGCATTGATGCCTCGCATATGGGGAATAGGAAAGAGTTATCCTTCAAGTCCTTATTTTCTAATTTGAAAGACCTGCTCCAGGGTATTGTGGAGGTCAGTAAAAACAAGCCTTTTGTCAAATTATGCGGGGCTACTTTTCTGGTCTTCAATGGCTTCCAAATGGTGGCTTCATTTAGTTTCTTTATCATAGTCTTCTACATGTTTAACGGGGACTATGGAATGGCAGGAAACTGGCCGGCCTGGTTCTCGACAATCAGTGCAATGGCCACTGCGTTTTTGATTATTCCCATCATAAGCTGGATGGCTGGTAAATTGGGAAAAAGAAAGGCATTTATCATTTCTACTGCCATTTCCATCGTAGGCTATGGGCTCAAATGGTGGGCATTTAACCCTTCCAACCCATGGCTGATCTTTATGCCTATTCCTTTAATGTCCTTTGGTATAGGCGGTTTGTTTACCCTGATGATGAGTATGACAGCGGATGTATGCGATCTGGACGAGCTGGATAATGGTATGCCCCGAAAAGAAGGAACTTTTGGTGCCATCTATTGGTGGATGGTGAAGCTTGGTCAGGGATTGGCGCTGGTTTTAGGCGGGCTGGTCTTAAAAGTGATCGGCTTTGATCAAAATCTGGCTCAGCAAACCACTGAAACGCTCACCAATCTGAGAATTGCAGACATCGTCATTCCGGCCATCACGGCAGCCATAGCCATTTGGATCATGTGGAGCTACAGCCTGACAGAAGAACGGGCACGGGAAATCAAAACGGAGTTGGAAGCACGTAGGGGGAAGCTCTAATTATGCCACTTCAAAAATCATAAATTATGTCTTCAGAAATAGTAATCCTGCTGGTTGGTGCCGCTTTGATCTTAATTGTGATTGCTGATAGCATAAAAATAGGTGCGTCCGCTTTAAACCTTATGGATGCCAAAGTGAAAGTCCCACTGGGGATACTGGGTTTTATTTTGGTTATTTATGGTGGATATTCCTACGGGACAGTTGCGATGCCCGGACAGATGGAACAAGTGAGCACCGGTAACAAGATAACAGTAGAATACCCGGTCAGGAAGGTGCAGACCATTTCTCCGGTTGAAAGGGACTCCGTTAAATGCAGGGTTCTAACCATGGGCGTCTACCCGGAGACTCATGATAAAGATATTTGGGTGTTGTTAAAACCTTCCGATGGTAAGTATTATCCTCAATCGGACAATACCAATACCTCTTTCAAAAGAAACGGAGAATGGCAGGTGATCACCAGGTTTGGTGGCGACGAAGGAGAGTCCTACGATATCATCGTTTTCGAAACGAACCCTTCTGCCTCAGCGTTCTTTAGCGCTACTATTCAAAGCTGGAAAGAAGCGCTTTCCTATCCTGGTTTAGAATTAGAGGAACTGCCTGATGGTGCTACCGAAGTAGATCGGGTCACCGTATTCCTGCAGGAAAACTGCAGAGGCGTTTTTTAACAGATACAAGTGGAACAACTGAAACAACTTTTCAATGAGCAATGCACAAGCAGTAAAGCATAAAGTACCCTTTGGTCAAAAAGTAGCCTTTGGAATGGGCATGCTGGCCAACCAAATGTTCCCGGCAGTATTGGGGATATTTATGGTGGTTTTGGTACAAAACCTGGGGTTTCCAGGTTGGATGTGGGGCGTTATTTACTTTTTCCCCCGGATTTTCGATTCCTTCACGGACCCCATCATGGGGTTTATTTCCGATAACACCAAATCCAAATGGGGAAGGCGCAGGCAGTATGTGATGATCGGTGCCATCATTATGGGCGTTGCTTTCGTCGCGATGTGGCAACTCTACAAAACAGATCCGGTAACGGGTGCTGAGGTATCACTCAATTATAACTTCACCTACTTCATGCTTTGGTCTTTTGCCTTCTATCTGGGGCTGACCATTTTCAGTGTCCCCTATGTGGCGATGGGCTATGAGCTGAGCGATGATTTTCACGAGCGTACCAATATTATGGCTACGGCGCAGTGGATTGGGCAATGGGCCTGGGTGATTGCGCCCTG
>CAZNHN010000028.1:27062-33609 GCA_964572415.1 uncultured Phaeodactylibacter sp.
AGCGCGCCACCGATTTTCTGGGATGCGAGACCGCCATCCTGTGCGGCGCCATGAGCTGGGTTTCCGAACGCAATCTGGTCTCTGCCATCTCAAATGCCGGCGGATTTGGCGTAATTGCCTGCGGCGCGATGACACCGGACCTCACCGACGATTTCCACGAGCGGACCAATATCATGGCCATCGCGCAGTGGGTAGGACAATGGGCCTGGGTAATTGCGCCCTGGTTTTGGGTTATTATGTATGACAACGGGCCCGATGGGTGGTTTCCTGATGCAGAAACAGCTACCAGGACACTTGCGGTTTGGGTAGGTATCGTTCTGATGATTGTGGCTATGGTGCCAGCCATATTCATCAAAAGTGAGTCTACCATTGACAGGGACTATTCCCCCATGACACTCAAAAACATAGGTGGGAGCTTCAATGAAATCATTTTAGGCTTTAAGGAAGCACTCAGGATTAAGCCTTTCAGGAAGTTGTGCATTTCCACTTTCCTCATTTTTAATGCGTTTAATACGGTAGCCACCTTTACTTTTTTCATCATTGTTTATCACCTGTTCAATGGTGATGCAGATGCTGCAAATGCAGGTTTTTGGCCAACGCTTTTCGGAAGTTTGGGAGCTATTTCCACCACCTTTATCGTTATCCCGATTGTAGCCTGGTTATCCCGGAAAATGGGCAAGAAACAAGCCTTTATTTTGTCTCAGGGTATCTCCATCATTGGCTATGTGATGCTTTGGTTTTTGCTGGTTCCCGGCAAGCCCTACCTGTTTATTTTTGCCCTGCCTTTCTTCTCCTTTGGGATAGGCAGCCTTTTCACCCTGATGATGTCGATGACCTCCGATGTAATTGATTTGGACGAGCTGAACACCGGCAAGCGTCGGGAGGGAATTTTTGGTGCTATTTACTGGTGGATGGTCAAGTTCGGCTTCGCTATTGCCGGCGGTTTGAGTGGGGTGATTTTGTCTATCGTTGGTTTTCAGGAAGGCATTCCGGGGACGGATCAGCCTGAGGCTATTACCGGGCTGCGCATATTTTTCTCGGGCTTGCCTATTGTAGGAACCCTGATTGCCATGTGGGTCATGCGGGATTACGATGTAACGGAAGAAAAAGCGCTGGAAGTCCGTGCCGCTATTGACCGTAAAAAAATGGTAAAAGTCAGCTCCTCTGCTTACCTGCCAGGTAAATTAATTTCTATCCGGTCCGGCTTGCACCTAAATGGAGCTACGGGAATAAATTTTGCCGGGAAATCAACTGCTGAGATCCGGAATATGTTTGCCGAAAAATTAAACCTCAACCTCCACGGGCTTTGCTTCAGCCCTTATGTTGAAGGACAGGAAACCGGTGATATTCTTTCGGAAGAGCAGATCCACCGCCGTATGGAAATCATCATGCCGCATACCGAATGGATCCGTTCGTTCTCCTGTACAGAGGGTAACGAGTTGATCCCTCGCATTGCCCATGAAAAAGGGCTAAAGACGATGGTTGGAGCATGGATTAGTGAAGACAAGGACCGGAATGAAGAGGAAATAAAAGCTTTGGTGGCTTTAGCTAAAGAAGGCCTGGTCGATATTGCTGCCGTTGGTAATGAAGTTTTGCTTCGGAATGAGCTGTCCGAGCAGGAAATTATTAACTATATTGAGCGGGTAAAAACATTACTGCCGGATGATATTCCGGTAGGATATGTGGATGCCTATTATCAGTTCATGGAGCGGCCGGGTTTGGTTAATGCCTGTGATATTATTCCGATTAACTGTTATCCTTTCTGGGAAGGAGCTGATAATGACCACGCGATGCTGTTCCTGGAGCAGATGTATCAGTTGTCAATGGAAGTAGCAGGAAGTAAGAAGGTGATCGTCGCCGAGACCGGATGGCCTAGTGCCGGGCAAAATGTAGAGGCGGCAGAGCCATCTGAGGAAAATGCTATGAAGTACTTCATCAATGCCCAGAACTGGGCAAAAGAACACGATATTGAATTGTTCTATTTCTCTTCCTTCGATGAGTCCTGGAAAGTGTATCATGAAGGGGAAGTAGGTACCCGCTGGGGGCTTTGGGATAAGTATGAGCAGCCCAAGTTTATTTCTGAAAACGTTAAAACCAACTAAACGATATGTCAATACGGGTTGATAGACTGGAAGGCCTGAAGGGCGTAGACTTTTTCGGGAAAAGCACCGATGAACTGGGCGCATTATTCAAAGACGTTCTGGGCGATGGCTTACATGGCCTGTGCTACAGTGCCTACGATGAAGGGCAAAAGCCGGGAACAGTGCTCACTAAAGCACAAATCAGAAGGCGTATGGGGATTATTGCGCCGCATATTAAATGGATCCGTAGTTTTTCCTGTATTGAAGGCAACGAACTGGTTCCGGAGGTAGCCCGTGAATTCGGGTTGAAAACGCTGGTTGGTGCCTGGCTGGGAGACGACAAAGAGCTGAATGAAAAGGAAATTGAAGGGCTGATCCGGCAGGTCAAAGCCGGTTACGTAGATATCGCCGCAGTAGGCAATGAGGTAATGTACCGGGGAGACCTGACCGAAGACGAATTACTTGAGTACATCGCCCGTGTCCGGGAGGCACTGCCACCGGAAATACCTGTGGGTTACGTTGATGCCTACTACGAGTTTAGTGCCCGTCCGGCAATTACAGAAGCTTGTGATGTAATCCTGGCCAACTGCTATCCGTACTGGGAAGGTTGCCACATTGATTACAGCCTTCTGCACGCCAAACAAATGTACTATCAGGCGCTGCACGCCGGAAACGGTAAAAAGGTGATTATCACGGAAACCGGGTGGCCCAGTCAGGGTACCGGTTTGGGAGATGCACACCCTTCATATGAGAATGCGCTCAGGTATTTCCTGAATATTCAGCAGTGGACCAATGAGGATAATATTGAAATCTTTTACTTTTCTTCCTTTGACGAATCCTGGAAAGTAGGCGCAGAGGGAGATGTGGGCGCCTATTGGGGGCTTTGGGATAAAAACGAAAAGCTCAAGTTTTAATGGATCAAAACAGTCGTTTGCCCTTCCCTTACGGACGGGCCATTTGCTACTCCGGCTTTAGGGACGGGCAACATCCCTCTGGTGAATATCCGGACTATGATCAGATTCTTGAGGACTTAAAAATCCTGGAAGGGCACTGGAAATACCTGAGGCTATACGATTGCGACCCGCACGCTGCAAAGGTCCTTGAAGTCATCCGGCAGGAAAAGCTGGATTTCCAGGTGATGCTCGGGGCTTACATCGTAGCGGAGATGAACAACTATGGCTGCCCCTGGGGCGGTGGCGTGTACCCGGAAGAAGTCCTGGCTGCCAATAAACAAAAGAATGATGCCCAAATACAGAAGCTTATTGAGTGGGCAAATGCCTACCCGGACATCATTTGCTGCACCTCTGCAGGAAACGAAGCCTGTGTAGACTGGACCGATCACTATGTGCCTGTGGGGCGGGTAATTGCTTTTGTGCGCCGTATTAAGACTGCTACTGAACAGCCCGTCACTTTTTGTGAAAACTACGTCCCCTGGATGCACAAGCTGCGCCCGCTGGTTCAGGAGGTCGACTTCATCTCCATTCATACTTATCCGGTCTGGGAGTATAAGCACATCCACGAATCCCTGGAATACACCAGGGAAAACTATTACGGCGTCGCTAACCTTTACCCGGATACGCCAGTCGTCATTACAGAGGCTGGCTGGACCACCCGCTCTAATGGTCAGGGCATTGACCCCGGCCTCGTCAACGAGAGCTTACAAAAAACCTACTACGACGACCTCATGAGCTGGACAGATGCTGAAGAAATCCTCACCTTCGTCTTCGAGGCATTCGACGAGCCCTGGAAAGGCTCACCGGACCCTATGGAGCCGGAGAAGCACTGGGGGCTGTTCCGGGTGGACCGGTCGCCTAAGCTGGTAGTTAAGGACTTGGTTCAATAAAAATATCCAACTCTAATAATGACCTGGTAGAGATGAGGCGTAGGTTACATATCTGCGCCTCATCTTTTTGTCTTATCTTTTGCGTGAGAAATTATAAGAGAATTTTTATGCAATTATTAAAATACCTGCTCTTTTCCGGGCTATGCAGCCTGCTATTTACTTTGGAACTGAGTGCTCAGGCTGTTCCTGTCTTCAGGGATGGTGAAGCTCAGATTGTACCCGCCTTCGAAAATGCAGACGAGTGGATACGCCACGACCTCTGGGTGGAAACCACCTTCGACACCGATGGCGATGATAAGCCGGACCGCATGCATGTCGCGGTGACCCGCCCAAAGCAAACGGAAACCGAAGGGCTAAAGCTGCCCGTCGTTTATGTGTCGAGCCCTTACTTTGCCGGTGTGGCGCCGGATGTGGAGGGCTTGTTCTGGAATGTTAGGCATGAGCTGGGAGAGATAGGTCCAGAGCGGGTACACCCTGAGGTGGAAATGCGTGTGGACCGCCCCATTATCTCCAACTCCCATATCCGGACCTGGGTGCCGAGGGGGTATATTGTGGTGCACTCTTCCTCTCCGGGCACAGGCTTGTCACAGGGCGCGCCCACGGTTGGGGGCGATAATGAGTCGTTGGCTCCCAAAGCAGTCATCGACTGGCTCAATGGCAGGGCAAAAGGTTACACTACGGCCGATGGCGATGAAGAAGTGGAAGCTTACTGGTCGACCGGCAAAGTGGGCATGACCGGGACTTCCTACAACGGGACGATCCCTCTGGCGGCTGCCACTACAGGCGTAGATGGGTTGGAAGCCATCATTCCTATTGCGCCCAATACCTCTTACTACCATTACTACCGCAGCAACGGGCTGGTGCGTTCCCCGGGAGGCTACCTGGGCGAAGATATAGACGTGCTCTACGATTTCATCCACAGCGGTAATCCGGAGAAGCGGGCCTACAACAACGCCACCGTGCGCGATCAGGAAATGAAATCCGGTATGGACCGTCAAACCGGTGATTACAACGATTTTTGGGCGGGCCGTGACTACCTCAATGACATGGAGCCCATGAAAGCGGCCCTGTTAATGTCGCACGGATTTAACGACTGGAATGTGATGCCGGAGCATAGCTACCGCATTTATAAAGCAGCCAAAGAGAAAGGGCTGCCTGCGCAGATTTACTATCATCAGGCCGGGCACGGCGGCCCACCGCCCATGCGGATCATGAACCGCTGGTTTACCCGCTATCTGCATGGTGTTGAAAATGGGGTAGAGGATGACCCCGTGGCCTGGATTGTCAGAGAGGAGGATGAAAACAGCAACCCCACGCCTTATGAAGATTATCCGAACCCGGCAGCGGAAGCCGTCACCTTTTACCTGAAGGGTGGCGCACCGGGGCAGGGGGCACTGCAACTACAGCCCGCCAAAAAGCCCGGGCAGGAAATCCTGACCGACAACTTCTCCTTCGATGGTAAAGCCCTGGCACAAGCCGAGTACACCAACCACCGGCTCCTATACGTCACGCCGGAACTGAAAGAAGACCTGCACCTTTCCGGAGTAGCCCGAGTGACCATCCGCCTGTCGAGCAGCAAGCCCGCAGCGAACTTGTCCGTATGGCTGGTCTCCCTGCCCTGGGAGGAAGGCCGCCGCACCAAAATCACCGACAACATCATCACCCGCGGCTGGGCAGACCCGCAGAACCACGCTTCCATTCGCGAAAGCGAGCCCCTGAACCCCGGGCGGTACTATACCGTTTCCTTTGATCTTCAACCGGATGATCAGGTTATTCCCGCTGGTCAACAGATTGGGTTGATGATTTTCTCCTCCGACCGGGATTTTACGCTTTGGCCAGACCCGGGTACCGAGCTGACCGTAGACCTGGAAAAGACGAAGCTGGTGCTACCGGTTGTGGGCGGCGAAGCGCAGGTTAGGAAGGGAATGGGGGAGGAGTAACTTTGGCCGATTCCTGCAAAGCGTTGATCTTTTATTTTGCAATGTCCGAAAAGGGTTGTTGAAACCATTTTCCACACGTTAGTTGTTACTTTTGTATAAAATACCAGAAAAATATGGTTGACTGGAAAGAACATATTCATTCAGACCCTGAGGTTTTGTTAGGCAAACCCATCATAAAAGGAACGAGAATTTCAGTAGAATTGATACTTGAGTTGTATTCCAGCGGGTGGACTACAGATGATATCCTGGAAAGCTATCCTACTCTTGAGTTGGAAAACATTCTTGCTACCTTTTCTTATTTAAAAGATTGTATACAGCAAGAGTTGTTTTTTCCAATAAAACAAGCTAGTTAGAATGAAATTCCTGGCAAATGAAAACTACCCTAAACCTAGTATAGTTTTTTTGAGAAATAAAGGTTTTGAGGTGAAAAGTATTCAGGAAGGTTACGGTGGTATTCCCGATGATGAAGTTGTTGCAATAGCAGAACAGGAAGGACGAATTATTTTAACTTTTGACAGTGACTATGGGGAGCTTTTGTTTAAATATCAAAGGGCAACTCCCCCATCAGTAGTGTATTTCAGGTTTAAAGGCAGGTCACCAAGTGAATCTGGTAGAATGCTCTTTGAGTGTAAGCGTCCGAGCAACTACAGGTCTGCCGGGCTAGCGGTATAGCCGGGGAGCAA
>CAZNHN010000029.1:0-27187 GCA_964572415.1 uncultured Phaeodactylibacter sp.
ATGCCTTTTTGCATCAACTGAGCGTATGCAGTCTTCAGCGCATTTTTGTACCGAATTTGGTCTTCCTGGCTATGGTTGGCACGATAGGTGGGGATGTATATGGAAAGCAAATTCGAGCCTTTCATCTTTGCCAGCGTATTAAATTGCTTTTCGTCAATCATATTATAGATTTGGTTTGGTTGAATCTTTAAACTGAAGTTTAGTCCCATATGGACTTTAGGTATACTTTTCCTGCTTTTTGCGCATTCGGAGAACGATCAGCACGATCAGCAGCAACACAAGCGCGATCCAAATTGAAGGCGTTTCGTACCAGACAGGATCATCTGGTGTCGCGAATCTTTGATCGCTGTACGGGCTATTGCTGGAAGCCGGTGCCTGCGCTACAAGACCATTCGCAAAGACCAAAGCCGAAAAGAAAGCATAAAGCAGCTTATTCAAAAGGTTTGTCATAAGTTGTTTGTAATGAGTTGTTTACAAATATAACGAGGCGGGTGGTAGCATGTTCGAAGCTGAACACTCAGTAGTGGATTCCGTTTTGAGAAAAAAGAAAACCCAGCGGATTATGCCAGTTCACTTCGAAAGGTTACAGTCTGATCACATCAAAGCTTGCTTCCTGAAAGCCTTTCAGGCATTTCCTGAGTTGCATGATCACAAAGTTATTGTCAGGCAACGCAAAATGGCCAAAACGACCATGAATGCCCAGCCCATCCTCAACTGGGCATTTTTCTTCCGCTCCAGGCGGTCTTATCTAATCAATTTAACTGATAACATGCATGTGGAAGACCGTATCGCCATTCACGAATTACCAGAGGAAGTGCTGGTTGGGTGGTTTGCCCATGAGCTCGGGCACGTATGCGACTATCTGCACCGGGGGCTGTTAAGAATGCTGCAATTTGGACTGGGATACCTCTTGCTGCCTAATTACCGGGCAGGGGCAGAGCGCATTGCTGATCTTTTTGCCGTCGAGCATGGTTTTGCCGAAGCGATTATTGCGACGAAAAAGTACATTTTAGACCACTCAGGTTTATCTCCTTCCTATAAACGCCGCATCGAGCTATACTATATGTCGCCCGACGAGGTGGCGATGATCGCACAGGGGGCTCCCGCCAATGCATTGACGATTGATCAGATACTCTAAACGCTTACTGCCTTTCGGCTAAAATTGAGCAATTCCTTCATTTGTTCAGCCTTGAGCACGCGGGGCATTTTCATCTGCCCACCTTTTTTCTTGCGTTGTTCCAGCCAGTCGTAAATGGTGGATTCAGCTAAGGCGGTGAGTTCAACCGACTTGAGCCCTTTACTGCGGGCTACGGCGTAATTTTTGTTCCTTGTCTTTAAAGCTTCATCGAGGCGCTCTGCCGCTTTGGCCTCATCGACGTCCCCGGGCACGGCGATCACCCACTGATGAATAAAATTACCGTCCTCATTTTTCATTGCCGCTACAGCAAATTCATTAACCGGCATATCCAAATCTTCGCTCAACTCCTGGATAGCTGCATTCATCTTTTCCTCAGACAGCTGCGAGCCTACCACATTCAGGAAGTATTTTGTGCGCCCGGAAATTTTGATTTCCAGCTGGTCCAGGTCCGTGAATTTAATGGTGTCTCCAATCATATAGCGGTACGCGCCAGCGGGTGTGGAAACCAGAAGTGCATAGTCCACCCCTTCCTCTACTTTCTCTAGAGTGAGGACTTCAGGGTTATCGAGCAGATTACCCGTTTCATCAAAGCCGCGTTCATCAAAAGGGATGAATTCGTAGAAGATGCCGTGGTTTACAGCAAGCCGCATATTCATAGTGCCAGGGCGGGCATTGTAGGCGAAGAAGCCCTCCGATGCCAGATAGGTATCAAGGTAGACTAACGGGCGCGCCAACAGTTTTTCCAGGCTTTTGCGGTAAGGTTCGAATGCCACGCCACCTGTAGCGTAAAGCGATAGGCTTGGCCAAATCTCATGTATATTGTCCAGTTTGTGGTAATCGACAATCTCCTGCAGCATCAGCTGTATCCAGGAAGGGATGCCAGCAAGTGCTCCAATATCCCAGTCCGGGGCTGCCTGCGCAATGGCCCGCACCCGGTCATCCCAGTTGTCAATTTGAGCAATCTCAAGCCCGGGGCGGTAAAATCCGCTAAACCATCCTGGTATATTATTGGTATTGATGCCGCTAATCTCCCCTTCCAAATGGCCGTTGGGGTGTTGCTGCAGCTGTGCGGAACTGCTGAGCATCAGGATTTCTTTTTCAAACAGCTCAGGAGGCAGGTCAAACTGTGCCAGGTGCTCCGCCTGCGCAATGCCCACCGATCTGATGGAGTCCAGCATGGCTTCCGTTACGGGGATGCGTTTGCTTTCCTTGCCGGTGGTGCCGGAACTGAGTGCAAAGTACTCCGGTTTCCCTGGCCAGGTAATATCCGGCAGTTGCTGCTGCTGTGACCACCAGGTTTTATTCATCTGGTCGTAGTCGAAAATTGGAACAGCCTGCTGGTAAGCGGCTGCGGGATCGTCAGCTTTACTGAGGGCTGAGAAGCCGTAGTAGATGCCAAAAGCAGTGGCATGGGCGGTTTGCAGTAGCTTGAGAAGTTGCTCCTCCTGCTGTTTGGCGGGGTCTTCCTTATCGGTACTAAGATTGTGTTTTAGAGTAATTGCAGATTTAACAATGCTGCCGAGGATGGCCATTCACGTTTGATTTGGTTCATTAGGGAAACGCCTCCTGTCTGGCAGGTGTTCGCTTCAGGATATCCCCATCCGCGATAACAGCCGCAAAGTTTAAACAACCTTTCTTAAACCGATGTTAAGAAGTTGTCAAGAGATGACTTCTCCGGCTAATTTATCTTATTTTTGGTCGTAAATATCGTTGCTATAGATTAAATCCTGCATTGCAGGTGTTTCATCCATGCATCCAACCATCGTCATCCTGTCAAAACCATAGTAAAAGCGTATAAAAAGTTACCGGCTTGATGAAACAGTACTTTCTCGACCGTCAGTTAAAAAAAATAGAGCGGGAAGCCAACGACGAATTCCTGCAGATACTGTCTTTTGGAGCACAGTGTTATTCCACGCCCGAATTGCAGAAATTACTCAGGCAGTTAGAAAAGAAAGCACAATTGCATGCCTACTACAGGCGGATCGTTTTTATTATTGGGGCTTCGACAACGCTTTGGATTGCTTTCTGTTTCCTGTTTCAAAGCCTTGATTTTTCGGTGGGTGTTTACGCGACACTTAGTATGGTTCCAATATCAATTATAGGATTTACTGCAGGCAATATGATCCTGAATAGAAAGTACCGGGCCGTGCGGGATGCAAGCCTGATAGAGCGTATTATTACAGAAGAATTAGACCGCCGCCGAAAAGACGCTTCAATTTATTAAGACCGTGTTGGGACTTTAGTAATCGGTCTGCAAACTACACTTTTTTGCTTATACTTCGCCCCGAAAATCCTCATTTAGCTAAGGCTAAACTCCGGTTTTCGGCTCTTGTCTAAACAAAAAATTGTTAGTTTTCGACTAGAAGACCAAAATCCCAACACGGTCTAAAGTCAAAAACAACCGTAGGGTAGTGAGTATCTGAAATATCATAAAACAGCCGGCTCCGGGTATGCATTCTTGAAATCATACCTCTTGAGCCTCTGTAAAATGTGAAATATCCGGGAAACCCGCTATTCTTATTGTTCAAGTCAGGATTTGTTATTTAACTACGGAAGCGGAAAGCACGAAATATCCCTGCCGCAGGAGCCAAAAAGCCTGATTTACAGAATCATTACTTTCAGGGTAGTTCCTGTTTTCTACTGGAAGCAGCGATGTACGATTTTTTTTTGTTACACCTAGGTGCGGCAAGCTCAAACCCTGTTTGTAATAAATACTTATACTGGAAACAGACAAACCTGACAAGATGAGCCGCTTGCTCTCCATGCCCGGGGGTTCTGAAATCGGAGCCTCTAACAATTTGATTAATTACCAGAAAGTCCTTGAGTATTTTGGCTTTGGGACGTTGATCGTGTGCAAAGATGGCAGCATCCATCTGGCCTCCACCCGCGTAGCTCAGGAATTAGGCTATGATGCCGATCTTCTGTCCAAGAAGCGGATCTTCGAAATTAATCCTCACCTCAGCCTCATCCAATGGCGCAAAAAGTGGCAGGAGCTTGAAGACTCCCGGCACCTGGAAATGCAAACGGAGTTTATGAATGCTTCGGAGATGCTCTTCCCGGTTCAGTTAAGGCTGTCCTTCATCGAGCACGATGGCGAGCCCTACTGCCTGATGAGCGTAAAGAACCTTCTGCACGCTAACCGGTACAAAAAGCTGCTCAAGCTTACCACCGAGGTTAGTCAGGTTGGGGGTTGGGAATGGGACCTGGTTACAGACCGTATCATGGTGACGGAAGAAGTGTACACCATTCTGCGCATACCTGATCAGAACCGGGATAAGTCTGAGTGGGAGGACTTAGTGGAAAACCGTTTGCCACCGGAACAGCACAAAGCATTCGATTTAAACCTTCGTAGTGCTATAGAATCAGGCGAACCCTGCCGGTTCGAACTACAAGTACAGCAGCCGAAAGGTGCCTATTGTAAAATGGCTGTAACGATAGTGCCTGAAAAGTCTGAATTCCAAACGATTAAGCTTTACGGTACCCTGCAAGATATCACTGAGCTAAAGCCCAGTGAGGAGGGTCTTGAGCTTACGCAATATACACTGGACCACGCCCGGGAAATGATCTTCTGGGAGACCGATGATGGGCAATTTCTCTATGGCAATCTTGCCACTCAGGAAAAGCTGGGCTACACGAACGCAGAGCTGAAAGGTATGAAGGTCAATGAGCTGGTGCATAACTTTTCTACTGAAGACCGCTCCCAAGCTTGGGCCGCCCTTAGAAAACACCGCGTGCTCGACTGGGAAGGGGAGCTTTGCGCAAAGGACGGTACGGTGATTCCCGTATACTGTTCCATGAACCTGATCCGGTATAAAGATCAGGAGATCAATTGCATCTTCGCTAAAGACTGGCGAAAGAAAAAAGCCCGGGATGAGCGTCTCCGTCTTTCTCAGTTTACCCTGGATGAAGCGGTGGATATGATATTCTGGTTTGATGATAAAGGCACCTTTAAGTTTGTAAATCAAACGGCCTTTAAAGTTCTGGGCTATGAATCTTTTGACCGCTGGAATGACCTCTTTCCGGAATCTGCAGCTCTTTCCTTCGGCGATTTGCGGGAGTCATTAGACACACACGAGACCATATACCAGGAAACAGAAGTTCGAACTTCAGATGGGCACTGGTTGCCCGTTGAAGTTCATATCAATTTTATCAGCTTCGAAGGAACAGACTATGCCTGCGCATTTTTGCGGGATATTTCGGCCCGGCAGGCCAAAAGCGAAGCTCTTTCTGAGGCGCTGAATAAGGTGCAGGAGCTCTCTGACCGGCTCCAAACCGAAAACACACTGCTCAAAGAAGAAATCAAGGTCAATTACAATTTTGAGAACATTATTAGCGAAAGCGAAGCCTATAAGACGGTCTTGCATCAGGTAGAGCAAGTAGCCGGCACAGAAGCCACGGTATTGATTATTGGCGAAACGGGTACCGGAAAAGAGCTGCTGGCGCGGTCCATACATGCACTAAGTCAACGCAATGACCAGCCGATGATCAAGGTAAACTGCGCGGCTTTGCCAGCCAACTTGATAGAGAGTGAGCTGTTTGGACATGAAAAGGGCGCTTTTACCAACGCATATCAAAGGAAAAAAGGCCGGTTTGAGCTGGCAGATGGCGGGACGATATTTCTGGATGAAGTGGGAGAGCTTCCACTCGATTTACAGTCTAAGTTTCTCCGTGTCCTGCAGGAAGGCGAGTTTGAGCGTGTCGGGGGAACGGAAACGCTAAGCACCGATGTACGCGTTGTAGCTGCAACCAACCGTAATCTGGTAAATCTGGTAAACGAGGGAGCATTCAGAGAGGACTTATATTACCGCCTAAATGTTTTTCCAATCCAAAACCTGCCTTTGCGTGAACGCCGCGAAGACATTCCCCTCTTAGTCCGGCACTTTGTAAAGAAGTTTGCAGCTAAGCAGGGCAAGACAATCGATCATATCAGTCAGCCCGACCTGGAAGAATTGATGCGCTACGAATTCCCGGGCAATATCCGGGAATTGGAAAACATGATAGAAAGGGCAGTCATCATTTCGAATGGCAACTCCCTTTCTTTATCAGATGCTTACCACAAATCTTCCGATCAGCAAGTCAACAGAGTGGGGGACTCCAAGGTCTTCAGGTCTTTTGAGGATATGCAACGGGACTATATTATAGAAGCACTCCGGCGTTGCAACTGGCGTATCAGTGGTCCCAGAGGTGCGGCTAAATTATTAGACCTGAATGCAAGAACGCTGGCTTCTAAAATGCGCCGGCTGGGGATCAACCGCAAAGACTTCATTGATAAATAGCGGGTAAAATATCCGGAAAATTCTGCACCAGGTGTTTCGAACACGGAGTAGTTATAGTCGTTCTATAACTGAAATTAAAACTCGAAATAACTGAATATGAATTATTTAGGATTAGATCGCAAAGAAGTAGCCAAAACAGCAGACCGGTTAAACGATCTGCTTTCAAATTACCACGTCTATTATCAAAACCTCCGGAACTTTCACTGGAATGTGGATGGAGAGAATTTCTTTGACCTGCATGAGAAGTTTGAGGAGCTGTATGATGACGCACAGGAAAAGATCGATGAGATCGCAGAACGCGTCTTAACACTTCGCCTTCGCCCCGTCAGTAAGTTATCGTCCTATCTTGACCGCGCTGCAATAACAGAATCAGATATTCTTGATGATGAATTTGAAATGGTGGAAACAATATTGGAAAACCACCGGATTATCATTGAAAATATGCGTGAAATTATTCGCAGTGCAGATAAAGTAGAAGACGAAGGTACAATTGATATGATCGGTGGCTTCCTTGCAGATCTTGAGAAGTCAAGCTGGATGCTCGATGCGTGGAAAGCTAAGAAAGAGGCAAACGTCACTGCCTGATTCCTGGCTGGGCAACGGAGGGAGGTATTCTTCCTCCAGTGCTCAGTATGGAGCTTAACAGACAAAAACATTTAAAAATCAGGATGATTAATTCTTGCTCTACAAGTATTTATCCTGACACGACAGAAATGCATATGTGATGAAATTAAATCAGTACACCTCCGTGGTCGAGGCAACAAATGCCCTGAGAAAAAGAGGATTCACAGACGACTTTAAGCTGGAAGATAAAAAATGGATGCGCAATCTGATTAACAATAAAAAATATAAACCAAAGGATTTGTCTATTGTCGAGTACCATCGCTTTGAAGGGATGTCTAATCCCAGTGATCTTTCTATAGTATTCGCGGTAGAAACACACAGTGGAGATAAAGGAATAATTGTATCCTCCTACGGTATGTACGCCGATATGGATCTCGTTGAGTTTTTGGATAAAGTAAAAGTAAAAGAACGTACTGGCGCCTAGATGTGTCACTCCAATCCGGGTATGATCCCTTTTACAGTCCTTTTAACAGAGCTTTCAGGGAAGTATTATTTCGTGCTTCCCTGAAAGCTCTTTGCTATTTTGAGTGATTACAAATACCTTGAGTGGATAAACTCTGATCAACCATTTAACTGGAACCTGTATGCAAAATGATACGCTAAACCTGCACCGGTTGTCTTCCCTGCTCATTATCCTTTTCCTGGGCGGGTACATTACCATCATTGGGCAAAGTATTTTGTCGCCCATTGCATTTGCCGCTTTATTTTCTTTCCTGTTGCTGCCTGTTTCAAGGAAATTGGAGAAGGTTATTCCTTATATCCCATTGGCTATTTTGCTCTCAATGCTTATTGCCCTCCTTCCGGTTATCGGGCTTATGGTTTTGTTTTCTGTTCAGTTTGCTACCGTAGTAAATGATATCCCGGCTATTGGACGAAAATTACTTAGTGGTTTAGAGGAGGTCATTGCTTTTATTGACCAATATGTGGATCTGGAAACTTTTAGTATCGAAGAATCACTGAAGTCAAATTTCAGCCAGCTCATTGAAGCGCCGTTGCAAATTTTGGGGCAAAGTCTGAGCTCCGGCTCTAATATATTGATCAGTATTCTGTTGACGGTGCTCTTTACGTTTTTCATTATGCTTTACCGCACTTCCTTCAAAAACTTTTTCCTCATGCAATTCAGTCGTTCCAAACGGGACGAAGCGATAGTGATTATAGAGCAAGTGGAGCGGGTGTTGAAGGAATACCTTACCGGGATGCTGTCTGTGATTTTAATTCTGGGGGTATTAAACAGTATTGGCTTGTGGGTGATCGGGATTAAATATGCAGCATTTTGGGGTTTTCTGGCGGCTTGCCTGGCCATTATTCCTTATATCGGAACCACCCTGGGCGGCACCTTCCCCTTCGTCTATGCGCTGGCTACTACCGGAACCCTCTGGCAGCCCGCGGCGGTCGTCCTGCTGTATATGAGTATTCAAACGCTGGAAGGCAATTTTATTACCCCGAAAGTAGTAGGCAGCAGCGTGAGCATTAACCCTTTTGCCGCTATCGTATTTCTATTTGTAGGGGGTATGATTTGGGGTGTATCCGGTTTGATTTTGGCGCTTCCTTTTGTCGCTGTGCTTAAAGTTGTCATGGAGCACATCGCCCCACTGCAGCCTGTAAGCGAACTGTTGAGCAGCGATGTCTACAGTGATGCAGAAAAGTTCCTGAATGAATACGACCACGCCCGGTACCGCCTTTCCAATTACTTCAATCGAAAGTATAAGTCCTAAAAAAAGCCCTTCGGAAATCTTCCGAAGGGCAACTCGAAGCTTGAGTTTTTTTGATAAGCTTAAATTTTAATGGGTAATATCACCTGTGCTTTCACGGTCGAACCATTAAAGGAAGCTGGTTCCCACCTGGGCAGGTTTGCCAGGTAAGCCTGCGCTTTCACTATGCATTGGTCACAAGTGGCATTATTGGCAGGTTGGATGTGGTTTATTCTTTCCAACTCCCCGTTTTCATCCAGTGTTATATAGGCGTACACGATCCGGTTTAGAGTGGTTTCCTGCGCCTCGTTATAAGCAAGGTAAGCGGAATTGGAGCACTCCAAAGGCACCTCAGCCCGGGCACAGGAGGCTTTAAAAAGCGGGGGCTGCCTTTCCTGTTGGTTGAGCACGTATCCATCCACATTTTTATCAGGAATCAGATATCGAAAAACATAGCGGTCTGGTGAAAAATCAAAAACAGCTGCTCCCGGGTAGTAGGCGGCATAAGTGTTTTCCCCTTCCATAACTGCTTCCGGTACCGGCATCAGGTCTTTGTAAACCGTAGACATTTGTACCGTGTGGTAGCCTTTGACATTATCAGCGCCCTTGGTTTCGTCTGCCGGAGGGGCGATGGTATCGGCGGCTTCTGCTATCGTTTGATTGGTCGAACCTTCATTGGCTTCGTATCCACAGTTGCTGAGGGTAGTTAGAAAGAAGGTGGCGAACAGGCAGGTCAGAATCAAATTTATGGTTCTCATATATTAGTTTTGGCATAAAAAAAGAATGGGCACTGCCGAAGCAATGCCCATTTGTCATCATTGTGATCTTTCAAGGGTTAGTTGGGGTTGATTTTTGTTTTCATCGGTAAATGGGCATTGTCAAGCATTAACCATTATGATCCGGACGGACACCGTAGCGCTCTTTGATCAGACCTTTCAGCTTTTTCCGCGCCAGAAAGATGCGGCTTTTCACCGTACCGATTGGAATTTCGAGGTGGCTGGCAATTTCTTTGTACTCATACCCTTTGTAAAACATCAGGAACGGTACGCTGTAAATCTCACCAATGTCACCGAAGATTGTTTTGTATTCTTTCATGCGAATATTCATCTCACCGCGGTTGGGAATAACATTCTTATTTTCAACGGCAAAGAGAAAACTCTCGATAGGCTCGTTCACGTTACGGCGCAGTTTTTTCTTACGGTACTGATTAATAAAGGTGTTGCGCATGATAGTCGAACACCAACTCTTAAAATTCGTACCGACCGTAAACTTCTCGCGGTGCCTGTATGCACGCATAGCGGTTTCTTGCATCAGGTCCTTTGCGTCTTCCCGGTTGCGGGTCAGTTTCATCGCAAAAGAAAATAGAATAGTTTCTAGTCCATTAAATGCTTGACTGAATTCTAAGGTAGACATATATTTAGTTTGGTTAATGATCAATTGTTGATTAAATACACAAACTATAGTTCAAAAGCCATGCCAAAGTCTACAACCCAGCGTTTCCAAGGGGTTTAGTTAAAAAAAAGCACGATTTATGACTAAATAGGATCAAAGTGATTTTATTTAATCATTTTTTGTGAAAGGTGATGTTACTCTTCTGCGTCATTTTGCCGTAAAAGGTCGATTAGTGATTCATTGAGGTTGATCATATGCCCAATCAGGTCAAGAAAATTGTCAATATCCACCGCGCTGCCCGAACTTTGGTCAGCAGCACTGGCTTCCTTTTTGTATTCATAGAATATCTTGAACCCTTCCAGCATTTTGCGCACACTCAGGGATTGCTCCACAAAGCTGTCGAGCGCTTCGGCTGAAATCTGCCCGCTGAGTGCCGCAGAGAAAAGCGGCGGTGTATTATCAGGCTCCGGCTGCTGAAAAGCTTGGCGTATACCACCGTTATGCCCTATGTCCGTATGTATAAGCTCGGCCATATTCACGTCGAAGAGTTTAGCCATCTTTAATATAAGGCTTAAACGCGGCTCCACATTCTTACTCTCATAAGCTGCAATATTACTTCGCTTAATCTGCAGCTGATTGGCGAGCTCTTCCTGGCTCCAGTGGCGCGATTTACGGAGGAAGCGTATATTTCTGGATAAGTGATTTTCTATCTCCATTGACCAAAATTTCTTTTCTGAAGACGAATTAAATCAAAAATGAAAAAATAATCCGCAAAATGTGTTTTTTTTTCTCATTTAGTGGACAAAAAGTGAACGTGCGACCGGATTTTATTGTTTTTAGGGTATAGAGAAGATTAAAACTAATTACAAACCAAAAAAATCTGTAAGATGGAAAAGTCAACTAAGGAAAGAATAGCATTAGGATTAGGATTGATCGCCGGTGGTGCACTTGGCTATTGGTTAAATAGTGACAAAGGGCGCGAAGTACGCTCCGAGGCAGCTGATAAAGCCAACGAATATGGCAAGATCGCCAAAGAGCAGGCCGATCAGATTTCAGATAACCTAAATCGCCAGGCAGGAGAATTATCCGCTAAGCTGAACGATCAGACTAACCGGTTGTCTGCAAACCTCAATCAGGCCTACGAGCAAAGCCGCGATTACCTTAGCAAAACTAGCGATACGGTAAAAAACCAATTTCAGCGTACCGCATCCAATGTAGAAGGTGCAAGCGAAGACTTTCAGGCTGGCATCAACTACGCGATCGACAACATACAACGCAAAGCACGGGAACTGAGCAAGCAAAACGGTAGCCGATAAGGAATATATCGATCAGGAATTACAATCCTTGCAGATTCGTGCTCCTGCATAATCTTAGAGCCTAAAATCTGCTGAAAAGCCTTAAAAAGAAAGGCTGAAAAGCATTAGTAAACAGAATGGGCAAATGGAATCGCTCCATTTGCCCATTTTTTGTAAATTGGATACCTACACCATTGCACCTCATTAACACAAAAGCAATATGAAACCAACGGATTCCATTTCTGAGGCCGTGGGAGAAGTCTACGGTTATTCCAAAGCTTATTTTCAACAACAGTTGGAGTATTTCAAGCTGGACATGGCAGAGCGGGTCTCCCGAAGCCTGTCCCTGGCTATTACTATATTCGTACTCGCACTGCTCTTCCTTATGATTTTGATGTTCGCCTCTCTGGCACTGGGCATCTACTGGGGAGAGCAATGGGGGTCTTACCCAAAGGCATTTCTTGCGGTCAGTGGTGGTTATGCTGCACTCACTCTTTTTTTGTTGATTTTCCGCAGAATCATCATCACCAATCCCATATTGAGCCGGATTATTACAGTATTCTTCCAAAATGATTAATTTCTATGGAACACGAAAAGCCTAACCGCGAGATTCACAGCCTCTCGGACCTGCGACGAAGGAAAGAACTGCTCAAGCTGGAGATGAAAGTGACCCGTCAGGCTATTGGAGCGGGTTTCAAAAACACAGAGGCAACCGTCAAAAACAATATCATCCGCAAGATTCTTATACCGTTGGGGGCCGGTGGCTTAGCCTCAATGCTATACAAGGAAAGTGCATCGAGCGCAGGGAAGCCCTCCTGGCTGCTGTTTCTGGAGCAAATGCTGGAAAAGGTAAATGAGCATTACACACCACCGGCAGATGAAGGCGCCCCGGCAGAAGAACAATAACCACCATCATAATGAGCATTGACCAACTTAAATCAAAGGGTCAGTTTTACTTCCAAATTCTCAAAACCACCGTACAGCGTTTCTCAGAGCGGGAGGCTTTCACCTACGCCGCAAGCCTGTCTTATTACACCATTTTCTCTCTGCCCCCTATGTTGATGGTCATCATTTACTCCACAACGCTGTTCTACGACCGCAACGCGATCCGTAAGACCATCTTTGGTGAAATTGCCGAGATTGTAGGGCAGGATAGTGCGTCACAGCTGGCCACCACTCTGGATCAGATCGGCTTGTTCCAAGGCAACTGGGTAACTTCAGCGGTTAGCATAGGAGCCTTGCTTTTTACTTCTACTACTGTATTTGCTACCATTCAGCGTGCCCTGAATCGAATGTACGGAGTACAGCCTAAGCCGGATAAGGCCGGTTTGCTCAAAATGCTCTTCGACCGGCTGACTTCTTTTGCCTTGCTGTTGAGCATTGGCTTCATTCTCTTGGTATCACTTGTCATCGAAACGCTATTGGATGCTCTGAGCGGTTACCTGGGGCAGTTTATACCGGAAATATCCCTGCTCATTACCAAAGTCGCTTCTGTCACGCTGCCGATTGTAGTGGTTAGCGTACTCTTTGCGCTTCTTTTCCGGTACCTGCCAGACACCCGGCTTCGCTGGCGCGATACGATCGTCGGCGCCCTGCTCACTACTGTCTTATTTGGCATTGGCCGCTACGGCATCAGCTTCTACATAGAACAGTCTCAAACCACCGACCTCTACGACGCTGCCAGTTCTGTGATGGTCATCATGCTTTGGGTCTTTTACGCGTCCTTAATCTTACTCTTTGGCGGGATATTCACCGCTGTTTATGCCGAAAAGAAACGCGGGAAGCTTGAAACAACCGATTACGCTGTACGTGTACGTTACGAAAAGATTGAAGAAGATTAAACCACTTCTGCGACCACAAAAATGCTGCCGCCTACATAAATCAAATCGTCGGCGCCTGCCTCATTGCGGGCTGCTTCGAGGGCTTCATTCACGCTCGGGTACACTAAGCCTTTGAGGCTAAGGCGTTGAGCGACCTGCGCCAATTTCTCCGCTTCCAGTCCACGTGGGATACCAGGGCGCGCAAAATAACAGATAGCTTCTTTGGGTAGTAACCGCAAGACTTTTTCAGGGTCTTTATCATTGACCATGCCATAAACTATATGCAACCGTTCAAATGACAAGCGGTTGAGCTCCTGCATAGCCAGGGAAATTCCAGCTTCGTTATGTGCGCTATCGCAAAGTATCAAGGGCGCTTTGCCCAAAACCTGCCACCTGCCAATGAATCGGGTGCTTGCCCGAAGCTCCCGGAGCCCGGTCCGAAGTTGGATTTCTGAAACCGGCTGTTTGGGGTGAAGCCAATCTATAGCCTGCAGCACGGCTTGTAAGTTTTTTCGCTGGTATTCGCCGTAAGCGTTTAGCTCCAGTTGTTCCAGGTGTAGGGCACCATTCTTATAAATATCGTAGTGACTTACTTCAAATCCGGATTGAACTAAACGTGCTTCGTACTGCTGGTCTGCAAAAATGATTGGCGCGCTCTCCTCTGCTGCCTTTTTGAGAAAAACCTCCTGTGTTTCCTCCTGCGTCTCGCTAATCACCACCGGCACCCCCGGCTTGATGATGCCTGCCTTTTCCCCGGCAATTTCCGGCAGGGTCTCTCCAAGAAATTGCATGTGATCATAGCTGATATTCGTAATAACGCACAGCTCCGGCATCAGGATATTAGTAGAGTCTAGTCGCCCGCCCATACCGACTTCCACCACTGCCCAGTCGACCTGCTTTTTAGCAAAATAGTCGAATGCCATGGCTACTGTAATTTCAAAAAAGGAAGGCTTGATGGTCTGAAAAAGCGTTTCATACTGTTCCACAAAATCCACCACTGCCTCTTCGGGCATCAGTTCCCCGTTAATTTTTATCCGCTCACGAAAATCGCGGTAGTGAGGGGAAGTATAAAGCCCGACTTTGAGCCCTGCTGCCTGCAATACCGATGCCAGCATATGCGCAGTAGACCCCTTTCCGTTAGTGCCGGCGATGTGAATGGCCCGCAGTCGCTCATGTGGTTGCCCCAGGGCTTCACAAAGCGCCCTGATATTGGTCAGGTCTTTTTTGAAAGCCATAGGCCCCACCCGCTGGAACATGGGCAGTTGCTCAAAAAGAAAAGCTAAAGTTTCAGGGTAAGTCCGCTTTGCCATAAGAGTTGGATTACACGCAATACGAAGTGGTTTGCGACATCGAAGCAAGCCACTTCCCTGCGTAAATGCTGACATTGAGTAGGTTTGCTGTGGCAAACCACTTAATCGTCAGTATAGGGGGGCAAAGCTACGAAGTAAAAGCAGCATTAAGCGCGCTCATCGCGGGAAGATTCAAGCTGTTGTTCATACTGCTCCTCAGGAGCATCATTACGGTCTTGCATAGCGCAAACATACATTGGCAGCAAAGAAAGCAAGACTAAGCATAACTGCCCGGCAATACCACGGATTTCACGGTTGGTCATAAATCAAGTGTCGTTTGATGATACCTCTTTATAACGCAGGACTACTCGTCAGGTCACATGGCTCAGGGACACCTTGACATATAATTAACGTGTAACTTAATAAAATACAATGCCCCGGAATTCGCCGAATTCCGGGGCATTGTATTTTATTAAGGAAGCTGCTTTACTGCGCTCTAAAGTTATAAGTAATCGTACCACACTGCTTATCCACCTGTCCGGGCGCGAATTGCCAGCGCTTGGCTGAGCTGATCGCTAGGTTTTTGAGGCGGGAACTGGTCGCTGTTGACCCTTTTTGCGTAAAATCCGCTGAGATTACCTTTCCAGACCGGTCTACACAGACCTTCACCACTACCATGCCTTGTTCCTGTGAATTATCCTGCGGCTTATGAGTGCGGGCTACACCGCGGCTGCCGAGTCCGCCACCAACGGTGCCAGAACCGGTGCTGATCCCCGTCAGGATATCAGAATTCGGGTCCCCGTTCGGGTCGCCTTGGTTGCCGGCTGTACCGGTATTGCCCTTGCCGTCTCCATCACCAAAGAGTCCGCCCAAAGATTCTTTTAGGTTCGCTGCTTCGGCTTCTTTCTGGCGCTGAGCTTCTTCGGCTTTGCGGCGGGCCTCTGCCTCCGCACGTTTGCGGGCTTCTTCCTGCTCGCGCTCCCGGCGTTCCCTGGCTTCCTGCTCCTTACGCTTGCGGTCTTTCTCCTTCTGGATGGCTACTTCACTGTCATCTGCAGTGATGACTTCACGCTCGGGCTCCGGCTCAGGCTCGGATTCAGCGGGTGGGGGAGGAGCCGTTTCTTCCTGAGGGACCTCCACCGGGTCTTCCTCTACCGCTGGAGCCGGGCCGGCGTTTTCACTGCCTTCGCCAACATCTGGCAAGCCAAGATTCACCAAAATGCCTTCCTGCCCCGGAGGCGGGTCTGGAAAGGTCAACAGGGGCAAAACAGCCAGCATCAAAAGCACGACGTGCACCGCAACGCTGACAATCATGCCACGTTTCTTATTCTGCTCGTCTTCCTGGGTTACTCGGGTATCTACTGCCATGGTATTTTTCTTTTAAGCATTGGCGTATAATTAATCTAACGCCTTTTCTGCACAAATCCTCTTCCGAAGGCCGGGATTCACATAAACTTAACGTCTAATCCTGTTCCGTAGCCAGTACACCATTGACTTTGTAGCGCATCGCCAAATCCATGATAGCGACGACATGCTCGGTAGGGGTGCCTTTCTCCGGAGAAATGGTAATACTGGGCTTGCTGCTTCTGGAAATGCGCCGGATCTCTTTTTCCATGTCTCCCAGCGATCTGCGCCGGTTGTCCAGAAAGTAATTGCCCGAACGGCTGATGCGCACATCTTCCACCTGACTGCTGCTGGAGGTACTGCTCCGGGAACTGCTCGGCAACTTCAGGTTCAGGGCATTAGGCGCCACAAGAGAAGAAGTCAGCATAAAGAAAATCAACAACAGAAAAATAATATCCGTTAGAGAAGACATACTAAACTCCGCAGAAACTTTACTTCGTTTTTTAATGCCCATGCTTTCGTTTTTAGTTTATGATCGAGGCTCTGTCGCAATAATCGCGTTAACCTTTAGCCGGTTGGCGATTTCCATCACCTCTACGACCCGGTCAAAAGGCGTGCCCATTTCCGCGACAATAGTGATGGCTGCATTCTCCCGGTTGTCTGAAGTCCGGACTTCCATGCGCAGAGCACGTTCCAGATTGCGGGCAGCCGTCTCGTTATTATTCACAGTCGTGCGCCCGTTCTTTTCGAGCGTCACCACAATAGAAGTGGAAGCCACCGTCTTTGAATCCGACTTTGGCAACTCAAAGGGCTGAATACGTACAAGCGTGGAAGTGAGCATGAAAAAGATCAGCAACAGGAAAATGATGTCCGTCAGAGAAGACATACTAAATTCCGCGCTCACCTTGCTCCGCTTTTTTAGTCCCATGGTACTTTGATTTAGGCAGAAGGCTCCTGCAGCAGGTCCATAAACTCTACTGTGGTGCGCTCCATTTTAAAGACGACTTTCTCTACGCTGGCCACCAGAAGGTTGTAGCCGACGAAAGCCAGGATACCAATGAACAGCCCGAAAGCCGTGGTAATCAGGGCCTGATAGATACCGCCCGCCAGTACATCCGGCGTTACGTTCTGCTCGGTTGCCATTTTATAGAAGGCCAGGATCATACCCGTCACCGTACCAAAGAAGCCGATCATAGGCGCAGCACCGGCAATACTGGCCAGGGTGGAAAGGTTTTTCTCCAGCTTGAAAATCTCGAGGTTGCCTACATTCTCAATAGCGGCGTCGATATCGCGAAGCGGCTTGCCGATGCGCTGCAGCCCCTTTTCCACCATGCGGGCCACGGGAGAGTCTGTTGTCTGGCACAGTGCCTTCGCACCATTGATATTGCCCGACTGTACGTTAGCCCGGATGTTATTCATGAAGTTCTCATCGATCTTACCGGCCCGTTTGATGGTGAGGTAGCGCTCGACAAAGATGTAAATGGCCATCACCGAAAGTACCAACAGCACAAGTACGATGATAATTCCGAGTGGGCCACCCTGAGTGATAATGTCAAAGAAACTCTGAGTACCAACCCCTTCACCTTCCCGGTCGAGGCCCTCAGCAGTTTGAAACAACAATAGCGTGTGTTGCAGCATGATGTCTGATATGGTTTTTAGTTTTGATGGGTGCGTCTGTCCCCGGCAAGGAGTACAGCGGACATTTTTTGTAATGTAAAGCTCAACGCTTTCCAAGTACGCCAAATTATCAAACAAATGGAAATTATTAGAATGTAGGCGCCTCAGATGTGATTATTTTGCCTTTCTAGCGAAAATTCGCTAATATTGGAGCACTAAAACGTATCCGGGTTGTTGTCTCAAAACAATCCCTTAAAAAATATCAAATCAAACCAATCATCACTCAATGAGCAGAAGAATCACTAAAGTAGCCGTACTGGGTTCCGGTGTTATGGGCTCCGGCATTGCCTGCCATTTTGCCAATATCGGCCTGGAGGTATTGATGCTGGATATCGTGCCCCGCGACTTGCCGGAAGATCAGCAGAAAGACCCGGCTGCCCGAAACAGTATCGTCAACGCCGCCCTGAAAAGCGCCATTAAGAGCAAACCTGCCGCGCTGTACCACAAGGATTTCGCCAGCCGGATCACGACCGGCAATTTCGATGACGATTTCGCTAAGATCCAAGATTGCGACTGGGTCATTGAGGTGGTCGTGGAGCGCCTGGATATTAAGAAAAAGGTGTTCGATCAGGTGGAGCAGCACCGCAAGCCAGGCTCCCTCATCACGTCCAATACCTCGGGCATCCCCATCCACATGATGCTGGAAGGGCGCAGCGAGGACTTCAAAAAGCACTTCTGCGGTACCCACTTCTTCAACCCGCCCCGCTACATGCGCCTGCTGGAAATCATCCCCACCCCGGAGACTGACCCCGAAGTGGTGGACTTCTTCATGCACTATGGCGATGTGTACCTGGGCAAGCAGACCGTCCTCTGCAAAGATACGCCTGCCTTTATCGCGAACCGCGTTGGCGTATACGCTATGGCAAAAATTTACCAACTCACCACTGAGCTTGGCCTGCGTATTGAGGAAGTTGATAAACTCACCGGCCCGACCATCGGCCGCCCCAAAACCGGCACCTTCCGCCTGGGCGACCTTGTGGGCCACGATACAGCGGCCAACGTCATCAACGGCCTGAAGCAAAACTGCCCCGATGATGAACAAGCCGCTACTTTCGAAATCCCAAAATACCTGCAGTTCCTGCTGGACAATAAATTCCTGGGCAACAAAACCGGGCAGGGCTTCTACAAAAGAACCAAGGAAAAGGATGAGAATGGCCGCCGCGTCATCCTCGCCCTCAACCTGGAAACCCTCGAATACGAGCCCAGCCAAAAGCCGGACCTGCCCAGCCTGAAAATGGCGAAGCAGATTGATGATCAGGATAAGCGCATCGCTGCCATGTTTGACGCCGATGATAAGGGCGGAGAACTGGTGCGCAGATCTCTCCTGGGCCTTTTTGCCTATGTTTCCAACCGCATCCCGGAGATTTCGGACAACCTTTACAGCATCGATGATGCCATGAAAGCCGGGTACGCCTGGAACGTTGGCCCCTTCGAATACTGGGATATTATTGGCATCGAGAAAGGTATCCAACTGGCGGAAGAACAGGGCGAAAAAATTGCACCCTGGGTGAAAGACATGGTCGCTGCCGGCCATACGCAGTTTTACAAGCGGGAAGGTGGCGTCAAGAAATACTTTGACCTCGAATCCAAGGGCTACAAAGTGGTACCGGGCGCTGAGGAGTTCATCATCCTCGACAACTACCGCGACCGCGCACCGGTGATGAAAAACAACGAAGTCGTCCTGCACGACATCGGCGACGGCGTTCTTTGCCTGGAATTCGTCAGCCCGCACAACTCCATAGGCGAGGGGGTACTCCGTGGCATGAACGAAGCCATTCAAATTGCCGAAGAAGGCGACTGGAAAGGCTTGGTCATTGGCAACAACGCCCAGCATTTCTCCGTAGGCGCCAACCTGATGATGATCGCCATGCTGGCCTATCAGCAGGAGTTCGACGAACTAAACATGGCCGTCAACCTCTTCCAGCAGACAACGATGCGCTGCCGGTACTCCTCCGTGCCTGTAGTGGCGGCTACACAGGGCTACGTCTTCGGTGGAGGTTGCGAAACCATCATGCACTGCGATGCCACCCTGGCTGCCGCGGAATCTTACATCGGCCTGGTGGAAGTGGGCGTAGGCCTCATCCCCGGTGGTGGTGGCACTAAGGAATTTGCCCTGCGTGCTTCCGACCGTTTCTTTGAAGGCGATGTGCAAATCCCGACCCTCATTGAGCAGTTCAAGACCATCGCGCTGGCCAATGTGGCGACTTCTGCCCATCAGGCCTACGACTATGGCTACCTGCTGCCGGAGAAGGATCACATCGTACTCAATACCGACCGCAACATCGCTCAGGCGAAAGCGAAAGTGCTGGAACTGGCGGAGGGCTACACCAAGCCTTTACAACGCGAGGACATCACCGTGCTGGGCCGTACGGGGCTCGCCGCCCTCTACGCTGCTGCTAATGAATTACGCCTCGGGCGCTATGCCTCCGAGCATGACATCAAGATCGCCCACAAGGTAGCCTGGGTGCTTTGCGGTGGCGACCTCACCGGGCAGCAACAAGTGTCAGAGCAGTACCTCCTCGATATTGAGCGGGAAGCCTTCCTGAGCCTCTGCGGTGAGCAGAAGACCCTGGAGCGCATTCAGCACATGCTGCAGACGAATAAGCCGCTGAGGAACTAACCCGAAAATTAGATTTTTGAATTAAAGCCTATTGCTGAATTTAAAAAGCGATAGCTCAAAATAGATAAATCATGGATGCATATATCGTAAAAGCCTATCGCTCCGCCGTAGGCAAAGCCAAGAAGGGCGGTTTCAAAAACTACCGCTCGGATGACCTGGCGGTGGATATCATTACCCATCTTTTGGAACAAACTCCGGAACTTGACCCTAAGCTGGTCGATGACGTCATCGTTGGCTGCGCAAACCCAGAGGGTGAGCAGGGGTTACAGATCGGACGGCAGATTTCCATGCGCGCCCTGGGCAAGGAAGTCCCCGGCGTGACCGTCAACCGCTACTGTGCTTCCGGCCTGGAGACCATCTCCATTGCGGTTGCCAAAATCCGCGCAGGCATGGGCGAAATTTACGTTGCCGGCGGCACCGAAAGCATGAGCTCCATCCCGATGACGGGCTACAAGCTCGCACCCAGCTACAAGGTCGCTTCCTCCACGCCCAACTACCTGGCGAGTATGGGCCTGACGGCCGAGGCTGTAGCCAACAAGTACAACATCAGCCGGGACCAGTCTGACGAATTTGCCTACCGCTCGCATGTAAAGGCCGCGGAGGCCATCGACGGCGGGAAATTCAATGATGAAATTGTGCCGGTAAAAGTGGAAGATGTATTCGTAAAAGACGGCAAGCGGGTGAGCAGTGAGCACACCGTAGGCATGGATGAAGGCGTACGCCGTTCCACTACGGTCGAAGCACTTGGCAAGTTACGCCCGGTCTTTGCGCAGGGCGGCGTAGTGACTGCGGGCAACGCTTCCCAAACTTCCGATGGTGCGGCTTTCACTCTGGTGATGAGCGAAGAAATGGTCAAAAAGCTCAACCTCGAGCCGATTGCCCGCCTGGTCTCCTGCTCCGTAGCCGGTGTGGATCCGTTGTACATGGGCATTGGCCCCTGCGCCGCTATCCCTAAAGCACTGAAGTACGCCGGGCTAAAGCTCAACGATATCGACCTGATTGAGCTCAACGAAGCCTTCGCAGCCCAGGCCCTGGCCGTCATTCAGGAAGCCGGGCTCAACCCCGATATCGTTAACGTAAACGGAGGGGCCATTGCACTCGGCCACCCGCTGGGTTGTACCGGTGCGAAACTTTCCACCCAGCTCTTCAATGAGATGCGCCGTCGTAGCAATAAATACGGTATGGTGACGGCCTGTGTTGGTGGCGGGCAGGGCATTGCAGGTATCTACGAATTATTGAATTAAGAGGATCACAACTCAATTGGAATAGCAAAGCCCTCGTTTTACTTGCTGTAGAGCGGGGGCTTCCTATACCCGGGAAGAATCGCCCGGTTTCTTCCGCTCCAGTTTGATTTGCCCCAGCTTCCGTTCTACGGAAAACGGGGTAGGCGTAATCTCCTGCCAGAAACCATTGAGCGAAGACTCCCAGATGCTCCGCTTGAATTCAAACTGGTATTTACGGACATACTTGCCACCTTCCAGTACCTCAGGGTTGAGGTCGTCGATACTGTACTCCCTGTCGGTCACTTCCCGCATGTAGATGGAGCGATCCTGGTACATCTTGCCAACCAGCTCCTGTGTGATCACGCTATCCTTAGTGACGTGGATATAAGACATCCCTTTGATGTAGCCTTTTTCAAGGGTAAGGTAGAGTTCGACCGGCAGCGTTTCCCCGGTGCTTTTATCAATAATGGAACCTGTCCAGAGCCCTTCCAGTCCATTTTGGGCAGAGAGCGCACCCGCTGTGAGCAGCAGGCAGATTAAGATTTTGAATTTCATAGCTTGGTGTTCAGATCAATCAATTCAATAAATATCGGTATAAATCCGTATTCGTCCAAATTGCGAATTTTGACCTTTTTTCGCGAAGCGGGGCTCGTTTTCAATTGGGCCGCGACTGCTCCGGGCGGATCGCCGCCGCATTCCGCGCAATGAAATACTGCCCCAGGAGGTACGTACTCATGATCAGCACCCGCGCATAGGGCACCGGCTGCCCGAATTTATTTGCTGCAATCAGGCTGTCGGAAAGTACAAAGAGCAATACCCCGGCCATCAGCCCCAGAAAGTGCTCCCGGCTCAGCCGCCCCCGCAGATTAAATGCGCCCATTGCCATAATTACGATAGCAGCCGCGTAGACGGCAACCGGCACTTTCATGCCTCCAGGAATACCTGCCCAGAGCATGCCTAATATCCCTACGAGATAGAGCAGGAAAGGCAGGACCAGCCAGGGTTTCTGCCGTATGTTCCCGGATTTTGCACCCGGATAAGTCCAGAAAGCGACTGCATAACCTACCTGTGCGACGAGAAAGCTGCCCAGCCCAAACAGGAAAAACTGCTCAGCCCGGGGCCCGTACTCTACAAACATCAGCAGGGTATCCCCACCTATGGAAAAGATCAGCCCGGCCAGTACCAACCTGCTGAAGCGACTGCTCACTGGCCGGCATTCCAGGTAGAACCAAAGCGACAAAACCGTCAGCAAAAGCGGCTTTACAGTCAAAATAACCGGTTCGGTAAGCGTATACTCCCCGTAGATTTCTAATAGTGCAAGGGTCCAATAGAGAGGGATCAGGTAGCGTGGCATAATTGGTCAATTGAAATTGAAGGTAATTAAATGTAATTTTGGAGCTTCCGTTCGTTTCGATCCTGTATTGCATCGGTACCAACGCTCCAAAATATTGGAACAAAATACCAAAAACTGAACTATGAAACTCAAGAGCTCTATCCTCCTCCTTTTCTTTGGCCTCCTTTCTATTGGTGCAACGGCGCAGATAACCCTCACTGCTGATGATATACCCGACTTTGGTGAAGTTTACGCCAATGCGGTAGATACCCTTTTGACGAGCGTTGATGTAGGCCCGGCCAGCGCTGATGCTCAAACCTGGTCGTTTCTCGATTTTGATGCCGATGAAGTATTCACCAATACGGTCGTCATGCCTTCCGAAACACCGGCTGCTGATCTTTTCCCCACAGCCACTTTCGCCTTTGAAGGCAGCAATGACCTGTTTAGTTTTGCCGAGGTCACCTCTGATGCCTTGTTTGCCGCAGGTGGGTCGGCACCCGGCCCGGACGGCACTATTTATACAGTAGCCTTCGAAAATCAACAGCAGTTGCTTCCTCTGCCCGCCACTTACGGGTCTGTATTTGAAAATGAATTCAGCTATCAGCTGGAAATTGATGGAGGAACTCTTGGAGCCGACTCTGTCCGCCTGATTGGCGGGGGCACTGTGGAAGCGGAAGTGGATGCTTTCGGTGAAATTACGGTTCCGGCGGGCACCTTTGAGGTGTTACGGCAGCGAAGTGTGATCACCACTGCCGATTCTATATATGCCAAAATTTTTGGCACCTTTATCCTTATACAAGTCATTGAGGATGTAACAATATCATACGAGTGGTGGGGGCAGGACGGCGTAGGCACAGTGTGCAGTATCGACTTTGATGTCGATGGCAATCCCATTTCCGCCACCTACCTTGCTGGTATTAACCCGAGCGACCAGCCTCCGGTAGCTGATTTCTCCGTGGAGCTGCTCAGCGATGGGCAGGTACAGTTTACCGACGCTTCCACCAATATGCCTGCCAACTGGGCATGGGACTTTGGCGACGGCAGCACGGGCACCGTGCAAAACCCCCTACATACCTATTCCGCGCCCGGTACCTACACGGTCTGCCTCACGGTAACCAACCTGGCAGGCAGCGATACCCATTGCCAGGAGGCGACGATTGTCCTGCCACCGGTCGCCAGCTTTACCTTCGAAGACCAGGGAGCGGGAACTATTGCCTTCACCGATGCCTCTACCAATAACCCCACAGAATGGTCGTGGGACTTTGGTGACGGCAACAGCAGCACTGCACAAAACCCAACCCACACCTACACCGCAAATGGCACTTACACGACCTGCCTGACCGCGACCAACGACGCGGGCAGCGATGTAAGCTGTGCCGAGCTCTCCGTAGTGGTCGTCAGCGCCAATGAGCTTTCAACCGTAGCTTTCGCTAATGCCTTCCCCTCTCCGGCAGAGGACTGGCTTCGGATAAACTTTGGCGCATGGCAGGGGCAGCCTGCGACCCTGACTGCCTTCGGGGTAAACGGGCAGCAAATTTTCAGCCGCGATCTGAAGCAAACCCCGGCCTCGTTCGAAGTGGATGTGACGGAGTGGGTCGCCGGGACGTACTACCTCCGCATACAGGGCGGGGGACAGGTGCAGACTTTACCGGTGACGGTGCGATGAATAGAAAATAAAATTATAATGTTTTGTCTGAGCCGTCCCGGACTTTGGGAAAAGCCGGAGTCCGGGACGGCTTTTGACTGAGTTGAAGCTGGAAAACAGCCTCGTCATTACTTGCCTTTGTCGTTCGGGCTCTTTATCTTTAAATTGAGCCCTATTTTAAAATAGCCTTCCCCCCCTTTTTTTTTAAGATTCTACTGAATAATCAACCTGTCGGATAAAAAACTATTCAACCCTACCTTTTACGGGGATAGGGTTGCCCTGGATTTTATCAACCAACCCATAACATTTATGCACATGATTATTCACAATCTTTCCATGTCACCGCTTCAATGCCGGTGTATTTTTATTTTATCCTTTTTGTTAATCCAATTAGTGCCCATCAGGGCGGATAATATCTACTTTGTATCGATGCAAGGCAGTGATGCTCAGGTGGGGACTTCCTGGAACACCGCCTTTCAAACTGTGCAAAAAGCACTTTCCGTAGCTCAGGAGGGAGACGAGATTTGGATAGCCCAGGGAACTTATTATCCCGATGAAGGGCCTGGCCAGGATAATAATGCCACCACTGCCACTTTCAATGTTGGGAATGGGATCAAAATGATCGGAGGTTTTTCAGGTACGGAAGCCCATTTGTCGGATCGCCCAACGCCCCTTTTGCCTACCATTCTCAGTGGTGATATTAATCAGAGCCAGTCCTTCTCAGGAAACAGTGAATGTGTGGTGAGTTTAAATTATTCCACTGATGTTTTACTGGAGGGGTTAATTGTTGAAAGAGGCAATGCTTCCAATTTAGGAGGAGGATTGCGGGGAAGTTTTTCCGGGGTTATAATTCGTAATTGTACTTTCCGAAACAACAGAGCCAGCCATCACGGCGGCGCTGTAGCCGGTCAGTATATGTTTGGTGATTTTGAAGACTGTCATTTTATACAGAATAGTGCCGGTAAAAACGGTGGCGCTGTTCACCTTGATCTTTTTGAAGGCAGTATTAAAGGTTGCCGGTTTGATGACAACAATACAGATGATAAAGGCGGTGCACTATGGGTTCAAAACTGGAGTAACGGGAAAGTGACGAATTGCCGCTTTGATGATAATCAGGCCGATGATTATGGTGCAGCAACTTACTTTTCTTCTTGTTATAATTTGAAAATTACCCAATGTGTCTTTTACAATAATTTTGGCTATTGGGGAGGAGCTATTTCAGGAGAAAGCAGTAGCATTGACGTCATTAACTCCACTTTTGTATATAATCAAGCCTCTGACGGAGCAACTTTTTATATGTATGGCGGCGGGTCACATAAATTTATTAATTGTGTGTTTTATGACGGCTTTTTCGGCTTTGTCGGTGATAATATAAGCCTTGATCACTGTTTGCTTGAGGGGTTTGTTTTCTCGGCAACTACCAATGATGTTATTTATGGGATTCCGGATTTTATCAATCCACAGGAAGGCGATGTGCGTCTTAATCCATGTTCAATGGGGGTTGATGAAGGGAGGAGTGTGAATGGCCTTCCGGAGTTCGACTTCGATGGCAATCCGAGAGCAGTTGACCTCTTGCCAGGAGAAGGCGTAGTCGACATGGGAGCGTACGAAGTGGGCACTCCTGATCAGGAACCGCCCGTTCCTGTTTGCCTTAATCCTTCCGTTGAAATCTCGGGTAACGGGACTTACGAACTAAAAGAAGAGGATATTTACAGCGATTACTTCAGTTCAGATAACTGTGGAATCACTAACGTCAGTTTTTCGGAGCAAACCTATTCTTGCGAAGACAGAGGCATGGTTTACAATGTGACCGTCACTGTAAATGACGCAAAAGGCAATGAAGCAGCATGTAACGCCGAGGTTACCGTTAAAGAAAGTGCCGCTTTCCCAAATGGATGGACTGCGACAAATATCGGTGGGCAATCTGCAGAGGCTGACTTCATTTTTAACCCCTGCGGAGCCAATCAGCAAATCGAAGCACCGGATGAGTTTGAAATTAACTCCAATGCTTTCAATTTTGGCAACAATGGAGATCAGATCGCTTTCATGGGCGTGGAGCTTTGCGGGAATGGTGGGATACAGGCTGAAATCAAATCCATTGCCATTGGTTATGCTGGTATTGCCATCAGGGAAAGCAACGCCCCCGGCAGCAAAATGACGGCCATTTATTCCAATCTGAGCAGCCTCTTGCGCCGGGAGACCCGCTACGAGACGGATGGCAGTAAATCTATCAGCAGTGCATTTACGCCATTTGCCACCCGCTTGCGCCTGGTCCGTCAGGGAGACTGGGTCCGTGGCTTCTACCGTACACCGAATAGCAGCAGCTGGCAGCTCTTCCATCAGGTCTACCTGCCGATGAACCAATGCGTGGAAATGGGGCTGGCGGTCTTTACTACAGACCCCAACGGCCAGGGCTCAGCTACCTTCGGGCGGGTCAACTGGCTGTCGTCCGGCGGCGGCAACCTTTCCATGCCAGACCTGGACATCGCAACCGGGGAGCAGCTGCCGGAGCCCCGCTTGTTCCCCAACCCAACGGGCGGGCCGTTTACCTTGTCCTTCGGGGAGGCACTTCAGGCGCCGGCCACCGTTGTCCTGCGCAACCCGGTAGGGCAGGCACTGGAGCAGCGTGTCCTTCAGGCGGGCACGGTACAAACCGAGTGGGGCCTGCACAACCACCCCGATGGCCTCTACCTGCTGGAGATCCGCCGGGAAGGTCAGGCGCCAAGCCTCCTGCGCCTCATCAAAACGAAGTAAATACCGTTGATATACGCAATACGAAGTGGTTTGCGACATCGGCCACTGACGAAGCATAGCTTGTCA
>CAZNHN010000029.1:27197-30475 GCA_964572415.1 uncultured Phaeodactylibacter sp.
CGTCGGGCAGTGTTCCGGCGCCGGTTGTTTTTTTGAGTGGAAAGTGTTATTTTTAGATTATGAGCACAGCTGTATCCATTCCACTGTCATTGTCTGATCGTCTGAAGTTAGGCCCGGAATTGCACCGGTTCTCTGCTGATTACGCTACTTTCATCGACGTATTGCAACAGGTCGAGTATCCGGTCGAATTTGAAGATGGCTCAATCATTATTATGAGTATAGCATCTGACCACCACGAGCAAATCGTTGCTAATCTCCTTGGTGTACTTTTTGTTTGCTTAAAGGGGGATACCGAATACCGCAGGTACGGCAGTAATCGGCATGTGTTTATGGAGCATCAAGTGAAAGCTTATGCACCTGATGTCTCCGTCGTACATGGAATACCTTCCATCCATGAATATGCTCCGGGAAAGACTGCCCATACTAACCCCTGGATGGTAGCAGAGGTGATTTCTCCATCAAGCCGTAACCGTGACTTCGGGGAAAAGTTACAGGGGTACAAATCTATCGCCTCCCTGCAGTTCATAATTTACCTGGAGCAGGACCGCCCCTTTGTGACCCTTTTTGAGCGAATGCCTGGTACGGATCGATGGAAAAGTACCGATTTCAATGACTCAAGCCAATCTTTCCAGATGGGAGATTTTGAGTTGGTAATGTCAGACCTGTATCAGGGCCTGCTCTAGTCTCCACCGGATGCCTGAGCTGCTTCAACTTCATACGGTGCCTTTCCCCCCAACTCATACCGCAAATAGCCGTAGGTAACCGCCACGGCCAGCACATCCGATACCGGGAAGGCATACCATACCCCATCCAAACCGAAAAACCGGGGCAGAATGAGCACAAAAGGGATCAGGAAGAACCCCTGCTTCGTTAGTGTGAGTATTAATGCCGGCCAGGCTTTGCCAATCGCCTGGAAGTAGGCGGAACTCACCAGCTGCGCTGTAATCAGCGGTACCGCCAGAAAGCTCAGCATCAGCGCTCTTGGGGTCTGACGGATCAATTCCGGATCATTGGTGAAAATGGACACGATTGGATCTGCAAAAAACAAAATCCCCGCAAACAATCCCAGGGAAATCACTGTGCCACTCCGAATAGAGTAATTGATAATGCTGCGGACCCGCTCCAGCTTGCCCGCTCCGAAATTGTACCCCACAATCGGCATAAACCCCTGCGTGATACCAAGCACCGGGAAATTTGCAAACATCATCACCCGGTTGATAATGCCGTACATGGCCACGGCCACTTCATTGCCATATTGGAAAAGCGTACGGTTGAGCACAATGGTCAGCAGGCTAATCGTGCCCTGCCGGGCTAAAGTGACAATACCAATGCTGAAGATATCCCGCACAAGTCTTCGGTCAAGCACCATGCTGCTCCGGTACAACGTTAGCTCTGACCTTCCCGAAAGGAAAAACCATAGCGTGAACCCGCCACTCGCATAATAGGACAGGGTAGTGGCCCATGCTGCCCCTTCAATGCCCCAGTCCAGCCACACAATGAAAATCGGGTCCAGAATCAGGTTCGCCACAGCCGGCACCATCATCGTAAACATCGCCATATTCGGCGCTCCTTCCGCCCGCATCACATTATTGCCCATCATGGCAAAGGCCAGACCGGGCACGCTAAGCAGCACAATCGTAAAATAGGATTTAGCCGGCTCCATAATATCGCCCTGCGCACCAAAGAGCTCTAACACCGGCGTGAGGAAAAACGATAGCCCCAAACCCAGCACGACCACCAGCAATAGCGTCAGGGTGACCATATTACCAAAAACCTTGCAGGCCTTATCATGATCATCGCCGCCCAGCGCCCGCGAAATAATTGAACTGCCTCCCACGCCAATCGCCATTCCCATACTGGAAATCAGGAACATAATAGGCATCACCACCGTAATGGCTGCAATGCCCAGTGTGCCTACCCATAACCCGACAAAGATCGTATCCACAATCGAGTAAATGGACATCACAAGCATACCCACGGAAGCCGGGACTGCCATTTTCCGCAACAGCGGACCGATGGGCTTCTCGCCCAGTTCTTTTGACTGGCTCATAGGGTGCAACCATTTTTGTGGTCGCAATGTACCTATAATTAGTACAACCTTACAACCTAATGCCCATAGCACCCAAACCGGAAGACCTGCTGCAGCAAATCCAAGCCTTCGATACTTTCTTCGAAATACCTCCGGAAGCCCTGCAGTGGATGATTGATACCTCCGATTACCACCTCTACAAAAAAGGCGAAGCCCTGTTCCGCCCCGGCGATGCCGTAGACCACATGCAGATTATTGTCAGCGGGCAGTATGTCATCCGTGCCACGCGCGGCGGACAAACTTTAGAACTGGGTGTTTTTGAAACCGGCTATATCACCGGAGTCCTGCCCTTCTCCCGCATGACCCACGCCCAGGCAGAGGGTATCGCCCTGCAGCCGACGTACACGCTGGAACTCCACCGGCAGCACTTTACAGAAATGGTCAACCGAAGCTACGCCCTTACGCAGGCACTCGTTGCCCGAATGAGTGACCGGGTGCGGGACTTCACCTCTCAGCGCTTTCAGGCCGAAAAGCTCATGGCCTTGGGGAAGCTCTCCGCCGGGCTGGCCCACGAATTGAATAACCCGGCCTCTGCTATGGTCCGCAATGCGCAGGAACTTTACCAGAAAGTCCATTCCACGCCGGAAAAATTCAAGGCGATCATGACTATGGGCATTTCCCCTGAACAGACCGATCAGATCAACGCTATTCTGTTTGGGAAAATCCAGGAAGCCCCTTCCTTGTCCCTCAGCCTCATGGAGCGGGAAGAACGCCTGGATGATATGCTCGATTGGCTGGAAGACCATGACGTTGAAGGCGCTGAAGACATAGCCGAAACCTTCGCCGATTTTGGTATGACCGCAGAAGAATTGTCCAGGGTCGAAAAAATAGTCGGAGCGCAAGCCTTACCGTCTATCCTTTGGTGGCTCGAAAGTACCCTCAGCCTGGAACGCCTCGTAGAGGAAATCAACGAAGCCTCCAACCGGATTTCCAGCCTGGTGCGCTCTATTAAAGACTACTCGCATATGGACCGGGGCCTTGCCCTCGAACCCGTGGATGTCCACGAAGGCCTGAAAAGCACCCTGACCATGCTCAGGCATCAACTCAAAGGCAAGCAAATCGAACTGGTCCAAGATTTCTGCCAGTCGGCGCCTGCGGTACAGGGCTTTGCCGGCGAGCTCAACCAGATTTGGACCAACCTCATCGTCAATGCCATCAACTACACGCCCCAAGGTGGCAAGGTGCGCGT
>CAZNHN010000029.1:30485-33225 GCA_964572415.1 uncultured Phaeodactylibacter sp.
TGCCGTTGATGCCATGCCACCCGGTGGCCAACTGATTGTCCGCACTTACCCTGACCGTGAGTATGTCTGTGTAGACATCGAGGACAACGGCAGCGGCATACCCGAAGAAGACCAAACCCGAATTTTCGAACCCTTTTTTACCACCAAACCTATGGGGGAGGGGACCGGGATGGGGCTCGATATCGTCAAAAAAATAGTAGACCGCCACAAAGGCAAAATTACCCTGGATTCAAAACCCGGGCGCACCGTTTTTACCCTTTGTTTCCCCACCGCTTAAACTTACACGAATGGCCAACAACAGCAAACCCCTAATCTTTTCCGTTGATGATGACCCGCAGGTACTGCGCTCACTGAAACGCGACCTCCGTAACGCTTACAAGGAAGACTATCGTATCATCAGCACGGAAAGCGCTAACGAAGGGCTGGAGGCGCTGGAAGCATTAAAGAAAAAGGGAGAAGAAGTCGCCCTGTTCATTTCTGATCAGCGGATGCCGGAAATGCTGGGGGTGGAATTTCTGGAACGTGCCCGGCCATTATACCCGGAAGCCAAGCGGGTGCTGCTCACCGCCTATTCCGATACAGACGCAGCCATCAAAGCCATCAACGATGTACAGCTCGATTACTACTTCCTCAAACCCTGGGACCCGCCAAAGGAACGGCTTTATCCCGTCCTCAACGACTTGCTCGAGGAGTGGCAGGTTGGCTTTAAGCCAAAATTCCGGGGCATACGCGTAGTCGGCTACAACTACTCCCCCAAGTCCCATCAGGTGAAGGACTTCCTGGCAGGCAACCTGCTGCCCTACCAATGGCTGGACATAGAAACCAGCCCGGAAGCAAAAGAATTGCTCCGCTTGCACGATATTCCAGCCAAAACCCTGCCTGCGGTTTTCTTTGAGGATGGCAGTGCAATCGCCGACCCAACCGTACAAGCCATAGCCGCCAAAATAGGCCTTCATCCCAATGCACAGTCCGACCTTTACGATGTGGTCATCGTTGGCGCAGGCCCATCCGGTTTAGCTGCAGCCGTATACGGTGGGTCAGAAGGGCTGAAGACCTTGCTCATTGAGCGGCGGGCACCGGGCGGGCAGGCGGGCACAAGTTCCCGGATTGAGAACTACCTGGGTTTCCCCAAAGGACTAAGCGGTTCCGAACTTGCCCGGCGCGCCATCACTCAGGCGACCCGCTTTGGCGTGGAGTTTCTATCCCCGCAGGAGGTCAGCAGCATCTCCACCGATGGGCAATACAAAACCATCCACCTGGCAGACGGCTCCACCATCAATACTCGGGCCGTAGTCATTACCACTGGCGTCGACTACCGGAAGCTCCCCGCCGAGGGCGCAGCTGACCTAACCGGCGCAGGCATATATTATGGTGCAGCAATGACCGAAGCGAATGCCTGCCGGGAGAAAGAAGTCTACATCGTTGGCGGAGGGAACTCTGCCGGGCAGGGGGCAGTCTACCTTTCTCAGTTTGCCAAAACAGTACGCATCCTTATCCGTAAGCCTGACCTGACCGCCACCATGTCTTCTTACCTCATTGATCAAATCAATGCCATACCTAATATAGAAGTGCACGGCCGCCGGCAGGTCCTTCAGGCAAGGGGCAATGAGCACCTGGAGTCGCTGCTGCTGGAAAACATGGAAGACCAATCCAGCTATGAGGTTCCTGCCGACGCCTTATTCATCTTCATCGGTGCCCGCCCTTACACCGATTGGCTGGACGGGCAAATCATCCGCAGTGAGAAAGGCTACCTAAAAACCGGCAACGACCTGATGGCGGATCCGGCTTTCGCCAAAGTCTGGAAGCGTGACCGGGAGCCTTTCCTGCTGGAAACCTGTGTGCCTGGTATCTTCGCTGCCGGCGATGTGCGTGCAGGAGCTATGAACCGGGTAGCCTCTGCAGTAGGAGAGGGGGCTATGGCCATTAAGTTTGTGCATGAGTACCTGGCGGAGGTATAAACCTGCCTGCTCCGGATAATGAAGCCTTGAAAGCGGGCAATACATATATTAAGGTGTACGGGAGAGCGGATGAAAAAAATTTACAGCGCTTTTTTTGCAGGTGAGCAAAATGCAGTCACGCCACCCCGCACAGCAGTAAGCGTTTACACGGACAAATAATCCCCCTGCCAAACAAAGGTACATGACCTGACTTTCGCCCATTGAGAAAAAAGGGGGCGTTGCTTGCGAGAAATAAAAAAGGGCCCTACATTTGCAGTCGCTTCGCAAGAGAGGCGCTGCTTGGAAGAGCGGTTGAAAAAAGGTGCAAAATAAATTTGGTGGTTTCGAAATCAGGTTTTATCTTTGCACTCGCTTTGAAAGCAGAGCGGCAGATTTTCGGAAAGGGGGTATTCAGAACAGGGTGCACACGGCACAAATCTGAAATAAAAAACCCCAGAAAGTTTGCAGGGAATAAAAAGCAGCGTATCTTTGCAGTCCGCCTCCAAAAAAGAGGCTGGTCAGCGCACGAGCGCGCTGTTTTTAGAGTAAGATTTTAGAGCGGCTGAAGAGCTGCTTAAAGATACGCCCTTTAGGGGGCAGAAAGTTCATTGACACTGTTTTGTTAGAAGGTAAGCATGAGAATGCGGAATCTTCGAAAAGACGAATGCGACACCTTAATAAGGAAAACGTTAGTTAATCTGAGTTTAAATAATTTGCCAACAGGCATCAAAATCTTTTACTATGGAGAGTTTGATCCTGGCTCAGGATGAACGCTAGCGGGAGGCTTAATACATGCAAGTCGA
>CAZNHN010000030.1:0-31324 GCA_964572415.1 uncultured Phaeodactylibacter sp.
GGGTCTCGTCTAATCAAAAAATTGCTAGTTTTCGACTAGAAGACCAAAATCCCAATACGCTCTAAGCGACGAGGCGTTTTTTAACGGCAGGAATGGGCGCACCCCAGGCTTTGGTCTCCGGGTGCAATAGCAGTCCACCATGCCGCTGCTGAGCAAGGCCCATACTCTGAATCTTTGATTGGAGTGCTGGCCGGATATCAGGTATGCGCAAGCTGAGGATGCTGGCAGCCAAGCCATTATAATCGTTCTGATTACCATCCACAATTTGCTTAAAGCCATACCTCCTGTAGAGGGCGGCATGGCGGGGGTGGCAGGCCAGCATGATTCCACTGAAACGGTGGTGGTACAGCATCCGGGCAATGGCTGCTTCCACGAAGAACTTAGTATAGCCTCCCGAACGGGCCTCAGGGGCAAACACAAAACGACTAGCTTCCACGATTCCGTTATGCTCCGGGCGCAGCAGGTTCATGTGTTCGCCTATAGCTTCCTTTTCCGGGCAGTTGTGCAGCAAAGGCAGGCCCGGTCCCTCTTGAGGTAATCTGCAGGGGATATTGTAATTTTTCGCTATCGCATCCACGAGATCAGAAAAAGGAGTCCTGTGTTCCTGTACCAGTCTCAGGCAGCCAATAGGGTGGCTGCCAAAGCGGCCTTCCTGGAAGAGCCCAATGTGATGAGCGTAATGGTCATAAACATCCAGCTCGAAACCGTGTTGATTATCGGTGACGAGGCTGGCGCACTGACTTTCCAGATAGCCCTGGTAACGCAACCGGAATAAAGATTCCAATTCTTTAACGTTACGTGCAGGCCGGAAGGCCAGTCGTTGGGGGGTAATACTCATGGCTAAGAATTTATAAAATTCAAAAAGAGTAAGTAAGCTGTAGAACTCTTAACCATGTGTTGAGCAGTGATTAGCTACTCAAAAGCCTTGATTTGTATTGTATTCGTTTGGGAAACAGAAGCGTGGTTTGGGCTATTGCTAACAACTGTGATTTGTACGACGGCAAAATGTAACGAAAGTTGACAGGGTTTAATTTGACCGTTCCTGTACATATTAAAAAACAATTGGCAAAATTAGCTACAATCTGGCCAAAAAGTCAAAAAAACGAGTGAGTTATTCGCTTTTGTACAAAATTAAAAGGCTGATCTGTGACGTTATTCCGGGCAGCCAAACACGTAACAGCAACTATGGATATAAGATTCGTTCCGAGGGAGGAAATTGATAAAGTGAAATGGAACAGCTGTGTACATTATGCCACCAATGGGAACATTTTTGGCTACATGTGGTATTTGGATCATATTGCAAAAGATTGGGATGCCCTGGTAGAAGGCGACTATGAATCGGTTTTCCCACTGGTATGGCGGCTCGGACGGGTTTCCGGTCAGGAGTTGCACCAACCGGCTTTAATACGAGAGCTGGGCATTTATTCCATCCATGTTTTGTCTAAACCCAGAATAGAGCGTTTTTTGGAGGCCATACCAGACCGGTACAGACACATTTCTATACACCTGAATGAGCAAAACCCAGTGCCCGAAGACAGTGGGTTCGAAGTGGACGAGCACACTAATTATCAACTATTCCTTGATAAGCCCTACGAAGAAATAGCTGATGATTATAGCCGCACCCTAATGGAAAGGCTACAGCTTGCCGAAGATGCGGGGCTGGTACTGACTTCGAGTATGAAGCCGGAGCAAATTGCAGCATTTTATAAAGAACACCGGCCCAGAAAGCAGCAATCGGACGAGGCCTTTCACGGGATGCAGCGCGTGATGTATAATGCTTTGCACCGGGGATGGGGTTTTGCCTCTACCGTTTTGGATACGAAAGCCAATCCATTAGCGGTTAACTTCTTCCTTTACAGCCATGGCAAAGTGGTCAGCTTTGTACCGGTAGTCTCTCCAAAAGGCAGGGAGGCAGGAGCGCTGGAACACCTGTTCAACGGGCTGATCCGTCAACACGCCGGGCGGCCGGTTATTTTGGATTTCAACGTCAGCGGCAATGATCAGATGGCGATGGATTTTGGCGCCCGCAGAAATCCATTCTACAAAATCCAACGGAATAACCGGAAGTTTATCTGGTTTTAAAAAAGGAAGCAGGCAAGCCTGCTTCCGGAAATTGTGCATACTTTCTCCGATAGAGCAGTAATTTAGGTGAACTCAGGCAACTAAATAGCTTCATATCATGTAGAAAAAATGTAAGCTTGCCCGGAGTTCGATTTTTTTCTAATCATTTTCGCATGTCCTTCGTTTACCAATGGCTATGCGAAGTGGCAGGCTAAACACAGTTTTCATTGAGTCAGGTAATCCGAACGGCTATTATTGATGATCAGGACTTGCTGCTGCAGCAAATGAAGATGCTGTTGGAATTGTCTGCTCACAGTATTCGCTGTATTCTCCTGGCTACTTCGGTAGAAAGCTTCTTTGACCAACTGCTGGAGCGGCAGCTCGTACCTGATATCATTCTCCTGGATTTAGACCTGCGCGGACAGCAGAGCATCGCCTACCTGCCAAAAATCAAACGCCTGGCGAAAGATGCCAAAGTCATCATGGTGACCGGGCATGACGATCCGGTGCTGTTGGCCAAAGCCATAGAGTCTGGAGCTGATGGTTATTTTGTGAAGCGGACTGACCCGCAGCCAGACCTGGCGGAAGTCGTAAAACTTACCTTTGAAGGCGGTGCCTTCCTGGAGCCCAGTATATCTGCCAACTTGTTGAAAGCCTTCCAAAACCGGCAACTGCCGCATCATCAGGTCAATATTGGTGAGTTGTCCAAAAAACTGAACATCATCCTTGCTAAGCGGGAAATCGAAGTTTTGGATGGCTTGCTGGATGAAAAAAGCTATCAGGAAATTGCTGATGATAATCATATTTCTATCAACACTGTCCGGCATTACGTTAAAGAGCTCTATCAGAAGGTGGGAGTGAGCAGCCGGCGGGAACTCATCGAAAAAGTGGTCAATCTTTAGCTTTCCGTTTCGTACAACGGGAGGGTTACGATGACCGTAGTCCCCTGCCCTATTTCGCTTTTAAAGTTAAGTTCGCCCGACTGTAGCCCAATGAGCTCTTTGGTGATATTCAGCCCCAGGCCAGTGCCGACTTCCCCGGATGTACCCACCTGGCTTTCCTGTAATGTATTTGCAAACACCCGGTTAATGATGTCCTGATCCATGCCTGTTCCTGTATCTTTTACCTCAAGGTAAGCACGGTTATCCTGCGGGAAGCAGTTCACCCGGACGCTGCCGCTCTGATCGGTAAATTTAATGGCGTTGCGCAGGAGGTTTTGCAGGCAAATATTCATGGCGTTAAAATCGGCCAGGGCGGTTGGGTCTCCGGAAATATCCAGGGACAACTCAATGCCTTTGCGCTCTGCTACGGGCTGTTGTTCCCGGATTAAGCGTTCGAGTAATGGCTTCAGGTGAACCTTGCCTTTCTGTATCACCATCTTACCGCTTTGTAAGGTTGCCCAGCGCGTGAGGTTTTCGATAGCCCCTTCCATGCGAAGTGCAGCAAGATGTATGTTCCGGCTGAGCGCCTCCGCACTATCGTAGTCTTCAGCCCTGATGGTCTGTAGAATATGCCGGGTGGCGCTGCCAATAAAAAACAGGTTGCCTTTGATTTCATGGCCAATGATGGACATCACCTTGTCCTTACCTTTATTCAATTCTTCGAGCTCAGTGTTTTGCCTTAGAATGGTTTGGGTCCGGCGTTCAACTTCACGGCGTAAGCGTTTTTCTGAAAGCTTCAGCTGCCTCAGCCTGAACCTGAACAAAAGGAAGCCAATCCCTATGGTGCTGAGTGCAATCAGGAGCCAGAAATACCATTTTTCGTAATAAGGCTGCCGGACAAGCAGCGGGATACGCAGCTCTTCAGAACTATGGGCATAGGTGTTAGTCCTACCCCGTATACGCAACTGATACTCGCCGTATGGCAGGCCGCTGATGACCAGCTCGTTACTGCTCATGGGAATCCAATTGTCATGCTGCCCGTCGATACGGTAATCATACTGATGATCCTCAAGCGGGAGGTAGGAAGCCAGATGCAATTTTAGATGGCAGGCCATATTGGTTAGCGGGGAAAGCTCAATTTGTTGGGTTTGAGACCACTCTGCAGTCCGGTCTGCCAATAGTCCGGTCTCCTTATCCGGCACACCAAAATAGACCACATTAAGAGATGCATTTCGATCCAGATCAACCAGAACACTGTCCGGATGGAATACTACGGCCCCTGCTACGCCCCCTAAAATGAGGCGCCCGTCCTCAAGCTGAAGATGGGAGTTATAGTTGAACTCGTTGTCGGGTAATCCACTTTGGCGGGTGAAAGTGCCAAATTCACCGGTAGAGGGCATGAGCCAGATCAGGCCATCATTGGAAGGGACCCAAAGGCGGCCGGAGCGATCGGGGTAAACTGCATGGTGAACATCATTGGGCAGGCTGCGGTTGTATTTTTTTACTACTTGGCTGGAGGGCGTCCAGCGCCACAGCCCACTACCATTTGTCGCCATCCAGCAGGTATCCGGTGAGGGCCAGTACAAATAGTTGACGGAAATGGTGGTATCGGCTTCAAAATGATGTTCTACAGCCTGGGTTGCTGTATTTAGGCTGTAAAGCCCCTTGTTGGTGGCCAGCCACAGGCGGTTGTTATGCTCCGTAATATGCCGTACCGAAGACCTTCCAAGCGTACCGGCTGTATTGATTTCTGTACAGAATTCGTAATGATCGCCTCCTCGCTGGTAGACTGCAAGCCCGGCTGACGTACCCAGCCAAATTTGCCCCGATGGGCTTTCAAATAAAGTGTATAGGGTTAAGAATGACCGGTCCTGAGCAACCCGGGGTATGATTTGGAAAGTGTCCCCACTACTATTGCAAAGTTCCAGGCTTGAAGAGTGGCTGCTGACCAGTAGGGTGTCCCGGCTCAGCTTTATGGCGTCCAGCCATACCTCATTTTCAGCTTTTCGGAGCCAAAAGGTTTCTTCAGTGATGGGGTTATAGCTGGCCAGCCCGGAATAACTACTAAGCAAAACAGTGTCTGCCCGATAGGAAAGAATGGTCCGCATACTGTTTAACTCCTCGTCTTCCGTGAGCAGTTTCCGGAATGGCAGGTTGAAAACCCTGAGGGCGAGTATTTTGGAGAACATAGAAACGTAAGCGACTCCGGCCTGATCAAAATAAAGCTCCTGCGGCAGGTTGTTGACGAGGAACCCTTTGGCTTCTTCCGGATAGGCCTTTTTGAAAGAGAACGACCGGTTCGTTGCCTTGTCGAATACCCGCCAGTCTTCTGTACTAACGATGTGCCAGATGCCCTCCTCTTCCTGCCATTTAATGCAAATGGCATCTGTAATGTCAACTTTCGTATCCTTGTTAACAGGCAAATGGGTCTGAATACCCTGCCCGGGAAGTAGCAGTAGTTGCCTGGTCAACTGCCCCCTGTAGCCGATTTCCGGCCAAAAAAGGAGGCCATAAACCTGTGGGCCGGCCTTGACGATCCGCACAGGAGACATCGGAACAGGGTAGGCGGCTAGTATTTGGCCATCAGAGCTGACCTGAGACAGGCGCCCGCTGCTTCCTATCCAATAGGAGCCGTCAGCATTAGGATAGACCGTGTTGATCAACTGTCCGGATAACGGCATAGGGATTTCTTGGAAGCCAGACTCATCGTACCGGTAAACTTTACCTTTGAGGGTACAGAGGTAAATAGGGGACCCGGGGCGGCCATCGCTGCAGATATTGATAATAGTGCTGGCAGCAAAAGGCAGGCTATTTTGGTAGTAAGACTGAAAATCACGCTGCTGCCCGTTCTGGCTGACCACCTTTAGGGCAAGGTCGCCGCAAAAATCAACCTTGTCCCTCCGTTCAAGCTTGTAGCTGCCAGCCCAAATGGTTCCGTCCGGCGCTTCGAAAAGAAGATTGTTTAAACGAGCTACTACCGGAGGCTTTTTATCTAAGAATCCACGGACCCTGTAACCATCGTAGCAATTGAGCTGCTTTTCGGTATAAATCCAGAGCTTCCCATCAGAACTGATCATGCTGGCGTGAGGGTTGTGGCCCTCTATCCCATCGCGGTAACTAATGTGCCCCATCGCACTTTGGAAGCCTTGCCCCAGACCTGTTTTCGCCAGCAGGAGAAGTACTGCCACCAGGTAGGTTTTGACCCGGTACGCTGCTTGCCTGCTGAATATGTCTGGTAGCTTCTGCATGAGTGAATGTTAGCGGAGGTCTTAGCCAGACCAAAAGTCCCCCGGAAGATGAATTGAGCTATACTGTACTATCCGGGGAGCTCCATAAAGAGGCATCCGACCTGTACCGTGAAACCAGAACGCTCTTTTTGCGCCCGAGCCTAATTCCTGGATGATCAGTGCAGGCTAAAGATAGGCGTTCCAACGCAATCTGTTTATGGCTTATTTTGGTAATGAAAAAACAGGAAGCCGGCTAAACCCATCAGGAGCAGGAGCAATACCGGAAGGTAAGGCTTTAGGGCTGCCAGCCCATAGAGCAGAGGCTCAGAAAAGAAGAACCCCAGGTTGCCTACGATAAGAACCCAAAGCAGCGTACTGATAAAGCTGAGAATGGCAAAGCGGGTAACCGGAACTTTGGCGACACCGAAAAGCGTAGGTAAGACAATCCGAAAGCCATACATAAACCGGTAAGCCAGCAACAACAGCGTAGACCGCTCCTCAACTGCAGCCGCCATCTGATTGAAGCGGGGCTGCAGCTTTGGCCGCCGGTCAATGGCAGCCTGCCCACCCTTGCGGCCGGCCAGGTATAGCGACCAGTCTACAGCCTGAGCCCCCAGGAATACGGCCAGCAGTACGTAATAGAAATTGAGGTAGCCCAGCCGGGTAGCTTGTATAGCGGTCAGGAAAGCCACCTCTCCTTCAAGCACTGCACCCAGGAAAGCTCCAATATATCCAAGAGACGAGATCCATTCTGCCATGATGTTAATTTTAAGAATTAACAAATCAGCTTTACAAAGGACAAAGATGCAGGATAGGTTCCGGAAACGGGTCAACTAATCGTTAAAAAATGATAATCAATTTGTTATCTCTATTGGATGGATGTCAAAACCGGCATCCTCGACTGCTTCGATTACTTCCGTTTCTTCAAACCCAGCTCCGCTGACTGAAAGAATTTTATCCGGGTTTTCGGTGTCTACTTCCCAATGGTCAATACCGGGGACGTCACTCAAAAAACCGGTTACGGCTTTCACGCAGTTGCCGCAGTTGATATTGGTTTTATATTTTTTCGTTACCATGGTTGATTTACTGATTGATATTGGGCTGAGAACGCCTGAGGAAGTAAGATGGTTGAGGGGCGTGCCTGCATATTCAAGCGCTATTTATATCGGGGTACGGGCAGATAAATTTGTGATCAAATAAGGTATGCCTTATATTAAACTTTGAAATCTGTAACATCGGCAAGAGGCAAGGAAAAACGACCACATTGCTGGTTTATTAACAACTATTTATTTGGAAAGGACAGAGGAGTAAGGATGAGCAATCAACCAACAGAACAACATAAGGCATTATTTGAACAGGCGCAGCAGTACGAAGCTGCGGCTGATCCCTATAATGCGGTCAAGCTTTACAAGTTGGTAGCCCGGGAAGCTCCCCAGTGGGCGCAACCCTACCTCCGCCTGGGGCACCTGTACAAGTACCGGAGAGAATGGAAACCGGCGCTTTATTACAACAAGCGAGCCGTTGCTCTGGATGTCTCCAACCGCCAGGCCTGGTGGGATGTGGGTCTTGCGGCAACTGCGATTGGAAAGCTAAAGCAGGCACACCGGGTATGGGAGAAGTTTGGCTGGAAGACAAGGGGTCAGTCTTTGCTTAAACCAGTATCCGTGAGGCTTCAGTTTGAGGGGCAGTTTGAGGTGCTCTGGGTGCAAAGGGTTACACCCTGCCTTGGTTATATTCGATCTGTGCCTCAACCGGGGTCCGGCCGGCGTTACGGTGACCTGGTGCTGATTGATAATGTAGTGCGTGGTTACCATAGCAGTGGTATGCACCGCTTGCCAATATACGATGAACTTGGGCTGAAAAAGTGCGGGCATTATGGGGCATTTTCCTGTACCCTGCTGCAGGCTTCAGACGAAGACATCAAACTGCTGCAACAACTGTGCCTTGAACAGAACCTTGGCTTCGAGGTTTGGGGTAACGCTGCGCAAGCGGCTACCGTCCGTTCTTCCAAAGGCAAGCCGGAATATTACGCTTTCGACTGGGATGGCATGCCGGAGCTTTTAGTTGCCATCGCTGCCCGGCAGGAGATGGAAGCGGTTAGCGTCCTGAAAAACTGGGAAGTCATTTCGCTCAAAAGCTTTTCAGGCTTTCGGGCACATCAACTATAATTATTTAACCTGTTACCAACTACAATCTAATGACAGAGTCACAACGCAACCGTATTAACAAGCTGATCGATGAGGGCTATGAGTTTGAACTGGGTGAATACATTAGCCAGGGGTTTGGCCTCTTCCAGAAAAGCGCGGGCAACTTTATCGGTTTCGCCTTTGTAGCGGGGATGATTATCCTCGCAGCCAGTCTTATTCCTGTCATCGGCTCACTGGCATCCAATCTGATTCTTACCCCCGCACTGATGGTGGGCGGCTCCCTGGGTGCGCACACCCTTCACCGGGATCAGCCCCTCGAGTTTGGCACCTTTTTCAAGGGCTTTGATTATATCGGGCAATTGGCACTGGCTGCTTTAGTGACCAATCTTATTGTTTTTGCTTGTTTTATTCCCCTGGCAGCGGTTTTGTATATGGGCGGCGCCCTCAATTTTATTTGGGAGCTCTACCTCAACCCATTGGCTGAGCCGGAAATACCCAACTTCCCGCTTTGGTCCCTTTTACTGCTTGCGCCTGTATTATACTTCAGCATAGCCTATTCCTGGTCGTACCACTTTATTGCCTTCTATAAAATGGAGTTTTGGGATGCAATGGAAATGAGCCGTAAAATCATTGGGAAAAAGTGGGGGATGTTCTTCCTCTTTTTAATCGTCCTCGGGCTCCTGGCTGGTCTCGGCTTCTTGTTGTTCTTTGTGGGTATTCTGGTAGCCTTCCCGGTATTAATGTGCGCGAATTATGCTGCATTTGCTGATGTCACCGGACTACTGCAAGAAGAAGAGGAAGATGATCTGGTAGACCACCTGGTAAATTAATTACCCTTTCACCGGAATATTCTCCTGCGCCAGCCAGTCTGAAACAGGCTGCTGCCGGATAGCCGCCGCCATCATTCCGGGGAACTGCTCCGGGGTGCAGGCAAAGCAGGGGATATCAAGTACAGCCAATTGGGCAGCAATATCCTTGCTGTACGCTGGTGCGCCTTTGTCATTCAGTGCAAGCAGAACGATAAACTGGGTGCCGGCAGCTTTGATCTGAGCAGCCTGAGCAATTAGTTTTTCAGGCCGCCCTCCTTCGTACAGGTCACTAATCAGTACAAGGATAGTATCATTTGGACGCTGAATAAGCGGTCGGGTAAAGGTGATGGCTTTGGCAATATCCGTGCCTCCGCCCAGTTGGGTGGCAAATAGCAAATCCACCGGGTCTTGCAGGTGCTCCGACAAATCTGCGACCGAGGTGTCGAAAGCAATAAAACGGGTGTGAAGGGCCGATACAGAAGCCATAATACAGCTCAAAATACTTGCGTAAACCACAGAAGCAGCCATAGAACCACTTTGGTCAGCCAGGATAAAGACATCCTTCAGCCGTGACCGCTTTCGCCCGTACCCGTGTAACTGCTCCGGAATAATCGTTTTGTAGTCCGGCTGATAATGCTTCAGGTTGGTGCGGATTGTGCGGTGCCAGTTGATTTCGTTGAGGCGGGGCCGGCGGTTGGGTGTAGCCCGGTCGAGACTGCCCCGGATGGCCCGTTTAAGTGGAAACTCCAGGCGTTTTTCCAGTTGTTGTACAATTTTTTTGATTACGATTCTTGCTGAAGCTCTGGTTTCATCCGTCATCTGCTTGTTCAGGCTAAGCAGAGTGCCAACGAGCTCCACGTCGGGCTCGATCGCTTCCAGTAATTCCGGTTCCAGCAGCATGCGCTCCAGGCCCAGGCGCTGCAGGGCATCGCGTTGCATCAGTTGCACAACTGGCGTAGGGAAGTAGCGGCGAATATCCCCAAGCCAGCGATTGACATTTGGGGCAGAGCTGCCAAGCCCTCCCTTACGGTCACTGTCATATAGGGCCTCAAGGACTTTATCCATCCCCTTCGCAGTTCCCGAAAGAGGAACCGTAGCGGAAGGGTCCGACTGCTTTCCGAGAATAAGCCGCCAACGCTCTGTTTTCTGAGTCTCTTCCAATTTTAATCCGGAATTAACAACTTTTATCTTTCTTTGTACGAAGATAGCAGAATGGCTTGTCTTTTGTACATCTTCTACTGAATATGGCCTTTATCGATATACTTATTCCGGTTGTTCTTGCCCTTACGATGTTTGGCGTAGGGACTTCTTTGGAGCTTTCAGACTTTAAAGAAATTGCAGCCCGCCCAAAATTGGTTGCCCTCGGACTCAGCCTGCAAATGCTATTTCTGCCAGCTGTCGCTTTCCTTATTTGTTTGTTGCTGCCGGTTAGCAATACCTGGAAGCTGGGTATTATTATTTTGTCGCTTTGTCCGGGTGGGGCAACTTCTAACTTTATTTCTTATCTGCTGGAGCTCAAAACGGCACTCTCTATTTCCCTGACGGCTATCAATAGCCTGTTGATCCTGGTGACGATCCCGGTGGGGGTTAACCTCGGAGCTGAATTATTTATGCATACCTCCGCCTCGTTCAGCCTTTCGGTTACAGAGACTTCGCTCAATGTGCTGTTCATTGTGCTGCTGCCCGTTTCATTGGGGTTGCTGTTTCATCGGCGTTTCCCTATGCTATCAGAGCGTTTAAAGCAACCGGTAAAGGTGGTCACGACGCTGTTGCTGGCTACTGTATTCGCTATTAAGTTTTTTGGGAGCGAAGAAAATGGCGGGAGTCAAATTAGTGCGGACGATGTGGCGACCCTGGCACCTATTATGCTGGGGTTTCACTTGCTTACTATGTTTTTGAGTTACTGGAGCGCTAACCGGATTGTAAAAGACAGCACTTATGATGCCATTACAATTGGGATTGAGGTGGGTCTGCAGAACACTACACTCGCGCTACTGGTCGCTACTGTTATGATTGGAGACGAGCAAATGGCTGAACCTACTCTGGTTTATGCCATGTTTTCCTTTTTCACCACACTTGGTTTTGGTTTCCTGGCCAAGCGCTCTGCAGACAGAGGAGCAAAAAATCACAACAAAAAAGCCCTCTGAGCACTTGGCTCAGAAGGCTGCAATTCTCCCAACACATTTAAGTTTTATATTTCTTTGGGTAAGAGGGATTACAAAGTAACGAAGAATCAGGGGGTACTAAAATGTGAAAAATATGTAACCTTGAGTCCAGTGTAGGTTACACTTTTTCAGTATCCCAAAAGGGGATGTGTTCCCAAAACAGGAATGATATCTGTTTTTGGGATCTATTTAGCTATTTATGGCTGTGTATTTAGTTGATAAACAGAGGTTTGATGTTTTGGCACAACTTGTGGAACAGATAACTTGGTAATGAGAACGAAGCTGCCCTTTTGGTCAGCTAAATATTCGATTATGATGGAGGAAGCCTCGCTATTAGACAATGGGGAATTGAAAACAGAGGCTTCCTCCCCATAATTTATACTATAATTTCATTCGTTACAAAAGTTGTGGCGATCAAGATAAATGGGTTTTTAGGTGTATTTGTAGCCAGCCTCCAGCATCCGAACTATTCTAAAAGAGCATAACTAGCCAGACTGGTTAGTTTATTTTACTGAAATCGGAAAGGTGGCTGGCTTTTTTATGCCTGCAGCTCCAAAAGCTTATCTTCCAGGATGGGCATTGCTTTTTCTGTATCCGCTATGAGTTGATTAATCTTACTTTCTATTTCTGATTTTTGCGGATTTGTTTTTGCCATTTTCTCAATCGAAAGAGCTGCTTCCTGTTGAGCAGACATACCGAGCATCATAAAATTAGGTTTGAGCTGATGTGCCATGCGGTGCACGGTACCCCAGTCTTCCCGCCTTAGGCCTTCTGATAACCGGGCTATATTAAGAGGCGCTTCCTGCAGAAAGGTTTCAATGATTTCTTTGATAAAGGCCTGGTCTCCGCCGCTAAATTCATTGAGGTATGCCAGGTCTATTTTGACACTTATCGGTTTGTTCTCGTGCTCCATGTTCATACTTTCTTCTTTTTTTTCAAGCACAGGGCTCAGTTGCAGGCTATTGAGGATTAGCTCAGAAAGTGCGGCCGGTGAAAAGGGCTTCGTAATAAATTCGTTCATACCCGCCTCAATTGCCCGCTTCTTTTCATCCAGCATTGCAGCTGCCGTTAAGCCAATGATTAATGTATCTTGATTAGGGTTGCTTTGGTCTGCCCTGATTTGAGCCGTTGCATCGCACCCATCGAGTTTAGGCATATGTATGTCCATCAAGATGACGTCAAAATGCTGTTGATGCGTTTTTTCGATAGCCTCTTCCCCATCGTTGGCGACATCAAAGTGGCATCCCCAGGCTTTAAGGATGTGGCCCGCCAGTTTTTGATTCATAGGATTGTCCTCAACCAGTAGAACCCAAAGCGACCGCAGCAGGCCTTTGTGGCTGGATCTGCCCAGGTTATAATGCTCTTGTTGATAACTATCGGGCCGCTCAGCTACAGGTAATGATAAATTGAAAATAAATGCAGTCCCTTTATCCAGTTCACTCTCCACCCATATTTCGCCTCCCATGAGGTAAATTAACTGTTTCACAATAGAGAGCCCAAGCCCTGTACCTCCGTACTTTCTGGTAATGTCCGCGTCGGCTTGTTTAAAGTTTTGAAAAACGAGGTCGGCTTTTCCGGGGGCGATACCGATCCCGGTATCAAAAACAGTAAACCGGAGGTCCATATGCGTATCGCAGCTCTTCAAAAGCATAGCTTTGATGCCAACGGTACCCCGGCTGGTAAACTTGATGGCGTTGCCCAGCAGGTTGGTAAATACCTGGCTCAATCGTGTTGGGTCGCCAATGAGCTGCTGGTCAATCTGCTCATCTATTTCAAGGTCAACACTCACCGGCTTGTCCTTTACTTTTAGCTGGAAAGTCTGCTTGAGGTTACCAAGCATTTGCCTTAGACTGAAAGGCGTGGATTCCAACGTTAGCTGGCCGGCTTCCACTTTCGAAATGTCAAGAATATTGTCAATTAGTGCCAGAAGGCTGTCCGCTGAGATTTTCAGCGACTCCAGATAATCCTGCTGCTCCGGTGTGGGGTGAGTATCTAGCAGGAGGTGAGTCATGCCAATTACAGCATTCATCGGCGTACGGATTTCGTGGCTCATGTTAGCCAGAAACTGCCGCTCGGCCTGCATGGCTTTTTCTGCCCTGGTTTTTGCAGCCTGTAGCCGGTCTTCCAGTCGTTTGCGCTCCGTAATATCGTAGTGGATCCCAATATAGCCTTTGAGTTTGCCTTGCCGGTTATAAATGGGTGTACTGCTTACGATAGTCCAGATGACGGTGCCGTCCTTGCGTGTGAATTGTTGTTCGTAGATTACTGCTTCTGATGCCGCATGCTTTGCCTGGTATTGTTCGTTACGGTAAAGTTCGGGAGAGGCCACAAAAATTTCGCCGGGTGACTTACCAAGTAACTCAGATTCTTCGTATCCCACCATTGTACAGAAGCGTTCGAATGCTCTGCTGATGACACCCTCCTCATCGAGTTCCAGTATTCCCAACTCCATATTTTCCAGTATACCACGATACCGCTCCTCGCTTTCCTGCAGGCGGACTTTTGCTGTTTCACGTGCCGTGATATCCTGGCATTGCCAAAGCAAGCCAAGCTTTTCTGTTCCCAAATTTACTGGTATGGCATCAAAGCTGAGAACCTGTCCATCGGGCATGTTGAACTTCCGGTTGGTAGATAACACCCTTTGTTTGAGGGTTTTTTCTACCCATTCCTGAAAGACATCCGGCTTAGTATGCTGTTTGGCTACCTCCTGAAGCAGCACCTCGGCTTCTACCCCAATAAGGTCATCGGGAGCATAAGGGATGTTAAATTGTTCACAGAACATTTTATTGACCAACAGCGTGTTGCGCTCGGCGTCTTCATAAAGAACGGCAGCCTGCAGATTGGCAACGAGGGCGCCAAGCTGTGTGTTCAGCTTGCTAAGCCGGTTCTCGTAAGTAGACTCACGGGTGATGTCGCGTACGATATGACGGGACCCTGCACGGTGCCCGCTCGTGCTGCGGATCAGGCTTGAGTTGAAAGTTACGTAACGTTCCAGCTGCCCCTCCGTCAGCATCCGGCACCGGAAGTTTCGGCTGGTCTCAAAATCCAAAAGCTTCTGCAGAAAATAGGCAAATTTTTCCTGATCTTCAGGATGAATGAAATCAGTAAGCCTTCGCTGCACAGGAAACGTATCTTGCTCTGTGGGTTGGAGGTTAAGTAAGTTATAGGCTGACCGGTTGGCTTTTATGATTTCGTCCTTATCATTCAGGATGAGCAGTGAATCAGACATGTTCTCAAAAAGATCACTGTACTCTACCACACTTTTTTCGAGCTGCTCCTGTACCTGAGCAACCAGGTGTTGCTGTTCTCTGAGGTGTGCATGCACCATGCAGGCATCCATCGAAATCCCAAACTTGACAATCAGCTTTGAAAGCTCCCGCATGGAGTTCAGGTCAAAAGGGTGACCCCGGTCGGCTTCAAAGATTTGCACAAAACTAAAAACAGGCAGTTGGAAATAGCCGTATGCGCCCTGACCAAGGTGTTCGCTGTAGATGCAATGGTCATCGCTTTTTTTATCGGATAAGACTTCTGTGAAAAAGGGGCGCTTTTCGAGTGCCTCGGGCACATTGTGATTCGGGGCAACAGACTGAGGGGCACTACTGATCTGTTCAGGATAAGTGAATTCCAAATCATACCCACCGGAAGGGGATCGCAGCCACAAGCCTGCAAAAGTAATACTGGTCGACTCGACGAGTTGGCCAAGGAAAACCCTGGCATTCTCTTGCGCATTGAGGGAAGTACCTATCGCGAGTGAGAGCTCAAAAAATCGCTCCAGCTCATTTCTTTCTATTTGGTGCATATCTGATCGTCTAACTGATCGAAGAAGCCGTTACCCAGCCTGATCAACATCTTCCTTCTCTTCTTTGAGCATCCGGTAGATGGTCGATTTTCCAATATCAAGTTTTTCAGCGACCTTAATGACATCATTTTCATATTTTTTCAGAAAATGGTGTATGATTAGGCGCTTATATTCCTCCAAGGTAAGCTCCTGTGTAAGGAAGGCGTCTTCTTTACGGATACTTCTGAACTGAATATCATCAGCAAGGATACCTGCAGATTCATCTGCCATCACCGCTGCCAGTTCAATAATTGCCCGTAGTTCCCTCACATTCCCCGGAAAGCTATAGCCCAGAAGTTTGTTTTTTGCTTCCTTCGTTAACAGGAGGTTAGCAAGCCCATTTTGTTTTTGGAATTCTTTCAGGAAAGCATTAGCGAGAAGGAGCACATCATTGCCACGGTCTCTCAGCGGTGGCAGCTCGATAGTAAGCCCCAAAAGACGATAGTACAGGTCTTCCCTGAAACGCCCTGCTTTGACCTCTTCACCTAAATCCTTGTGGGTGGCAATGATGATCCGGGCATCAAAGGGGATAGGCTCTTCTCCGCCCACCCGGGTAATTTCCCGTTCCTGAATCGCCCGTAGCAACTTGGCCTGCAAATTCAGGTTTACCTCGCCGATCTCATCCAGAAACAGCGTGCCTTTGTCAGAGAGCTCAAACTGCCCTTTCTTTCGGGCGGCGGCTCCGGTAAATGCGCCTTTTTCATAACCAAAGAGCTCACTTTCCAACAGGTCTTTGGGGATAGCTCCCATATTAACTGCTACAAAGCTGCCTGCTCTGCGAACAGAGTTGTAATGTATACTTTTCGCTACCACTTCCTTACCGGTTCCGGTTTCTCCATAGATGGAAACGGTGATATTGGTTCCCACGGCCTTCTCCATCAGCCTGAACACCCGCTGCATGGCAGGGCTGGCCCCAATAACAGATTTACTAAACTCATACTTGGCAGCTACTTCTCGCCTCAGTTGATCCACCTCTTCCTCAAGGTCAATCTTTTGCTTGATCTGCTTGATATCATTTTCCAGCCGGGCACGGAAGTCTTCACTTTTGGTAATGTAATCATAAGCGCCCTCCCCACGAATAAGCTTTACGGCCGTTTCCACATCCTGCTGGCCGGATAAAATAACGACCGGAATATTCTGATCATAATTTTTGATACGTTCCAGTACTTCTTCACCCGTCATATCAGGCAGCGAATAGTCCAGAGAAATAAGATGGGGGTTCAGGTTCAGGTTGTCGAGGCAAGCTGCTCCCGTTGCAAAGGCGTGTACTTCGTGATCCGGGTTGAGTTCCAGAAAATACCGGAGCATGCGCATATATATGGGGTCGTCTTCTACAACGAATATTCTAAAGGATGTATCCATGGGTCTGGGCTAATTCAGCAAACAGGTTGATGGGTAAGATATTGCTTATAGCGCAAAAATCCTAACCCCGGGCAAAGGAAAACCTGTTGTTGCCGTTTTTGGCACGGTTGTTGAAAAGTAATCTGTGCAGGGTCTTTTACGGCCCTGATTAGCGGCCCTTCGCTCCCCCCTCCCTGTGGCCGACTATCATCGATTTATTCATTAACCGATTGATTGCAAGCCGGTCAACTGACCCGGTATTGCCTGTAAACCGTATTGTCAAAACTAATTTACCATGCACAACTTATTTAACCTTCGGAAAAAGCAGTACCCCCCACAGCCTGCGCCCCTGATGAGCCTGCTTCTGGCGTTTATGCTTTTCGCTACCAACCAGGCCCGGGCCATTGATTTTGGTACAGACGCTTATCAGATGCCAAACTGTACGGCACCTGTCCTAAACCCGGTGCAGTACAACTGCGACGGCTCGGTGACGATAAGTTGGGCATCTGCCCCCGGAGCGAATACCTATTCCGCCGATATTGTAAATCCGGGCGGCCCGATCCTCGATTTTGCAAATATGACGGATACCTTCTTTACGGTAGTGCCAGGTTCACTGTCACCGGGCACAGACTATACCTTTGCCGTGACTTCAGAGTGCGGCAATAGTACTGCTGCCTCCAATCAGGGTGTTATTGAGGGCGACGATATTCAAAACCTGTTGCCGGTGCTGAGCGTCGAGGCCTCAGAGGGAACATCCTGCCCTGATGCAGCGGATGGGATGGTCATGCTAGTGGTCAACGATCAGAGCTGTGGCGCTACCTATAGTATTACTGTAGGCGGTATAACGCAGAGTGCAACAAGTGGCAACTTCGTTACCTTTAACAACCTGACGGTCGGGAGCTACACCGCAACGATCGCCTTGGATGATCCGGGCATGTGCAATCTGAGCAGCAACTGTGTGGATGGCATAAGCACAGAATTTTCTATTGCCTCTACAGATAATGAAATGCCATCGCTTGATATCACTTCCAATATCGGTATCACTCCACCCGCTACTGCTACATTTAATTTGCCGGAAGGCGAATGCGGGTTCCAGTTTCTATGGTTTATCACAACGAGTGATAACTGCAATAACCCCCAGGTGAGTGCTACAATTCAGACCACGACTAACGACGCTGCTGTTTTTCCGGGCGGTAGCGTCAACCTAATCAATACCGGCGATGCGTACGTACTGGAGGGCTTTGCTGCCATCGGTACTAATACACTCACCATTACTTCTTCTGATGAGGATGGTAATCTGGTCACCGCTGAATTTGAAATTGAAGTCGTGGATAACCGGCCGCCGGTCTTCCAGGGCCCTGGCAGCCTTTTGGTGGAGACCCCTTCCTGTAATAATGAGGTGCCGGTCAACTGGTCGGTTATTGCAATAGATGACTGCGATATTGACCCGAATATTACTCAGACGCAAGGCCCTGCTTCCGGTTCTTATCTGACACCCGGTATATACACTGTAGGCTATGAAGCCTTTGATGACTACGGGAATACTGCAACCTACAGTTTTGACATCACCGTTGTACAGGGAGAGAGCCCAGCGCCAATAGTGGACGTAAGCGGAAATACGCAGTATACAGTTGCCGCATGTGAGACAGAGGCATTTGCAGTTTTCTCGGGTAATATCTTTGACTGTAATATTACGCCCGGAACAAATGTGCTCCCTGACATACAGGTGACCGGCGCGCCTTTGAACGCAGGGTACACGAACGTTCAGAGTGGCTTCGCCTACTTCGAGCTTTCCGGTTTCCTGAGTCCGGGTTTTTATGGCGTAAATGTTTCCTATCAGGGCGTTGAAGTGAGCAACATCCTACTGGAAGTGGTACAGGATGCAGATACTCCGGCAGAAGTGGTACTACCAGGCAATCTCACTTATGCCCTCCCCTACTGTCATGACTCCCTCTGGGTAAATATGCAGGTGCAGATCAGCGATGATTGCGATGAAGTCATCAATGCCAATAACCTGATGACCACACTTAACGGGGACGCACTCGACTTTAACCCTGATCTTTCTGAGCAAGGGAATTACACCTACTCTATTCTGCTTACTCCTGAGCTGGATGATGCTGAATTACTCGTTATCTATGAAGACGAGGCGGGTAATATCACAGAAGCCGTTAATTATCTGAGTATAAGTCACCGCCCGGATACCATTGCCCCCACTATTGTCTATCCAAATCAAAGCCTGCAGCAGCATCTGAATGCTTGTGCAGAAAGCCTGACTGAGGTCTGTTTTCAAGTGAAAGCAATTGATGATTGCACTGGCGAGGTTACGCCTTTGATTCAGCTTATTGGTGCCGGCGGCAGTTTGTTCCCGGTTACGAACACCAATGGCAATACCTATTGTGCTGACCTGAACCCCGGGCATTATACCGTTAACGTCCTGGCGACTGACGAATACGACAATACTCGGCAGGAGTCCTTCAGTATAAATATTACGCAGGATACTGCGCAGTTAGTCAACCTGGCCTGCAATGATCAGCTCAATGTGGTTACCGATACACAATGCCAGCGCCTAATTACGCCAGACATGCTGCTGGATGGCAACTTTGGCTGCCTTACTGATGATGACTTTGAGATCACTATTAACGACGCCGACCCAACCAACGGGAATATACTTGACGGGCATGGTTTATTCCCTTATGAGATTGAGCTGGCACCAGGTGTAGATGCCGGCACGGGCTTTATTCCCTGCTGGGGGTATCTCAACGGCATAGACAACAAAGCACCAGTTCTGACTGCTCCTGCGAATACGGATGAAGCAATTATAAACTCTAACGGGTTTACGCTGTCCGGAACACTGTCTGCGGGTATGCCCACCCTTAATGTACCAGCTTATATCTGCCTGAATGGGCTGAGCAGTAATGGTACACGCTACTACAACCTGCAAACGGTGGAAGTAAATGCTGATGGATTTTACACCTTCCTTGTCTCCTCTGACTTTGCAGATGGACTGGTGGCGATGGCTCTTTTTGAGGGTAGCTACAGCCCATCCAACCCCTGTCAGAATATTGTGGCAGAAGGGACTAACCTAAGTGGCATAACAGGCACCGGTATTCCATACATTGCACTAAATGTATGGTTGAACGGAGGCACAACTTACACACTGCTGACCAGCTCTCAGCAACCAGAGCAAACCGGCAATTACACGTACACTATTCTGGCAGACGGGCCGGGGCAGGCCGGGCTTTACGATACCACTTTCAACTCGGCGATGAGTGAGACTGTGACTTTCACACCCTTCGCGCTATCACCGGTAACGTACAATCAGCCACTATTTTGCGAAGACCTGGACTCCCTGCTCAATAATCCGAACAGCCTTCAGTACACCGGCTCGCCTGTAATTGAGGATAACTGTGGAGAGGTTACGCTAACTTTCGAAGACACCTACAGCGAAATCGGAGGAGATTGCGGCAGTATTGTGATTACCAGGACCTTCGAGGCAACCGATGCAGCAGGTAACAGCTCTACAACCGTTCAATTAATTACGCTGCAACGCCCGGATCCGGAATCAGATGTAAGCCTGCCCCCCAATAATATACCAATTGACTGTCAGGCTGTTTACGAGACCTTGCCCAATGGCTATCCATCCCCTACCGTAACCGGCTACCCTTACATCAATACCATTTTCGGAGCAGAAGAGCTTGATTTTGCCTTCTGTGATGTAGCCGCCACATTCCAGGATGGCACGCGAATCCCCCTCTGCGAGGGTGCTTATAAGTTTGTCCGCGTCTGGCAGATTTTTGACTGGTGCGATATGAGTACACTAACTACCTACCAGCAATGGATCAAAGTGGGTGACTTCTCTGCACCGGTTGTGACAGCTCCTGATATTGATTATGACGGAGATGGTGAGATCGATATGCCCGTATTTTCCAATAGTCAGTTTAGCTGCGAGGCTGCCTTCGAGGTGCCGCTGCCTGTAGTCGAGGAAAACTGTTCGGATTATGAAGTACATACCGCAATCGTGGAAGAAGTCATTGACAGTATTTTCGGAAACGACGGGCAACTGATCAGCACAGAAACAGACACATTAGTTGTGCGCACCATTAGCTGGAACGCACCAAACCGAATCGTTTCAGGCATTCCGATAGGCAATTATTACTTCCGTTACACGGTGACGGACGGATGCGGCAATAGTGCTACTGAATACTTCCCTTTCGTTGTGGAAGACAACGTTTTGCCAACCGCGGTTTGTGATCAGAACACAGTGGTTGCGATTGGCGGGTTGGATTATGGCCGCATTTATGCAGAAGATATTGATAACGGGAGCTGGGATAATTGCGGTGTAGAGAACTTCGCAGTGCGCCGTAATGGCATTAATAATCAAACTGGCAGCTGTGGTAATGACTTCTCAAATTTTGGCCCTTATGTTGACTTTTTCTGCTGTGATGCCGGAGAGCTAATCATGGTTGAGCTGCGCGTTGTAGACCTTTATGGCAATATCAACACTTGCATGGTACAGGTGGTGCCGGAGGAACTGGCTGCACCGGAGTGTGTTGCACCGGCCGATGTTACGATTGATTGTACCGACCTGCCTGCAGGGTTTGACGCCGAGGATACCGCAACGCTGGAAGAGCTGTTCGGTACCGCAACGGCCAATGATAATTGCAGCGCCACAGCAACAGAACTGACGCCTATTGTGAATATGAACTGCGGCGCAGGCACCATTTTACGCCGGTTTAATGCCACGGATGGTTCTGGCAATGTGAGTGGCGGAGACTGTCAGCAGCTGATTACGATCCCCCAGGTGCATAATTACGAAATCCGGTTCCCGGCAGATATTGCTTCAGTTTGTGGGGCAACGCTGACAGATACGGTTACTTATACTACTTTGGGTTGTGATTTACTGGCTGTTAGCTCCGAGGATGAAATCTTCGAGCCTTCTAATGGCGAGTGTTACAAAATCTACCGCACCTGGCGGGTAATGAACTGGTGCCAGTATGATGGTGTGAGTGACCCTTTCGTCGTCAGCCGTGACCCCGATTGTGACACCGAAAACGGCGAGGAAGCAGTATTTGTCCTGAACCGCCCGGATGGCTTTACTTACATCGACCGGGACAATGACGAAACAGAGCCCAACAATAATCCTCTTGCCAGCGAGAACCTTTGTCAGGGTTTTGATGACTACTGGCAGCGGGCTGACTACAATGGTGGCTTTTATGAATACACTCAGGTGATTTCTGTTTTCGATGAGGCCGCACCAATTGTCAACTTTTCTCCGGTCTCGCCCTTCTGCAGCATTGACAATGAAACCTGCGAAGGACCGGTCAGCTACAGTTTCAATGTGAGTGATGACTGCGTAATGGGTACAGCCAATAATGATATTCTGCAAGTAAGGGTATTCCTTGATGCTGGCAACGATGGTACCCTGGATATTGAACTGACGCTCACCGACATGGTTGTGGTGAACTTCCCGGACTATCAAATCAGTGGGTCTTTTCCGATCGGGAGCCACCGCTTTGAAGTACAGGTTAGTGATGGGTGTGGCAACAGCACCGTCGAAAGTCTGCCCTTTGAAGTGATTGATTGTGCAACACCTGCTCTCTCCTGCCTTAACGGGCTTGCTGTAGAGCTGGATGCCTATGACTCAGATGGAGATGGAGCACCGGATAGTGGGATCGGCGATGTGTGGGCAGATGACTTCGTGATCGGTGACCTTACAGATTGCTCTGGTGAAATTTCCTACTCCATCAACCGTGTTGGCGATCAGCCCAATGTAGACAGCACTGGCATTTACTTTAGCTGTGCGGATACGGGCCTGGTTATGGTGGAAGTGTACGCCTGGGATCCCGCAGGTAATAGCTCAAGCTGCGAAACCTTCCTCTTCGTACAGGATAACGACAATGTCTGTAGCGGTGGGCAGCCAACTGCTGCTGCAGGGGGAACTATCGAAACGCCGGCCGGAGCTTATGTCGAAGAAGTGGAAATCAGCCTGAGTGGCCAGAACGGGGGATGGCTCGTGACCGGTGCAGATGGCTCCTTTACTTTCGAGGGGCTTACCCCCGGGCAGGACTATACTGTTACCCCTACGCGTGACGGCGATGACCTGAATGGTGTCTCTACCTTCGACCTGTTGCTTATGAACAAGCACATTCTGGGGATTCAGCCATTCAGCACTCCTTACCAGATTATTGCGGCAGACGTCAATAACTCAGGAAATGTCTCTACGCTTGATATGATCACGCTGCGGAAACTAATCCTGGGAGATGAACTGGAGTTTACGAATAACAGCAGCTGGAGGTTCGTGGAAGCGGATTATATTTTCCCGAACCCATCGGATCCCTGGGCGGAGCAATTCCCTGAAGTGCTGAATATCAACGATATTCCTCAGGCAGGAATTTCCAATGCGGACTTCGTAGCTATCAAAATCGGTGATGTCAATGGTGATGCTCAGCCAAACAACCTTACAGGTATCGATGAGCGGAACTTTGAGGGCACCTTCGTTCTTAACCTGGAAGACCGCCAACTGGAGACTGACGAAGAGTACACCATTTACTTTACCTCTGAGCATATCAAATCAGTAGGTGGTTATCAGGGCACGCTCTTCTTTGACGATGAAGCACTGGAGATACTTGATGTCATGCCGGGGCGTATGGAATCAAAGTATATTGGAACCTCTTTCACCAGCCATGGTATGGTGACGCTTAGCTGGAACAAATCAGAGGATGAGCTGGCCGACTATTTTGCACCGAATGATGTGCTGTTTTCCATCAGCGTACGGGCTAAATCCGGCCTGATACTTAGTGAGGTGATGCGGACGAACTCAAGGGTGACCATTGCGGAAGCTTACAGTGAACGTGGCGACTTGTATGAGTTTGGGCTGGAGTTCTACGGCCATATTAACGGGGCTAATGCCAACGATCGGTTTGAATTGCACCAGAACTATCCCAACCCCTTCCGTGACGAAACGGTAATTGGTTTTGAATTGCCGGAAGCGACCTCTTTCATCCTGACGGTAAGTGACATTTCCGGACGGGTCGTGAAGACTATTGAGCAGGAAGGGCAGCAGGGCTACAACGCTGTAAACCTGGATAAAGGCAGCTTACCGGAAGGGATGCTGCAGTATACCCTGCAAGCCGGAACACATATTGCTACCAAACGCATGATGATACTGGCGGACTAATCAGGTTCGTACTAAACGATAAATATAGTGTTTCATGATGATGCCGGGCGTACAGAATGTGCGCCTGGCCTTTTTTTTAGAAGGCAACAAAAAACAGGGATGCCCCAAAGGACATCCCCTAAAAATGGATCATTAAGGGTAAGCAAGTCTATCTGTTCTCCTGCTTACACGTTTTTTTAGTACCGGTTGTCCCGGTCATTATCCCGGCGGCCGCTATTGTAATCATCCCGGTCTCTGCGATCACGTCCGCCACCATAATCATCCCGGCGTCCACCACCGTAGCCACCACGATCGCGCCCGCCGCCGTAATCATTTCTGCGCCCGCCACCACCGTAGCCCCCGCGGTCTCGCCCGCCGCCGTAATCATCTCTGCGACCACCGTAGCCGCCACGCCCGCGCCCGCCGCCGCCACGCTTTTCACGAGGCTCTGCTTTTTTCACTACAATTGTGTTGCCGTCCAGGTCAGACTCATTGAGCGCCTCAATTGCACTCATCGCCTGCTCGTCATCTGGCATTTCTACAAAACCAAAGCCCCGGGATTTACCGGTAAAGTGATCGTTAATGACCTTGGCGGAGTCCACATCTCCAAAAGCTTCAAAAGCAGCACGCAGGCCATCACTGTCTGTATCAAAGTTGAGCTTAGCAACAAAAATATTCATCACAAAAAAGTTGAAAAAATGATTAGGAAAAGATTGAGAATGAAAACCAGGACTCAGCGCCTTCACCTCCCAGGCGCACCACAGGGTGCGACAGTGTCTTATTGCATCAGTCTTGAGTTTATTGGAAACCAGTGAAAACGGCAATCAAACAGAAGGCTGGCTTAATAAGGCAGGATGATATCAGGCAGAGCTGATTATGAGTTACGTGTTTTTAAACTTTCATTTATTGTTCAATATGCATCCGTTGTTACTGAAATAGTTTAATCCTGTTCTACTAAACACATGTGCAATTGTTCGTCAATACAGATCGTATAAGTCCTTCTGTTACGTTGTAAACACCATCTAAATATAGGATAATTTCGGAATAAAAATCAAGTCAGGGTTGAAATGTGCAGAAGAAAGTGCTGGGTGGGACATACAGCATAGTCGCCAACAAGAAAGCTGGCTGAGCGTATGTTATCGCAGATTCAAAGCAGCGTTCCCTTATTTTGGGTTATCAGGCCAGGCTATAGAGGTTAGTTCCCTGGTACATGAGTGGTAGCGAAGAGCCGTTTGATACTATACTTGCCTACACCATTAGCCCATACCATGAGCAGGCCGCCAACAATAGCAATATTTTTCATAAACATAATGGACTCCAGTCTGCGCTCCGGCTCGGGATCCAGCCAGAAAGCATGGACAATGAAGGTAACGGGTATCCAATAGCAGAGCAGCATAAACATCGCGAGGCCGGTTCGGTAGCCAATAAGCAGCAGGGTGCCGCCCAGGGTAAGCAATAGGATCGCCCCCACCAGTTGCAAGTCCTGTTGCCATTCCAACCCGTAAGCAGTCATTTGCTTTTTGGTCGCTTCATAGTAAAAGATCGAGTCGTAAGCCTCATACAAAAAAATAAAGGCCAATAATCCTCTGCCCAGTAAATCCAGAATATCTTTCATCGGCTGTATTTTTTGTAGGCCGCAAGGTAGGATATTTTGGTGATGAATATTTTAATGCTGCGCCGGAGTCAGGAATTTTTTCACAGCCCGGGCTACATTTTGCCCATCCATTGCGGCAGAAATAATACCCCCTGCATAGCCTGCACCCTCTCCGGCCGGGAAAAAACCCTTCACCTCTGTATGCATGAACGTTTTTCGGTCTCTGGGGATTCTTACCGGCGAACTTGTCCGGCTTTCTGTGCCAATGACATTCGCTTCCTCAGAGTAATACCCTTTCATCTTCCGGCCGAATATCTGCACCGCTTCCCTTAGCCTGCCGCCTATGGATGCAGGCAACAACTCATGGAGAGCCGCAGAGTACAAGCCCGGAATATACGACGATCCGTTTAAGTGGCTTGAAACCTTACCTTTTACAAAGTCGGTCAGCCGTTGAGCAGGAGCCTTTTGGCTGCCATCGCCATGATTGAAAAGGGTTTGTTCGGCATGCTGCTGGAACGCCAGCCCCGCAAAGATCCCATGCTTTTGGAAAGGCACCAGGTCTTCAAGCTCCACAGCGACCACGGTGCCTGAGTTCGCGTATGGGGAGTCTCGTTTGGACATGGACATGCCGTTGACGACCAGTTCGCCCGGAGCAGTTGCAGCCGGCACAACAAGTCCGCCGGGGCACATGCAAAAGGAGAAGACACCCCGATCGCCCACCTGGCAGGCCAACCGGTAGCTGGAGGCTGGCAGCGCTGCCTCCCTGTGGCGCTGATTGTACTGAATTTCATCGATAAGTGGCTGGGGGTGCTCAATCCTTACCCCGAGAGCGTATGGCTTGGGCTCTAATTTGATCCCTTTTTGATGGAGGAGGTAGTAAATATCTCTCGCAGAATGCCCCGTGGCAAGGATGACAGCCTGTGCCCTGTGCAGGGTGTCCTGGTTCACAGTTACGCCTCTGATGGCACCGTTTTCTATGAGAAAATCTGTAACGTTGCTCTCAAAGTGCACCTGACCACCATAGTGCTCTATAGTCGAGCGGATATTACTGACAATTTTAGGGAGCTTGTTGGAGCCAATATGTGGGTGTGCATCAATCAGGATATCGGTTTTTGCACCATGTTCCACCAGCAAGCGCATCGCTTTTTCGATATTGCCTCGTTTATGAGAGCGGGTATACAGTTTACCATCGGAATAGGTACCTGCACCACCTTCTCCAAAGCAGTAGTTGGAATCGGGATTGACTTCGCCAAATTGCTGAATAGCGCGGAGGTCCCGGCGTCGGGCACGCACATCCTTTCCGCGGTCGAAAACCACAGGCTTCAGGCCAAGTTCTATGAGTTCGAGAGCCGCGAAGTAGCCTGCAGGCCCTGCTCCCACAATAATCACTTCGGGAGCTTCATCCACCATTTGAAAGCGATCAAGAAGAGCAGGTTCGGGCTGGTAGCGCTCTCCGGCGTAGACCGCAACGCGCAACCGTATGGCTGGCTGCTTGCCTCTTGCATCGATTGACCGCCTGAGCAGGCGTACCTCCTGTACAGTATCTGCGGGCAGGCGGCATTTTTGTACAGCCCGGTTGCGTATGATTGATTCGTCCTGAGCCTCTGCGGGACTCAGCTTGATTTCCAGCTCTTTAATCATTTTCATCCTTATGCATGCCAGGTACAGCCTTTGGGCTTGTACCCGTTGAATCGGGGGAACTCGGCTGTACCGCCTCACGCAGCTCTTCATCCACACCCATCTTTTCCCGGTTTAGCTTTTTGCGCTTGGGCAGCTTTGTCTTTTGCGACTCCGGGCGCTCCCAAACTGTAGTGGACTGCTGTACAAAATAATCTGGAATATAAATGCGGCTGTGCACTTGTTCCACCGCTTCTGCTTCTTCCAGTTTTATTACCTGGCGAAGTAAATCTTTGCTGCTAATAATCAGACTGTCGCTAAGAGGGGAGGTGACAAAATCGTAACGCCCCTCCTCCAGAAAGAAATCGAAAACACCACGGGAAGCCTGATACATTTTCACCTGGGTTTCCGTCATTACCGTATTGCCGGCCCAGGGAATAATATCATAGGTGTCTCCTTCATAAATATTAAAGACCAGTTTATCAGCGGTTTCCGGGACTTCAAATACCCGGTGAAGGGTCTTTTTTAGCTGCGCCTGAGCCGGGCTGCTGAGCAGGATCAGCCCTGTTATTATCCATCCGATTCTCATTGATTCTGTAAATTTGAGCGCCAAAGGTAAATAAATATAACCCTGGCAAAATAAAAGGTGCGCTGCAACCAGGGCAGCACACCTTTTATAACGTACAACTCTTTTTAAAAGTTGCTCAGCCTGAATTTACAATGAGGAGGCTGTTTCCCCGGTTTTTTCTTCCATTTCCGATGGCGTAAAGGCAACATTACGCGGCTTTTTAACAACAAAAGAAACCTGATCATTCAGAGGTTGCCCTCCGATTTTGATTTCCCGGTTCAGGTTGGGCGCCACGATGCTGTAGATATCTTCGGTTTCTTCGGCAGTAAGGTTATACCTGCCGGCACGAACAAGTGATTTTAGCAATGCTTCTGAGCCTCTGTCAAGCTCAATATGCATTTGCACCCGCAGAAAGGGTTGATCCCAATCAACGACCTCCACAGGAGCATCAACGTTAAGGGCTACCGTTTGCAGGCCACCTAAGTTAAAGGATTTGACCAGCGTCTTCTCCACCTGTTGCCCAATCAGAGTGGTTGTGGCGAACAGCAGGAGGATGGTCAGTGTAAAATTGTAGATATTGCTTTTTCTCATAGTTCCTCCTTTTGGTTTGGGTTCAATATTAAAATACAAAATTTTCTTGTGATCTGCAAGTGTTTGTTGATGTATCGTTTTGAGTTTTTTTTTGAAATGAGCGTATTACATTCAACAGTGGATTGTGCCCGCTGCTCTACTGTAAAGACCCTGCTCGTATCAAAAACGCTGCCTGCGGGAGTACTTTAGGTAATGGCTCTTCGAATATTTATCAACCGTTCGAGCAAAGGCTCCAGCTGATCAAGCGGAAGCATATTCGCGCCATCAGACTTTGCGCTGGCGGGTTCGGGGTGCGTTTCTATAAAGAGCCCGTCAACGCCGGCTGCAACACCTGCTTTGGCAATAGTGGAAATCAGCGCAGGGCGGCCTCCGGTCACCCCGGTAGTCTGATTGGGCTGCTGCAGGGAGTGGGTACAATCTAGAACAACAGGTGCTCCGAGAGACTGCATGACCGGAATGCCCCTGAAATCAACAATCAGATCCTGATACCCGAAGGTGGTGCCACGTTCTGTAAGCAAGACAAGTTCGTTGCCTGCAGCCCTCACCTTGTCGGCAGCGAACTGCATCGCGCCGGGGCTTAGGAACTGCCCCTTCTTGATATTGACGACCTTCCCGGTCTCCGCTGCGGCGATCAGCAAACTCGTTTGCCGGCAAAGGAAAGCAGGGATTTGAAGCACATCAACATACTGTGCAGCGAGGGCTGCTTCCGGCTCGGTGTGAATATCTGTAGTGACAGGAATTTGAAACTCTTCGCTTATAGCTTTTAGAATCCTTAGGGCTTTCTCATCGCCAATTCCAGTGAAAGAGTCGATTCGGGAGCGGTTAGCTTTGCGGTAGGAGCCCTTAAAAATATATGGGATCTTTAGCCTGTTGCATATAGAAGTGACCCGTTCAGCAATTTCAAAAGCCATCGCTTCGCCTTCGATAGCACAGGGGCCGGCTATCAGGAAGAAAGAATTTCCGTTGGCATATTTTAGCTTGGGGATGTGCTTTTGTTCCATGGTTGTTTATCTTGCGGGATTGCTTTCTTTATAGTGGGTTGAGCCGTAAATGCTGAGCCGTTAAAATGCAGTATCAACGGAGCTTTAAGAACAATAAAATGAGCAATGATTACCGTTCAGAACTCCACTGTCAATTTATTTTAAAGGCGGAAACTGACTCCTGCACTCAAAAGGCTGTTGCCATAACCCACCTCACCGAAAAAGCCCAGGTTGCTTTTAGGGTAATAGACCGCACCAATAAAAGCGCTGTAGATAAGAGCATTATTGTCAGCCTCTGGCCGGATAAATGAGGGCCCGTCGCCTTTGCTTTTAGGCTGGGCATCAACAGATTCCTGAATTGTGGTCATATCGTAGCCCAGCATACCACCACCATAAATATTAATCTTTTCGCCAACCGGACTGTGAGCGGTCGCCCGCAAGCCCATTTGCAAGGATTCGTTGGTGATGTCCTGTACCGCACCAGTAGGCAGGATTTTACCATTCCGCTCGAAAGCAGCATAAGCGGCATAAGCACCTAAGCTAAAATTTGAGGACAAGCGCACATCCGCACGAAAGCTTACCGGTGGCGTAATTACAGAAGCACCGTCCTTAGCATAAGTGGAAATAATGCCAATACCGGCGGCAAATTCTATGTCTCCAGGCTTGAAGCTGAGTTGAGCAGAAAGAGTGGTGAGGCTTGCCAGCACAAGTGTGCAAATCAGGGTTAGATTTTTCATCGGATTCTCGTTTTTAGCTTTTTGCGGTTAATCTGCCGCAAAGGTACTTGCAAATGGTGTAGGAGTCAAGCCGATAACTAGAATTTTATTTTGATTTAACCTCAAATTAAACGTCGTTTAAAAATTAAATTCAAAAAATAATCACTTTTGCTTGTAAAAATTTTAAACAAAATTAGATTTCGGCATAAAAATAGGTGGAAGAAAAAGAACCGAAATCTAATTTTTTTAATGTCTTCCCCGCCAGTAAACGACCTCCCGGGTCGCCTTATTATGCAAGGGCTGTCCTTGCTAATGAAGAGGAATTTTGGGTACCGGGTATTGACAAATATCAAATAGCGGCCGAAAAAACCGTGACATTCATCAGTTTGCTGCAACAAAATCAAAACTGCCCTCTTTGTACATAGAAACACGGAGCTCATGCGCCTTCTTATCCTGGTCATTTTGTTGCTTGTTTTTGATGGGTATGCCTTTATGGCTATACGCACGCTGGTTCAGAACTGGCAGCCGAGCCTGCGATACCTGCTATACGGTATTTACTGGGCGGTGCCAGTGTTTCTTCTGACCTGGATGCTGGGGAGTGATGCAGGCTGGTTTGATCACTGGCCGAAATCAACTGTAACCGTGGTGCGCACTTTATTCTTCATTATTTACATCTCCAAAATACTGGTTGCTGCTGTTATGGTAGTTGACGACCTTAGACGGCTCATCGGCTGGTCGGCAGCACAGCTGGGAAGTGGTGTGGAATTCAGCCCCGGGCGGTCACGTTTCCTGGCTCAGGTGGGCCTGATGCTTGGTGCGGTGCCTTTCTTCAGCCTTATATATGGTATGGTGCGCAATCCTTACCGCTACCGCCTTTTCAGAGAGAAAGTCCATATTCCCGGCCTGCCGGACGCGCTGCAGGGGCTCAAAATTGTCCAGATTTCAGACATCCACTCCGGCAGCTTTCTTCACAAAGAGCCTGTCCGCAACGCTGTAGACCTGATCAATGCTCAGGAGCCGGACCTGGTCTTCTTTACGGGCGATTTGGTGAACAATAAAGCAGAGGAAGCACAACCCTTTGTGGATGTGTTTGATAAAATCAATGCCCGTTACGGCGCCTATTCGGTGCTGGGCAATCACGACTACGGAGACTATGTGCGTTGGAGCTCTGATGCCGAGAAAGTGGCCAACATGGATTTGCTAAAAAATACGCACCGCCGTATCGGATGGGACCTCCTGCTTAATGAACACCGTACTCTGGAAGTGAATGGTGCCAAAGTAGCGGTCATCGGTGTGGAAAATTATTCGACGCACCCGCGGTTCCCCAAATACGGCAATCTGAAACAGGCTACTGAAGGGATTGGTATGGCCGACCTCAAATTACTGCTGTCGCACGACCCGTCGCACTGGGAAGGCGAGGTTACGACTAACTTCCAGGATATAGCCATTACGTTTTCCGGGCATACCCACGGCATGCAATTTGGGGTGGAGATACCCGGCTGGATAAAGTGGAGCCCAATCAAATACGTCTACAAACAATGGGCAGGGCTGTACCAAAGCGGCCGGCAATTCCTGTACCCAAGCGGATGGCGATGCCGGAGGATACCGACGGTGACAAGCCCGAGAACTACCG
>CAZNHN010000031.1:0-3660 GCA_964572415.1 uncultured Phaeodactylibacter sp.
AATTCCAGTGCTTTTTCGTGAGTGGAGGCCAGCCGGACCGGTGGTGCTACGCCAGCTTCATAGGCTTCTTTCCAGCGCAATGCGCACAGGCACCAGCCATCGCCGGGCTTAAGGCCGGGAAAGCGGTACTCCGGGCGTGGTGTGCTGAGATCGTTGCCCTTTGACTTGGTGAAGGACAGGAACTCAGCGGTCATTTCGGCACAGACCACATGAGTACCAAAGTCATCGGGGCCTGTATTGCAAACGCCATCCCGGTAGAAGCCGGTCATCGGGTCGGTGCAACAGGACTTAAGGGGCTCACCAAGTACATTTTTAGCTTTAGTCATTGTTCTTTTCGGGTTTTGTGCTTGTCCGCAACTCAGGCTTAGGCAGCAGAGCCCGGACAATATGAACAGTAATCGGATCGGCATGATCGCATGGTTTTGGTGTTCACAACAGCCGAACCCGAACAGGGTTTACCTCAAACCAGCTCTTCTGCCACAGGGGCGACCCTTCGCTATCGTAAATCGCAGATTACCCTTCCCGTAACCGGATGTGCAGGATAGGCTGCAGGCTTCCTGAACCACCAAAATTCAATCTCTGTGCATCTTAGCAGATATCGGGAACTACCAGAATGAATCATCAAATCCACCAATTATGTTTCCGAAAGCTAAACGCCGCGCCGCCCATCAGGTAGAAGCGGGTGCGATGGCAGACATCGCCTTTTTATTGCTGATTTTCTTTTTGGTCACCACAACGATCATACAGGAAAGCGGGCTTCAGGTACGCTTGCCGGCCTATCTGCCTGCACCCGTGCAGCCCCTGCCAGACCGAAATGTACTCAGCGTGAAGATTAATGCAAGCAATCAGCTGTTGGTGGAACAGGAACTGCTGCCCGTTAATCAGCTGTCAGCAAAACTCAGAGACTTTGTCCAAAACCCTGACCGCTCGCCAAAACTGCCCTCTTCTCCCCGGCATGCGGTGGTGGCACTGCAACACGACCGGGGTACAAGCTATGAGGCTTATCTTTCCGTTTATGGCCAGCTGCTGAAGGGCTATCAGGGCTTATGGGAGGAAGAAGCCCAACGGTTGTACGGGAGGGCTTATGAACAACTTAGGCCAACTGAGCAGCGTTCGGTCCGCAAGACTTTCCCACTGGTGATTTCTGAGTCTGAGCCCGTTGAGTTCTAATACGGAAAAAACCACCCCCGGGCGTTTCCGGGGGCAGCTTTTACTCCAAAGCATTGCAGAATTTATTAATCAGCTAATGCCCCAAAAAGGGGGTAGCAGTGTCTGTTCTAGGCGCTCACTTTGACCCGCTGGGTGATAAGCTCCTGTTCGTTGAGTTTACCAAAGTGGTACCCCTGAGCAGTGAAGTGCTCCAGAACCTTTGGCAGCACCTCACGCAGCTTATCTTCCGCCTTCACACTGTCGTGGAAAACGACAATTGAGCCACGCTCTGCATTGTCAACTACGTTAGCGAGGCATTGCTCGGTAGAGATTTTCGGGTCGAAATCACCGCTGAGGACATCCCACATCACGATGCGGTAGTGGCGTTGCAGAAACTGTGCCTGCTTAGGCTTCAACCGGCCATAGGGCGGGCGGAAAAGCACGGAGTTCATCCGGTTGGCACAATGGCGTACATTGTGGAAGTAGGGGATGTTCTCTGTGGTCCAGCCATTCAGGTGGTTGAAAGTGTGGTTGCCCACTGCATGCCCTTCGCTGAGGACCTGCTTGAAAACATCCGGGTATTTGCGGACATTATCGCCAACACAGAAGAAGGTCGCTTTGGCGTCGTATTTTTTAAGCTGCTCCAGTACCCACGGGGTAACCGCAGGCACAGGTCCATCGTCAAAAGTCAGGTAGATGACTTTCTCATCAGTGGGGATCTTCCACGTAAAGTTGGGGAAGAGGTTTTGGATAATTTGAGGTGTCTTAACGAGGTACATAACTCCTTTTGATTAAATGTTCATGGTATAGTAGAATGGCCACTCCTTCAGAAGCGACCGTGTTCAGTTTTCAGTCTAAGGAGGTTTTCTCCCGTTAAAGGAGTTAACGCTGGCAGGCTCTGCGAAAATGCTTACCTTTGTGCCTCCCGAGGTATCGGCTTAGTGTCGAAGAAAAAAGATGAATAACTGGTTAGACTGGGTATTTAGAGAGTACAACGTATCAAGTGCTTTTTTTGCTGCCTAAAAACACTAGTTTTTTCAAAAAAAATTTCTAAATGGGGCAACCCATTCTGCCCGGCTCGTTGAAATGACAAAATGCATTCAAATTCAATAGAAAATATGAGGCTTCGATTTGCCCCCAGCCCGACCGGCGCACTACACATTGGCGGTGTCCGTACCGCACTTTACAACTACCTGCTGGCCCGCAAAAACGGCGGCACTTTTATCCTCCGTATCGAGGATACGGATCAGACCCGCTATGTGGAAGGAGCAGAGCAATACATTGTTAATGCATTAGAGTGGCTGGGCATTACTCCGGACGAAGGCCCGGGCATTGGTGGCGACTTTGGCCCCTACCGGCAATCAGAGCGAAAGGATATTTACCTTAAATACACACAGCAGCTCATCGAATCAGGCCACGCTTACTATGCGTTTGACACTTCTGAAGAGCTGGATGCAGCCCGGGAAAAAGACCCGACGTTCAAATACGATGCCACTGCCCGTATGCGGATGCGCAACAGCATAAGTATGGGGGCAGAAGAGGTGGAGGCTGCATTGGAAGCAGGCGTCCCTCATGTAGTCCGCCTGAAGGTGCCCGGGAATGAGACGGTTTTGTTTGAGGATATGGTCAGAGGAGAGGTTGCGTTTGACAGCACAGAGCTTGACGACAAAGTACTCCTCAAGGCAGATGGCATGCCCACCTACCATATGGCCAACGTGGTAGATGACCGCCTGATGGAGATTACCCACGTTGTCCGGGGAGAAGAATGGCTGTCAAGCACGGCTCACCACGTTCTGCTCTACCGCAGCCTTGGCTGGGAGCAGGAAATGCCGGCTTTTGCGCACCTTCCGCTGATCCTTAAGCCGGCGCCGGAGAGCTATCTCAATAAGGCAACGATTCCGGAGATGGCCAGCCGTATGGCAGAAGAGTTTGCCCGCAAATATCCGGAGCATGCTGCTTACAAAGCGGAGGCGTTTGCGCTTCAAACTTTCCAGGATAAGAAAAATATTCCTGCCAATCTGAAAGAAAAAGAAAAAGACCAGGAAGACAAGGCTGCTTTCAAAGCCTTTCTCAAAAGTGCGCTGTACGGTAAGCTTAGCAAGCGGGATGGGGACCGTTTGGGCTTCCCTGTATTTCCACTTTCCTGGAAAGGGGCAACGGCAGAAGACAGCTTTACCGGCTTCCGCGAGTACGGTTTTTTGCCAGAGGCTGTACTTAACTTCCTGGCGCTACTGGGCTGGAACCCCGGCAACGAGCAGGAAATGTTTACTTTGGAGGAATTGGTGAGCGCTTTTACGCCCGAACGAATAAACAAGTCCGGCAGCCGGTTTAACATAGATAAAGCCAGGTGGTTCAATCAGCAATACATAATCAAAGCAGACAATACCCGGTTGGCCCAATTGGTGCGCCCTCAGTTGGAAGCAAATGGAAAAGAGGCTTCTGATGCATTCCTGCAAGGCTTCGTAGAGCTGATGAAGGAGCGGGCGGTGACGCTACCGGAGTTTTGGGAAA
>CAZNHN010000031.1:3670-14843 GCA_964572415.1 uncultured Phaeodactylibacter sp.
GCATGATTACAATTGCTTTGGTTGCTCACCTTTTAATGAAATAGGATTACAACTGGAGTTTTGGGAAAATGGCTACTACTTCTTTGAGCGACCCAGGGGGTACGAGGAAAAAATGATCCGCAAACGCTGGCAGCCGGAACGCAGCGAACAGTTTGCTGAACTCGTTAGAGATATGGAAGCATTGGATACTTTTTCGGCAGATGCCATCAAAGCGTCCGCTGAAGCCTTCATGGAAAAGCATGAACTCAAATTTGGGGAAGTACTGCCCATGCTGCGCCTGGCACAGGCGGGAACCATGAAGGGGCCCGCTATCTTTGAAATGATGGAATTGTTGGGAAAGGAGGAGGCCGTTGCCCGTCTGAAAACCGGGTTTGAGGCTTTCGGGAAAATTATACAATCATAAAACAAGTGCCGATGGCAAAAAAAAAGAAAGAAGAGGAGCAGGAAAAACAGCCCGGCGTACATGAGGATCTGAAGGGCTTCGATATCAAAATCAATGAGTTTGGAGAAATAACTTCAAACCTTGGTGTTGAGAAAGTGAATCAATTTTTGAATAAGAACGTAGAAGATAAAAAACTAAAAGGACGAAAGCCTGAAGATGAGGAAGAGTAGATTATTCCACTCTGTATATGACGAAAGCAAAAAACATGGACTCACCTGCTGCCTGGCTTAATCAGGGCAGCCCTAAACCCGATGCAATACAGACATAAACTCCAGTAGCAGTGATTCCCATCCGGGATTATTGCGGTAAAGATTTTGAATAGGCATTTACAGGATTAGACATCGAAAGGCAATTCACTGATAATTAGGTGCTGCTTAGGCAATTAGAGCTGCTAATTATGAGTTTGATTGCCAGCTTTTATCTATTTTGTGACTACTTTAATTTATGCTCCCCTGGAGTTAAGTCTATCGATGACAACCGCTTGAGCAGAAAACCAAAACCGATTGAACATGCACTTCTTAGGCAACCTAAGGCTACACCCCTGCCGATCCTGTGCACCTGGGGACGAGTCATTCAAGCAGGAAAAAATAATTACCCAAACGTATTTTGGCAAGGCATCCCTGTAGGGCTCTGCAATGGAATTATCCCATAAATTAACACAATCATGACGAGACGACTACACGCTTTAATGGTCTGGGGAGTGCTGCTAATCAGCTTCGCAGCTCCAATTCAGGCTAAAGCTGCGGATGGTCTTACCCCCCCTGATAAACCGTCATCATCTTTCCGGGGAACGGAAGAATGGCCGCTGCTTCTGAGCCCGCCCAACGATACTATAGTGGATGGTATCTGCCACATTCCTATGGCCGACACCTTGTCGTTGTTCAATCCTATGGATATGAATGACTCTATCCGGGTCTTTCCGGTGGATAGTACGGCGAGCAATGGCACCATTTTGCCGGGCACCCCTCTCCTGGATGCGATTTCTGTTTGTGGCAGTCCGGACACCCTTTACCGCATCTGGCGCGGCACGTTTGCCGATATGACAGAAGCCGAAGCCATACAGCGAATCATCATTATGGAGGATACGGAGCCCCCGGTCTCCAACTTCACCATTAATCTGGATACCATAATTACCTGCGAATTGGGTGAGCCGACCTTTGATTCCTGGAGGCAAAGCCGATTGTTCGCCGTTAACAGTAACCTGGATGACTGCACGGGAATTCTTTCTGTAACCAACGATATGCCACCATCCTCTTATGTACCGGGGCCCTGTGATACGCTTGAAGTGACTTTTACCATTGAGGACTTTTGTGGGAATATCCGCACTTACGAAGCTTCCTTTATCACCATAGACACCGTAGCCCCCGTACTGCAAAATGTACCGGACACTATACAAGTGAGCTGCGATACTATACAGCAATACCTGATGAACAACCCGCCTTCTATGGTGACGGCGACAGACAATTGCCGGGATAACCTCACGGTTGAGTTTCAACAGGATACAATGCTAATACCACCCTGTCCAAATGACATGAATATCCGGCGCAGTTGGACGGCAACCGACTCCTGTGGCAATTTAACCTCAGCAGTACAGATTATCCGGGTGAGGGACTTAACCCCTCCCACTTATACCCGTCCACCAGACATTACCATTTCCTGTGATGCAGATCCCCTTGATCTTAGTATAACGGGTACCGTAACGGATACGGTCGATGCCTGCGGAGGGCCTATCACCGTTTCGTTTACTGATGAGATATTCCCGGGAGATTGTGATTTCAACTACTCCATAAAACGCCAATGGACGGTTACCGACATTTGTGGTATTTCGAGATCTGTTTTTCAGGAAATTACTGTCAAGGACACCATTCCCCCCTCCTTCCTGGTGCCTGCGGACATCACAGTAAACTGTGGGGATGAAGACGACTTTTCCATTACCGGAGAGCCGGCCATGCAAGCAGACAATTGTTCGGGCCTCAACGGAATGACGACTGAGTTGCTTTCCGAAACGATTATTGCAGGCAGTTGCGAAAATGACTATATCCTTGAACGTGCCTGGCGCGTGACCGATGAGTGTGGAAATGACAGTATTCAGGTTCAGCAGGTAACAGTAATCGATACCATTGCACCGGTCTTTTTGTCAGCCCCCTCAGACCTGACAGTCACCTGTATGGCGGGCACGGATATTGAAACCCTGTACAGCAACTGGCTGGAAAGCCACGGAGGTGCTCAGGCAGGCGATGCCTGTACACCGGTGGACAGCCTGACCTGGAATACTTTTGAGGCCGGAACCAATCAACCAGTCAGCAACACCCCTAATATCGTCTGTCCCTCCAATAGTGATACGCTCCTGGTGCAGGTTGTAGACTTTGTTGTTGATGATGGTTGTGGGAACACGAGCATGGAGCAAGCTACTTTTATAGTAATTGACAACACGGCACCCAGCTTTGTGGAATGCCCGGAGGATCAGGTGATCAGTACAAACTTTGGGCAGTGTTCTGCCAATTATACCCTGGTAGTACCCTTCATTCAGGAGGAGTGTGCCGGAACTTCTACTGTAGTGGATTTAGCGGATACGGCAACTATTACTTCCAATGCCCCTCCCGGGCAGGAGACGAGCGTGCCCGTCAATTCCATTACACTCTCCTTTGCTGTGAACCTGCCACTGCCCATCAATGCACAGGCCGGAGGGCAGCTTAGCCTTCAACTTCAAAATGTAGACGCGGAAGGAGATACGGAGTATTTCAATGTCATTGGCGAGGATGGTACACCTATTGGGCGTACCGGCAAGGCGATGGTACAGTGCGGGAGTGCAGACACATCGCTCAGTGTGCCAAAACCGTTGCTGGATCTTTGGGCGATAGACGGAGTGATTGAAATCCGCCTCGAGCCCAATATACCGACCACACAGCCCGGCAGTTTTGCGATTAATGCCATTTGCAATCCGGCGGGTACAGTTCAGGCAAATCTGATTTTCCCTGTAGCTGACCTCAATGCCCTGCGCTACGAATACCGGACCAATAATAACCCCCGCGTACTAGTCGACCCGATCGCCCCGGCTATGGTGACCTTGCCAATTGGCGAAAACACCATCACTTACTACATCTCAGACTGTGCCGGCAATATAGACAGTTGTGTGCAGCAGGTCGTCGTGGAAGACCAGGAGCCTCCACAACTGACCTGTCCTTCTGACATTGCGCAGCCACTGGAGCCGGGCACCTGCTCCGCTGAGGTCACCTTACCGCTTCCGGACAACATCACGGACAATTGCGGCCTGGAGTCACCTTACAGCCAAACTATGCCTGGAGATACCACAAGTGCCTGGCTGACTTACACCTTTGACCCCAACCTCAACGACTACATCGCTAATCCGAAGACGTATACTTTCAATGGAGTGGCCGCCAATGCTTTTGATAATGTCAATTTGCTGATTGATTTACGGGGGGACTTTAGTTCTTCCGGGGCATTCTTCCACATCATTGGCGATAACGGAGACACCATAGATATCACTCCGCAGGGCATTGCCAGTTGTGCCAGTCCGGGGCAATACGCCGTGAGTATTCCTGCTGCGGATTTCAACGCCTGGGCAAGTGATGGCAGTGTAACCTTCACCCTGCAACCTAGTTTCATTCCGGTACCGCCGGGCGGGCCCGGAGATGGGATCAACCCCTGTGATGCCATGGTGGTGGACGGAGATGGCGAAACCGACAGCCTTAGCTATGCTTTCGTAAGTCTGGTTTACCAAACGGTGACGCCTTTTTACTATGCAGAAGGGGCTACCGAAATCCCATACACGCAGATGACCGTGCCGGCCTTGTCGCCAACCCATGAGTTTAATGTGGGTGAAACAACGGTGTATTATATCGCTCAGGACGAGGTAGGCAACCCCGATACCTGTAGCTTCATTGTCGACATCCTTGACAATGAGCCCCCCGTAGCCCTTTGCAACCCTACAGTTGTGGAAATCAACCCATCCGGCATTGAGCCGGATACCGTGAGTGTGGAAGAGTTTGATGCCGGTAGTTTCGACAACTGTTCGATTGATACGATGTTTCTCTCACCCAATACATTCACTTGTGATGAGGCCGGCACTACAGTAATGGCTACGCTTACGGTTGTAGATGTGGTAGGTAATATTTCTACCTGTACCCGTCCGATTCGTATTGAGGCAGAGGCGCCAATGCCCACCTACAGCTCCGGTATTTGCGGCGGTGATACGTTGAACCTCTTTGCAAATCCACCCGCAGCAGAAGGTGGTGTGGTGTATACTTACTTATGGCGTGGGCCGGATGGGAATATCATTTCCACCCAGCAAAACCCGGTTATCCCCAACGTGGACGAAGATGATTCAGGAGCCTATGTGGTAACCATTGAAGGATTATCGGGCTGCACAGCGGAAGGTGTGGTCAATGTCGCCGTCAGTGGGCTGCCCCTTACTCCGGTGCTGAATGCCAATACCCAGCAATGTGGCGACGACCCCGTGGAATTGAGTTCCTCGGTGGTACTGAATAATGCCACGTACTACTGGTACGAAGGGCAGGCTCCAAACGGAACACTGATTTCCACTACTAATCAGGGAAGTCTAACCTTACCTGCCTATAATCCGCAACAACCGGAAACCCGGTTTTACTACCTTGTTATTGAGGCTAATGGTTGTGAATCACAGCCTTCGGTGTCAGTGCCTGTCTTGCTAACGCCCCGGCCTGTGGCCTCTGTCAATTCGGCTGTGATCACTGAATGCGAGGGTGGGGCGGCTTCGCTGGGCACTACTGCGGCCGGGCCTAATATTACGTATCAATGGACAGGGCCGGATGGCTTTTTCTCTACAGATCAGTTCCCTGCAGCCATCAACCCGCTGGAAGAGGAGAATGCCGGGGTCTACAGCCTGACTGTTTTTAGAAACGGTTGCCCTTCTGAGCCGGCATTATCTATCATTAACGTTATACCCAAGCCCGGGCCTTTTCAAATTGCTGTACAGACCAACCCTTTCTGCGAAGGAGAAAAAATAACACTTCAGGCAGAGCCTTCCGGCGCAGCGTCCTACATCTGGACGGGGCCAGACCTAAACCAGATTACGACGACCACGAATACGCTCATACTCGACAATGCAAATGAGACACACAATGGGAACTGGACCGTACGGGGCGTACAGTTCTCCTGCGTTTCTGATATGTCAATGACTGCGAATGTAGTCGTGAATGAACGGCCTAATGCTATGGCAGCTACCAGTATTGCCCCCGAAGACCCACTTTGTGAAAGAGATGCTCTACAGCTCTTTGGAACGCCTAATTTACCTGGAGCCAGCTACACCTGGAATGGCCCGAATGGCTATTTCTCAGTAGCAAAAGACCCGGTAATCAATCAGGTAGGGCCATTGCGCTCGGGTACTTATACCCTGGCTGTAAGTACGCAACAGGGTTGCAGCGATACAGCCTCTGTTAGCGTCGAGGTAGTTGAAGCTATCGATATCATTGGCGTCAGTAACAGCGCCCCTGAGTGTTTATATGGTGCAACAGATGTGACACTTCAGGCCACCGTTTTCCCTGTCAATGACGGAACCTACGATTTTCAGTGGACTGGCCCGGGCTATACTTCATCCGACGAGGTCGCTATTGTAGAGAATGTAACCGAAGTACTGAACGGGGCAACCTATACGCTGGTCGTTTTTACGGAGGAGGGTTGCCCTTCTCTGGCTGCAGGTACTACATTACAGGTGAAAGATGCGCCGCCAAGGCCACCCACACCAACCAGCCCTGCTTTACAATACCAGTATTGCGAAGGCGAGGAATTACTACTCACCACCCCTATGGTAAGCGGTGCCACCTATATCTGGGAGACGCCTTCCGGAGCAGTGAATACAGAGAGTGAACCAAGCTTATCTGTATCCAACCTTACTACCAATAATTCCGGGAGCTATTCAGTATCACTGATTGAAGATGGATGCGCCTCGATCCCATCCCCTGTCCGGACCGTTCAGGTTAATGCTAACCCAACCGTTCAGGCTTCCAGCAACAGCCCTGTTTGTGAAGGTACACCTTTACAACTGGCTGCCACCGGCACACAGGGAGTTACCTATAACTGGCAAACACCAGCGGGCACAGCCCCAACTGGCTCAGATATTACAATTCCTATGGCCAATCCGGATCTGCACTCAGGGCAGTACACCGTCATTGCCACCCTCGGAACCTGCGAATCAGTACCGGATACCATTAGTGTAGTTATCAATGAAACACTACCAGCACCTACCGCTCTGGAGAGTAACGGCCCTATTTGCATCGATGAGCCCGGGGCTACGCTTACCGTCTCCGTCGTAAATGGGCAGCAGGGCGCAGCTATTCAGTACCTATGGTACAACGCAGGGGCACCAATCGATACCACGCTGACACCCAATTTGCTGCTTACCGATTTCTCGGACTTTAACGGCTCTCTTTCGCTGGAAACGGAAATCCTCACCGGAGATTGCATTTCAGACCCGTCGCCTTCTCTGTTAGTTGCTTTGGATACCATACCGGACGAATTAGCGATGGCAGGACAAGATACGACGACCTGTGCAGGAGACGACCTGGTCATTTCGGCTGTGCCGGTTACACAAAGCTCTGGCAACTGGATGGAAATTAACGCCAACGGCAGTGTACTTTCCATTGAGGATCCCGGTAGCCCGGTCACTTCAGTATCGGGGTTTGAAAGCGCAGGGCTCCGGCAACTGGTTTGGGTCTTGTCCAATGGCGGATGTGAAAACTTCAGTTCGGATACTCTGCAGGTTGAAGTAAAGGTTCCTGAAGCAGCGGATGCCGGTATGGATACCCTATTGTGCCCGGGGGATCCTATCTTCCTGAACGCTGCCAGCCCAAAGGAAGGCGAGGGCACCTGGTCGCAATCAGAAGTACAGGCAGACTTCAATGTAGATATTAATAATTCAGAGGATCCGGGTACAGAGATATCTGGCCCGGGCTTGCTTCCCGGCAACACCTATGCCTTTACATGGACGGTAGTCAGCGAATGTGGAACAGACAGTACCGATGTCCTGGTCACCCTGGCAGACAACAACCCTTTTGCCGGGTTTGACGTGATTGTTTGTGAAGAGAATGGCGTGGCTATGCTGGCAGCAGGAGAGCCTGCTGACGGTAGCAGCGGCAGATGGAGTTCCCCGGATGACCAGCTCGTCTTTACCAACCGAAATGACACGGATACTGAAGTTGCCAATCTCTCCCTGGGGGAGAACCTGGCGATATGGACACTCGACGGAGGCTTGTGTGGAGCAAACTCCCGGGACACGCTCAGTATTGATTTTCAGCTGCCTCCCGCAGCACAGAATGACGAACGGACGATTGAGTTTGCCGTGGAAACCGTAGTGGATGTACTGGCTAATGATGCCGTGCCGGAGGGTAGTACGTTAGAAATAAGCATGGAGCCTTTCAATGGCCGCGCCGTAGTAACGGCGGACAACCAGATTGCCTATACGCCTGACCCTGATTTTGCCGGAACAGACGAGTTGGTCTATCAGGTTTGCCGGGAGGGCTGTGCCTGCGATGATGCTATCCTGCGCCTCACGGTTGGAGAAGGCGTAGACTGCGATCCGCCCAATATCTTTACTCCTAACGGGGATGGGGTAAATGAAGCATTCATTGTTCCCTGTTTGCTGGATACAGGTTTGTACCCGGACAGTCAGCTGTCGGTCTTCAACCGCTGGGGGGATGAGGTATACAATTCCCCAAGGCCATACCCCAATAACTGGGCAGGTACCTTTAACGGCGAGGATTTGCCCGCAGATACCTATTTCTACATTTTGGATTTAGGAGATGGCAGCCAGCCAGTGACAGGCTATCTTTTGTTGCAGAAATAGAATCATTTGCCTGGTTACCGCCGGTGCAGGTCCCAAATAAGTACTTATGAAGAAATATTACCCATTTACTATATTTTTGCTGCTGCTGGCCGTTGTGTCACAAGCGCAGCAGGAAGACCATTTCACCCAGTTTATGCACAATAAGCTGGCATTCAACCCCGCCTATGCAGGCTCTACCGGTAGTTCCCGGCTTACAGCAATGGCGCGTCAGCAATGGATAGGCATAGAAGGAGCACCTGAGGCACAATTGATCACTTTCAATTCCGCCTTAAATGCAAAGGTAGGCATTGGTGGCAGTCTGGTGCGCAGCAGTATCGGCATCATGGACCGCTACACGTTGGAAGGTGACTACGCCTACCGCTTCCGGTTAGGGAACGGCTTCTTTGGAATCGGAGTTTCGGCATCCATTCGCCTGATACAGGCCAACCTTGGAGATCTGCAGGCTACTCAGCCGGTTGAGATAGACAATGCCATTCCTGTGGGGTTTCAAAGCCGGGTGACGCCCAATTTTGGCGGCGGGTTTTACTACAATAGCAATGACTTCTACGCTGGCTTTTCTATCCCCCGCTTTCTGAAATCAAGTATTGATTTGTCAGACGATCAGGGCACCATTTCCAGAGAAGACCGGCACTGGTATCTTATGACGGGGTTTAATGTACGCCTGATAGATAATGATGTGGTGATGCAACCCAACTTCCTGCTCAAGTATGTGGAAGGCGCTCCCTTTGATGCGGATATCAACCTATCCTTTACTTTCTTCGAGCAGTTTACAGTGGGAGCCTCTTATCGTACCGGGGGCAATAAGGAAAACAGTATAGGAGAATCTATTTCAGCGTTGCTGTCCAGCCGTATTGGTGATAGATGGATGGCCGGGCTATCTTATGATTTTACACTCTCCGACCTGCAGGACTACAATGATGGGAGTGCCGAGCTCTTTATCCACCACTTCTTTGGAGGCAAAAGTGGTAAAGGTGCAACTTATGATAATCCGCGGTTCTTCAATAGTAATGGCAGCAATAAACGGTTTTACTAATACGTGAGTCGCCCCTCGCCCTTGCAAGGATTCTGATGTAAGGTTTACTTTATTGCAGATAATGGCTAACTTGTGTTGAGATTCGTCTAAAAGAGCTATAAATGTTCGCATAACAAATCCTGATACCTAAAAACAACTAGTATTATTTAGGAACGCTTTTTTATTAAGCCCCTCAACAATAAGACGCCCTGCAATGAGATTCTATTTATTGCTTTTGATGCTTGGCTTCGCCTTTAGCCTGCAAGCTCAGGATCCATCATTGGAACCCCTGCACACGGTTGCACAGTACAACCAAAAGGTCAGTATTTATAATGAGACAGCTATCAATTCTTTAGCTTCTGATTTCTCTCCTTCATTTTATGGAGATACATTAGTCTTTTGTTCCTCCCGGCATGCCGGACCCAAGGACCCGGTCACAGGTGAATCTTTTTATGACTTTTACTTCGCCCCCATTGGGCCGAATGGCAGCCTTCGTTCTCCCAAACCGTTTTCTATCAACCTCAATTCGGCAGGACACGAGGGACAGGCTGCATTTGACCTGAAAGCAGGGAAAGTCTATTTCACCCGTAATAATATGACCAATGGTGTGGAGCCCTCTGTGACCGATGGGAAGGTCAGAATGAAAATATACGAAGCAACCTATGGCTTTCTGGATTGGGAGCAGATCAAGCCCTTGCCTTTTAATAGCGATGCTTACAACTCCATGCACCCCACGCTATCTGAAGACGGGGATTTCATGTTCTTTTCTTCAGATCGGCCGGGAGGCAAAGGCGGATTCGATTTATACGTATCCAGAAAAGTGGATGGGAAATGGTTGCCACCAACGAATCTGGGCGGTCGAATTAACACGCCGGGTAACGAGTTTTTTCCTTTTTTCCATCAATCAGGTACACTCTTTTTCACTTCCGATGGGTATAAAAAAGGCTATGGAGGCTTTGACTTGTATATGGTTAAAGACAATGGGGAAGATGGCTCATGGGCTGAAGTAGTCAACCTGGGGGCACCATTCAATACAGATGCTGACGACTTTGGGCTCATTCTGGACAAAGAGGGCAAAAAGGCAGCCGGCCGGTACCAGGCGCAGGAATCAAAATTTACGAACGTGTTATTGGCAGAGCAAGCGGAAATATAGAATACCTGCGCCTGCCGAGGGCAAGTGTGGGAATGAGTTCAGAAGGCCAGGCTCAGATTGATCAGCGGAGCGAGGATCTGGATGAGCCAGATGAGGTAACGAATGCAGAAGGCAAGGTATATATCATGCTTGATGTGTCAAAAGAGTACCAAATTAAGGTTGAGAAGCGTGGTTTCTTCTCTTCAGAAAAGTTTTACATGCCTGCTGAAAACCGGTTCAACCGCGCGGTAGGCATCCCGCTTAAGCGGGATGACTGTATTACGCTGGAAGGTGTAGTCGCCGATACTGATTCCGGAGCCCCCGTTCCGCGGGCAACCGTCCTGATTTTTAATCAATCGACCCAGCGACGTACCACTATTAGTACCGATGAGCGGGGCGTTTTTAAGTATTGCCTGCCGGATGGCTACCGATTTACTATAGTGGGCAGCCATGTAGGGTATGAGAATGATACTACAACAGTGCAGACGATCAATCGTCGGGGCAACCGTTCTCTGGGAGTCTCTCTGTCCCTAAAGCCCTTACCAACTGTACCCCGAAGCTACCAGCCGCGATCACCTGCAAATCAGCCACCGGCACCCAGCTTAGGCAACCGTGGTGCGGTTGAAGTGGGCAGCCGGTTTGTGCTGGATAATCTACAGTTTAAGTTCGCATCCGCTGAAATCCAAAGGGAAGCAGCTGTGGACTTGGATCACCTGGCACAGCTGATGAAAGAAAACCCTGCGATGC
>CAZNHN010000031.1:14853-26425 GCA_964572415.1 uncultured Phaeodactylibacter sp.
TTACAGGTCTGGGAATAAGCAAGGATAGGATATTGGCCTTTGGCTTTGGAGAGCGTGACCCTGTTTTCAATTGCGATTGCGATGGAACCGGAGCAGGGGTACCTTGTACTGATGACATGCATGCCAGGAACCGGCGCACCGAAGTGGCTATTATTCAGAAATAAGACAAGCAAATATGATGAAAAACTGAAATTTGTCAGATAGCGTGCAACATAAGCGGGGCAATCTCGTATAAGAATGGTAGAAAAAGAAAAACCGGTCCTTTTTACAGAACCGGTTTCCAAAAGAGCTTTGAGAGGCTATCTACATACCAAATTGAAACATCCTTTGATGTCTCAAAATCTTCATGAGATTATAATTGCATTCGTGGGATTCAAATTATTTCCCGCCACTTGTGACAGGGTTCGTCAGCTTTTTATTCCATCTTCCTCTGTATCTGTTCTTCCCTGCTGACAATACAAAGGTGCTACATAACTACCGGCAATGTAAGTACATTCTGTACAGTTACTGTCCTTTTAATTAGCGCTAAAAATTATATAAAAATTTGATTTTCAGTACATTAGCAATCTAAAAATATAGCCATTCTGTTTTTTAACGCCTTATTTTTATCCACGCAAAGTCAAAAAAAAGCATAAAAAAATGTGGGTGTAATGCTGAGACGAGTCAGAAAAGTATGATTCCCCCTCAAAAAAGACCAAAAACAGTGCCAGTTTTTATCTTTGCGGTAAATGACTTCCATATGTCTACAACTATTGCTTCCTACAATGTAAATGGTATAAGAGCAGCGATGCGCAAAGGTATGGCTGACTGGTTTGCAGCACACCCGGTTGATGTCCTCTGCCTTCAGGAAACAAAAGCACAACCTCAGCAGGTAGAAAAAGAAGAGGCGACGCTGCGGGAGCAAGGATTCGAATATGCCTACTGGCATTCGGCTGAGAAAAAAGGATATAGCGGAGTGGCAACTTTATCAAAGCGCCCCGCCGATTTAGTGGCTGAAGGCTGTGGTATCGAAAAATACGATACTGAAGGGCGCATTCTTCGTACTGACTTCGGAGCACTTACACTACTGAATTGCTATTTCCCATCTGGTACCACTGGAGATGTCCGGCAATCCTTTAAAATGGAGTTCCTTGATGACTTTTTTAACTGGGTACAGGAACTGCGCAATGAGCGCCCTAATCTCGTCATTGTTGGCGATTATAATATTGCCCATAATGAGATTGACATTCATGACCCGGTACGTAACAAGAAAAATTCCGGCTTCCTGCCTGAGGAAAGAGCCTGGATGGATAAATGGTTCGGCGCCGGGTTCGTTGATGCATTTCGCCACCTGAACCCCGAACAAGAACAGTACAGCTGGTGGACCTATCGGGCAAATGCCCGGGCCAACAACAAAGGATGGCGCCTGGATTACCACTCTGTAAGCGAAGCTTTTGCGCCAAAGTTAACGGCTTGCCATCAAATGACCGATGCCGTTCACTCTGATCACTGCCCGGTCGTGGCTACCTATGAATTTTGAATATGCTGAGGATCCGGCCCTGTAGTATTGCAGAAGCGGTAAGTTGCTCCGGGGAGATACCGGAGTTCGCTTCCCCCTACCCCGCTGCTGAATATGAAAAACGACTGCGTGGTTTGCCCCACCTGCTACTTGTTGCTGAAGTTAATGGTGAATTGGCCGGTTTTAAGGCAGGATACGAGCGGGATGGTGCCTTTTATTCATGGATGGGCGGCGTATGCCCCAAATATCGCCGGCAGGGTGTAGCAAAAGCGCTCGCCCGGGAACAGGAAAGCTGGGCAAAATCGAAAGGCTATGAGTATATCCGGTTTAAAACCCGTAACTACCTGCAGCCGATGCTTATATTTGCTTTGCGCAATGGCTTTTATATCGTGGGCGTTGAAAAAAGGAAAGACCCCCGATCCAACCGAATCTGGTTGGAGAAAGTCTTGAAATAGGGATCATTCGTTAATCAGGGTGAGCCGGAAAAGATAAGCGCAGGCATTAGAAGCGCATATTTTGAAGAAAGACCGCACCCTCCAAATTTTAAAGACATGCTTCGCAGCACCTTAATGATTTTTTTAGTACTACTAAGTGTTTGTGTTCTACAGGCACAAGAGTTTTCAGGGGGCTTTCGGGCTGGCCTTAACTTTACGACAGTAAATGGTCCATCAGAAATAAATGCAGAAGGCAGGGAACTGGAAAACTTCGATTTCTCCAATGGCTTCCATGTCGGCGCAATAGGGACATTAAAGTTCACAGATATCTTTGGTCTGCGGGCAGAGTTGCTGTATACCCAGAAGGGAGGCGTTTACAACTATGCGGGGGAGTCGTACTGGCTGTTTACGCCTACTGACGGCAGTAATGCTTTTATTGCGACAGGGAATCGCGAAACCACACTCGAGATCACCAACTCATATATTGATATCCCGGTATTGGGGGTGGCGCGGTTTAATAAGTTTGAGCTGAGTGCAGGAATGAGCCTGGGCTTTCTGGTGGCTTCCCGGGCGGCTGGCGAACTGCGCTTCAGCGGTACTTCACCTCAGGGTAATAATATCGCCCCCTTTGTGGTCGCTCTTGATTTTGATTATTTCGATGGGCCGTTCCGCAGGGCAGATATTGACGAAGTGGAAATGAGAGAAATTGACAACCGCCCGGTGGAAATCCCAAAAAGCCTGGGGGCTTACTACCAGGACCTGGAAGAGGATGAAAACTTATACAACGTTATTGATCTGGGGTTTGTGGGCGGTGTCTCGTATTACCTCAATCAGGGTCTGTTTTTAGGGCTTCGCCTCAATTACGGCATAAGTGACATCACCCGCTCTAACCGGGATATTTCCAGACGGACAGTAGAGGGGGTTGGTGAATACACTTTCCGGGACGATAACGACCAGAACCTCAATATTCAAATTTCTGTGGGCTTTAGCCTTTAGAAAAAGAGAGCTCGCAGGAAGAAACGCCCCTTCAGAAATGATGTCTGAAGGGGCGTTTCGATAATTCTGTCACGTAACAACCAAACGGTTTAGCCCATTTCGGCTACAACTTCCTTTACCTCAGGAATCATACGCTGCAACATGCCTTCAATACCCTGCTTCAGGGTTACCGTAGATGAAGGGCAGCCGCTACAGGCACCCTGCATCACCAAAGTAACCTTACCCTGATCCCAGGATTTGAACTCGATATTGCCACCATCCATTTCTACGGCAGGTTTTACGTGCGTATCGATCAAATCTTTGATCTTTTTCACGATTTCAGCCTCGTTTTCGGTGTAATCATAGCTGGCGCCACGCTCTTCCTCGATCTTAGCCATGGCTGCTTCAAAGCCCTCATTGATGACAGGCTTTTCCTCGCCAATGTAGCCCTTGAGGTATTCTTTGACTTTAAGCATGATATCTGCCCAGTCGTAATTGAACTCCTTGGTAATGGTCACGAAGTTGTTGCAGATATAGACCCCTTTCACAAAAGGCATCTCAAACAACTCTGTAGCCAGCGGAGACCATTCCTTCGCAAGTTCTTCCTCCCGGAAATCGGCAGTGCCTTTGTAAATCATCCGGTTGGTCACGAATTTGAGCGACTCCGGGTTAGGGGTCTGCTCAGTATATAGCATTACAGGGCTTTTGGTAACGGGATTGCTCATTGTAATTTTCTTTATTTAGACCTATTCTACGAACAATAACACATAATGCCAAAGCTGGTTTTGATAAAAATAAATTTATACGATTTTGGAGGGCGTATTCTTAACATTTTCTGTATTTTTTGGAGAAAACCACCTGAATATGGCACAACAAAAAACACTGCCCACGGATCAGAGCGTACAGGAGTACCTGGATCAGTTGGAAGATGAACAGAAAAAAGCAGACAGTTACGAGCTGCTTGAAATCATGCAGGACGTTACCGGTGAAGCAGCAGTGATGTGGGGCAACAGCCTCATTGGCTTTGGCCGTTACCACTACCGCTACGATAGCGGGCACGAGGGCTTCTCTTTTTTGACCGGGTTCTCGCCACGTAAGCGGCAGTTTTCCATCTATATCATGTCGGGTTTTAGCCGGTACGAAAGTTTAATGGAAAAGCTGGGTAAATATAAAACCGGCAAATCCTGCCTGTATGTCAAACGCCTTTCGGATATAGACCCCCTGGTTCTCAGAGCATTAATATCGGAATCGGTGGCTTACATGAAGGCGCGGTACCCGGATCAGGAGTAGCCTGCTGGTTCAGTAGATTTTAATGCTGTCTTCCAGCGCTCTGCTACCTTTTCTTACCTTTGTGAGGAATCTACCCCTGTATACCTATGTCAAACCTCGAACAAGAACACGAACTGCCGGGCAACCCTTCATTGCCCAGCTCGGCTGAGGATCTGCTACGCCTGATTGGAAGAGAGGAAGGCGATTATAAATATTCAGTCGAAGACTTCTTCCGCAACCCTGAGCAAACAGGGTTTCAGTTGTCCCCCAACGGAGACTACCTGGCCTATGCCGGCCCCTACGAACGCAGGCAAAACGTTTTCGTCTGCCCGGCAGAAGGAGGTGAACCGGTACGGATCACCCAAGAAACAGAACGCGATATTGGCGGCTTTTTCTGGGCCAATAATAACCGCATCGTTTATGTCAAGGATAGCGGTGGGGATGAAAACTTTCAGCTCTTTGCCGTAGACCGGGACGGGGGCAATCCCCGTGACCTTACGCCTTTTCAGAATGTGAAAATCGAGTTCATCGACGATCTGGAAGACCAGGAAGATGAACTCATCATTGGCATGAATAAGGAAAACCCCATGCTGTTTGAGCCCTACCGGCTCAATATCCATACCGGAGCATACCAGCGCCTGGCACCTAACGACAACCCGGAGGAGCCCATTACCGGTTGGATGACCGACCACGCCGGCCGGCTGCGCATAGCCATCAAAACCCTCAATGGCGTCAACCAGCACATCATGTACCGGGCTGCTGAAGACCAGCCTTTTCGCACGGTTGTAAAAACCAATTTCAAGGAGAGCCTAAGCCCGTTGTTCTTTGACTTTGACGATGGGCATGTGGTCTATTGTGTAAGCGACATTGGCCGGGACCGCAGCGAGATCATCCGCTTTGACTTTGAAAAGGGAGAAGAAGTGGGCCCACCGGTCTTCGCACACCCAGAGGTAGATGCCGGGAGCCTTCTTTATTCCAGAAAGCGTAAGGTCTTGCTCGGGGCCGTGTACACCACCTGGAAGCGGCAAATTGAGTTTTTTGACGAGCAGCGCAGGCAAATGCAAAAGCGCCTGGAAAGCCTCCTCCCGGGATACGAAGTGGTGGCAGTAAGCAGCAACCGGGCGGAAGACAAATACATGGTCCGTACCTTCAGCGACCGGTCACTGGGCGCCTACTACTTTTACGATTTGCAGCAGGAAAGCATCCGAAAAATAACGGAGGTCAGTCCATGGCTGGATGAGGCAGATATGGCGCCCATGAAGCCGGTGTCCTACAAAACCCGGGACGGAGAAGAAGTACATGGCTACCTGACAGTGCCCAAAAATAAGGAAGGGGAGAAAATGCCGGTAGTCATCAATCCGCACGGCGGGCCCTGGGTGCGCGACAGCTGGGGCTACAACCCGGAGGTTCAGCTGCTGGCCAGCCGGGGCTATGCTGCATTCCAACCCAACTACCGTGGCAGTACCGGCTACGGCAAAGCTTTCTGGATGAAGGGTTTTAAGCAGTGGGGGCACGATATGCAAAATGACATTACCGATGGGGTGAAGTGGCTGATCGATTCTGGTGTGGCGGACCCCAAACGTGTGGCCATTTACGGAGCGAGCTATGGGGGCTACGCTACCTTGGCTGGTATTGCTTTTACGCCGGGCCTCTACGCCTGTGCAGTAGACTACGTAGGGGTTTCGAACCTCTTCACCTTTATGGAGACCATCCCGCCCTACTGGAAGCCTTACCTGGATATGCTGTACGAAATGGTGGGCCACCCTGAAGAAGACAAAGACCTCCTGCATGCCGGCTCCCCGGTCTTCCATATCGATCAGATCAAAACCCCGCTCTTCGTGGTGCAGGGGGCTAATGATCCCCGCGTAAATATTGACGAATCGGACCAGATCGTCCAATCCCTGCGGGAGCGGGGGATCGATGTGCCCTATATGGTGAAGTACAACGAAGGGCATGGCTTCTCCAATGAGGAAAACCGATTTGAGTTTTACAAAGCCATGCTGGGCTTCCTGGCGAAACACATGAAGTAATGAAAGACCTGAAGGCTTATTACATGCAGGCTGCTATTCAGAAAGCTGAGTCAGCAGGTACCCCATACGGCGCCGTACTCCTACAGCCTGAAACCGGTGAAAAAGTCGTCGTCGCTAATAGCGTCAAAGCCGATGCAGATCCAACCGCTCACGCAGAAGTCAACGCAATCCGGAAAGCCCGGAAGTCGGGTATACCAACCGCCGGCAGCATCCTGTTCTCTACCTGCGAGCCCTGCCCCATGTGTGCCATGGCGGCAGTTTGGGCGGGAGTCTCTAAGATCTACTTCGGCGCCACCATCGATGATGCCGCTGCCCACGGCCATCAGGTGAAAATCTACTGCCGGGAGATCGCAGAAAAAGCCTGGTATGACATTAAGGTGGAAGGCAGTGTGCTGCAGGAAGACTGTGTGGCACTTTTCCACAAATGAATTCACTATATTGCCTCCAAAATCAGGTTATGACACTAGAAACCATTACAGAACAGTTCAGCAAAACAGCTGCCAAAGCGCCCAGCCTGGGCAAATCCATTAAGTTTGTCTTTGACCAGGGCATCGTCCACATCGACCTGACCGGCGACCAAGCCCAGGTAACGAATGAAGACAAAGAAGCCGATTGCGTGATTACCACCAGCATTGAGACGCTTGACGGGATCCGAAAGGGAGATATCAACGCTATGTCTGCCGTGATGACCGGTAAAGTGAAAATCAAAGGCGATATGGGGCTGGCTATGAAGCTGCCGTCGCTGATTTCCTAGTCTGTTGTGCCATTATTGAGCTTGTAGTAAGCGGTTGGCGCCGACCCGGTCAGCCGTTTAAAGGTTTTATTGAAGACCATGCGGGATTCAATATTGCTGGCTTTGTGTACCTCATCCAGGGTAAGCTGCTTTTCCGGATCATCAATGAGTACCTGTGCGCTTAATGCCCGGTAGCCATTGACGTAGTCGAAAAACGTTTGACCGCCTACGTGGTGGATCGCCCGGGAAATAGCCCGGGGCGGTTGGTGCATCAGTTCAGCCAGCTGATTCAGTCGCAGATCGTCATCAAAAAAGTATTTCTCAGACTGCATGGTGGCGTCTAGCGTCTTGAAAAGCGTGGCATTCTCGCGAATGTCTTCAGGTTCCGGATCGCTGCGGTCTGCAATAAGCAAGAGGAACGCTTCCTCCTGAAGGTCCACCGGTACCACCGGGCGCTCAAGAGTCAGCCCTATACCGGAAAGCCCTATGGCAACGAGCACGGTCATGCCTTGAGCCAAAGCAAAGAACAGGGGTTGGCTTTCCGCAGCCGCCTGAATGGCCAGTACATCTGCTGCCGCGCTGCATAAGGCGAAAAGCCCCAGAAGAATCAGTGATATTTTTGCCCAGCGGATTTTGCCCATCGGGATACGGCTTCGAATTTGCACCAGGCTTTCGACCCGGCTTTGCAGATACAGGTAGCTACCCCCCAGGTAGGTGAGCATAAAGAGCTCCGGAAACAGCGCATACCAGGAGGTTTGAAGGACGGCCCCCTGGGCAGGGAAAAGGCTCACGACACTCCAAACCGCGAAAGCCGTGAAGTGATAGCCATCCCGACCTTTGCTGAGCCAGTCCCCAAGCAGGCTGCGCAAGTGCAACAGGAAAAGCGGGGCAATAGCCAGCAGCAGCCCATCCATAAGCGACTGGGCAATAGGGGCTTTGACCAGGGGCAGAACCGCCTGCAACAGGACACTAAGCAGTAATAGGGTCAGCAACCGGCTGGCCCGGTAAGCCTGAATACGTTGACGGGAGAGCAGCAGCGCTGTCCCTCCGGTAATCAGAATAACCAGTAGTGTAATGGAATAATTATAAAGTGGATCGGTAAGCATAGTTTTACGAAGGATATTGGATTAATGTAAGCATTTTTTTCATTTCTTGTTAATGGGTAGTGGCATGTACAGTGCCAGCCCGGTCAGGTCCTTCACGAAATATTCAGTATGCGTAAGCTCACGTTTGTTATCTTCCTGGTGGTTTTGAGCCCATTGGATTTACTCAATGGGCAAGGGTGCAGCGACAACCGGCCGCCTTTTCAGGGGTATAGTTTCATCAACACCAACCTCATCAGCCCCGCAGTGCCAGGGGCCCGCCTGTTTGTCAACCTTAAGGAACTGGAGGACTACGCCCGTCAGCAGGGCGATCCGCAAGTCAAAGGGAATCTTGAAGAATGGCAGGAGCGCTTTTGTGACTTGCATACCGTGCAGGATATTGGCGATGTGATCTACCAATCTTCCCGTTCGGATTTCGAAAGCCTGGTCACGGCCGTGAAAAGCAAGCGTGCTCCATTGCCCTACAAGCTCACCAATAACGCTTTCGCCAAATACCTCAAAAGTCATCAGTGCATTGAAACGGCCACTTACCTGGCGTTCGCCAAAAACTGCGAGTACTACGCCACCCGCCGCAGCCCCTGGGACAACCCACAGTTGCGTTATCAGGAAATGGACGACTGGATCACTTACGGGGTGGATCAACTCCTGCAAACCAAGTCCCATTACATCCGCCTCCGGTACGCCTATCAGGTCATCCGCCTGGCCCACTACAGCAAGCAATTTGAAAAAGCCCTGGCGCTCTACGATGACCTGATGCCTAAGATCGACAACGATCCCAGCATTATTGAGGACTGGATAGAAGGCCACCGGGCGGGCGCACTGCTGGCTCTGGGACAGCGCGTGGAGGCGGCATACATTTATTCCCGCTTGTTCGACCGATGCCCCAGCAAACGCGAATCTGCCTACCGCAGCTTCTCGGTAAAAAACGACGAGGAATGGGCGGCTATTCTGGCGAAATGCAAGACGCCCGAAGAAGAGGCCACCCTTTTTGCCATCCGCGCCAGCTTCCCGAACAGTAAGCTGCAGGTGGAAATGAAGGAAATCTATCAGCGCGATCCCGACAGCCCCTATCTGCCCCTGTTCCTCATTCAGGAAATGCTGAAACTGGAGCGCAACCTGCTCGGGCTTTCCTTCAATAATCAGCGGCGGCAAAACAAGTTTTACTACGGCGTTCCGGTTGCCGATGCGGGTCAGCGGATCATCCGGTTGGAGCAATTCGTGACGCAGGTACTGAAGGAAGGCGTGATCACCAAACCCGGACTTTGGAAAATTGCACAAGGCTACCTCTCCATGCTATCCGGTAGTTTTTACGATGCCCGAAAGTCCTTTGATGAGGCCCGGGACATGGATCTGCCGCCTATCCTTGAGCAGCAGCTCGGTGCCTTTGAGCTGGCCCTGTACATCAACGCGCTCGACGATATCAATCACGAAATTGAGAACAAAATTGTAGGCTTGCAGGAGACCAATGAAGCCTATGAGGTCTTTGAAGACTTCAAGGACTTCTTCCGCGACCGCCTCACTGAATTATACGAAGAGAACGGGCAGCCCGGCAAGGCCTTCCTGATGCAGCACCCGCCTCAGCACCTGAAGCCCAATATCAAGCCTGAGTTGATCGAAAACCTGTTGGCCGTCACCCGAAAAGCCAACCCCTCCAAACTGGAAGAACAAATCATTGCCGATGGCGACAGTACCATTCAGCAAATGCTCCTGAATATTAAGGCCAGCTACCTGATGTCAGAGTACAAATTTGAGGCAGCTATTGAGACCCTCAAGCGCATGGAGCGGGTAGACTGGGACAATTACGGGCTCTACAACCCCTTTGTGGAACGTATCCGGGATTGCATACGGTGCCCGCTGCCGTCCAACGTCCCGTTATACAACAAAGGAGAGCTCATCGAAGAGCTGCTGACCAAAGAATATGAAGCCAAAGCAGGCACTGGTAATGTAGGTGTACTGAACTATGAAATCGGTTTGGCGCTTTATAATATGTCCTACTTTGGGCAAGCCTGGAAGGCCATGGATTTTTACCGCAGCGGAGCGAGCCTGGAAACCGCTTACCTCCGGGATGGCGATAATGTGACCCCTCATCCGATTTTTCCGTACGGTAATCAGGAAAATTTTGACTGTTCCAGAGCGCGGCTTTACTTTGAAAGGGCACGGTTGGCTACCGATAGCCTGGAGCTGGCCGCCAAAGCCACCTTTATGGCAGCCAAGTGTGAGCGCAACGAGTACTACGTCAACCGCTGGCGCCCGGATGCTGTGCAGAGCTTTGAAAACTTTGAGCTATTGGTGCAGAACTACGCCGGCACAGATTTTTATCAGCAGATAATTGACGAGTGCCTGTACTTCAGGGCTTATGCCAATCGTTAATTTTTGAAAACAGGAAGCATGAAAATCAAATACCTATTGCCACTGCTGGCTATAGCGCTGGCAGCTGCCAAATGCAGCGACGATCTGACGGGCTGCCCAATGGGCGAACCCATCAAGCTGCAAATTGGGGGCACTGTGGAATGCCAGGATACCCCTATTCAATTAATTGCGGTCAAGGAAGACTCCCGCTGCCCGGAATACACCAATTGTGTGTGGGAAGGGCAGGCGGTTGTGCAACTGGCACTTGGCAACGGCGACCGGCAAACGCTTGACCTGACCCTGCGGGAAGGCAAGCCGGAGCTGGCCAGCAAAAGTTTGGGCGGGTACATTTACCGCTTGTCGGAAGTCACGCCTTATCCGGTGGCAGGGCAATCTATACAGCCGGAGGAATATGTTGTGACCTTCATTGTGGAGGCTATATAAATCCTCAGCCGCTGGGCGCATTACAAACCATAATCTATGCTTTTTCCTATTGGCGATGATCAGGTGAAAGGCGGGCACTTTCCGCTGTTCAGTTATTTGTTTATCGTCCTTAATGTTATAGCCTTTTATTTTCAGCTCACGAGCCCGGGTATGCTGATTGATCAATATGCGGCAGTGCCCGCGGAGATTGAGTCGGGCCGTAACCTGTTCACCTTGCTAACGAGTATGTTTATGCACGGCGGGTTCGGTCATATTTTGGGCAATATGCTTTTCCTTTGGGTGTTTGCAGACAATATCGAGGCCACGATTGGCAACGTCCGATTCGTGTTGTTCTACCTCTTGGGAGGAATGGCTGCCCATGCCGCCCACATCTACTTCAATCCGGGCAGCGTGGTACCAACGGTAGGCGCAAGTGGGGCGATCTCTGCCGTAATGGGCGCTTATATGGTTATGTTTCCGGCCTCCCGCGTGAAGCTTTGGTTCTTCTTTCTGATCTTTCGGGTCCCGGCATTCCTGTTTTTGGGAATCTGGATTTGGATGCAGTGGAGTAGTGGCTGGGCATCACTCGAAGTAGGCGGCGAAGGGGGCGGCACTGCATGGTGGGCACACATTGGCGGTTTTATTTTTGGTTTTGCAGCAGGCTTGTACTTCCGGCTCGCTTACCCTATGGAGCGGGTGAAGGAGGCGGAGGAAACGTATGCTTAATTGAACAGGCTCACATACCCAAAATGGACCTT
>CAZNHN010000031.1:26435-30479 GCA_964572415.1 uncultured Phaeodactylibacter sp.
GGGTTGCCTAGTTGTTTGCCATACGCCAGGCTTACGCCAAAAATACCTGCACTGGTCTCAAAGGAAATGCCTGCCCCAAAGCCATAGGGCCAGTCGGTCACGTCCTTCACGGGCGTCACATCTTCCACATAAGCCACATCCCCAAAAGCATAGAGGTAGGAGTTTTGCCCGATCAGCAGCCGGTATTCCAAAGTGGATAACGCGTAGCGGGTTGCGAAAATGGACTCCTCGTCAAAGCCGCGCAGGATTTGGTTGCCCCCAATGCGGAATTGCTCATTGAAGTACACCGGCGCTTCTGAGAAAACCGCCCCGCCGCGCAGCCGCCCGAGCAGGGTGCTGCGGTTGAATAAAGGCAGGTAGCCTTCTATCTGTCCGCTAAGCTTGTACTGAAAACTGCGCAGCTCAAGGGTGTCGTACAGCTCACCGTAGCCTAGTTCCAGAATGCGGTTGTTGCGTTCAATGCGCTTTACCCCAGCACCTCCTCTCAGCCGTACAGACCAGCCCTTTCGGGGATTGAAGCGGTAGTCGAGGTCCTGCAGCGCGTATTCCAGCCCAAAGTAGGCATTGCTGACATCCAGGTTTTGGGGCAGGCGCTCCTGCAGTTGCAGCCGGGCTTCATCTACGGTAAGCAGGGTGGAAGAGCGGTTGTTCCAGAATACCTTCAGGTAGTTGCCCCCTTCAAACAGGTACTGTATGCCCAGGTCCGACTCCAGGTCGAGATAAGAGGTGTCGCGCTTGTACAAATCAAAGCTAAAATCCACGCCAAAGGGCAGCCCCAGCACAAAAGGATAGTTGAACTCCAGCTCCAGTTCCTGGGTCTCCGGCCTTAGCTGCTCGAAAGAAGCATAGATGCGCTCGCCCCGTCCAAACTGATTCTGAAGCTCTCCTTTGAAGGTGCCTGTCACGAGCACGGTGCGGTCATTCAACTGCCGCCCGGCTTCGTTCTGAGGGAGCACACCGAGTACAAAGTCGAACCGGCTCGCCCGTTTTTTCTCCAACGGCAACTGTATCGTTGCTTCCCTTTCGATGAAGGTGACCGTAGGATCCTCTGCCAGGGTAAGAAAAGGCAGTTCCTGTACGCGGTTGCGGATTTGCCGGACCTGCTGATTGTTGTAGGGCCGGCCCGGAGCTATGCCCAGGTAGTTCTCCATATAAACCTGGCTGATCTTTGCATTGCCGCGCAAGTTCAGCTCTTTCACAAGAATGAGCGGCCCCCGGTCCATCATCAGCTGAGCCGCTACCCGCCCTTTATTGATCAGAATACTGTCGAGCCATACTTTGGCAAAGGGATAGCCATGATTTTCGGCATAGTCGAGCAGCTTCTCCTGCAGCTTGCGCAGTTGATCGTAGCGAAAAGGCTTGTTGCGGTAAAGCCGTTCCCGAAATCCGGCCCCATCGAGGATCGCCGAAGAGATGTTGCCGTTTGATAGTGCAATCCACCGGTAGTGCGGGCCTACATGCAGCGTAGCGAAAAAGGTACTGTCTTTGCGTGTAAGCCGGTCCACCGAGGCTTCAGCGAATGCCATGGCGTGCAACGTGCGTACATTTTCGGCGAGGCCCGCTTTCAGGGCAACGGTGTCCGGCCAGGTGGAAACGGTTTCAGAGAAGACCTCCTCCACAAATGCCTGCGTGGTGTCCGTAGCCAGCCATTGCAGGCGGTACTGCGCATGTGCCAACACGGGAGCCAACAAAATTAACGGCCAAAGGAGGTTCTTAAACATTTATTAAAGTTCGTCGCTTTTTTAATAGCTGATCGCCTAAAACACGTTCTACATTCGGTTTTATTGGCTTTTTAACAAAAAAGCAGGTTTTTACCGCATACGATTGGCATCAAATAACGTTATTGAAAACATATATTGCTTACCCGGTGGATTCAACTGTATAATTTTATGGTTAAAGGCTATGGTACTGAAACAGGATTCAGATTATTCAGCCCGGCCACAACGGTAAGTTCATAACACCCGGTCCCCCCTCAGGGATGGACAAAATCATGCATATGAAACGTATTCTAAAAATTAGTGCTATAGTAGGGATCGTCGTTATCGGCATGTCGGCTACAATGTCGCCCCGCAACAAGTACTTTGAGATTCTGAAAAACCTGGAAATTTTCACCAATCTCTATAAAGAAATCAATACTTACTACGTGGACGATGTAGACCCCGGGCAGCTCATGCGCACCGGGATCGACGCCATGATGGAATCGCTCGACCCCTTCACCAACTACATATCCGAGTCAGAAATCGAAGGCTATCGTTTCATGACAGAAGGTAAGTACAACGGAATTGGTGCCATCAGCCAGCAGATTGATAGTTTTGTGACGATCGTGGAATTATACGAAGGCCAGGCTGCGGCTCAGGCCGGGCTCAAGCCGGGAGACCGCCTCATCTCTATTGATGGTAAAGATGCCGTAGGCAAAACACCGGATCAGGTGAACAACATCCTGCGGGGCTTCCCAGGTACGGAGGTAGAACTGGAAATCCGTCGTCCCGGTGTACCAGAGGACTTTAAAGTTAAACTTACCCGAACGGAGGTGGAAGTAGAGAATGTGCCCTACTACGGTATGCTAAATGATGAAGTTGGCTACGTGGCTCTCACAACATTTACCCGCAATGCAGGCCGTAATGTAGCTGGTGCGCTAAAAAGCCTGGAAGCGGAGCACCCTAATCTAAAAGGAGTAGTCTTCGACTTGCGCGGCAACGGCGGGGGCTTGCTCACAGAAGCTGTAAATGTTTCCAATGTCTTTATCCCCAGAGGTGAAGTGGTCGTGACCACAAAGGGCAAAGTCAAGGAATGGGACCGTACGTTTAGTACTACGGGCAGCTCTACAGATGAGGACATCCCTGTAATCGTCTTAATCAATGACCGGTCCGCTTCTGCCTCAGAAATTGTGAGTGGCGTACTTCAGGATTACGACCGGGGCGTGCTCATGGGGCAGCGGAGTTATGGAAAGGGACTGGTACAGAATACCCGCGATATCGGCTACAATTCCAAGCTTAAGCTCACTACAGCCAAATACTATATCCCGAGCGGACGCTGCATTCAAAGTGTAGAGTACGAGGATGGCGAACCGGTAGATATTTCCGATGACCGACGTACGCCTTTCACTACCCGAAATGGCCGAACTGTTCTTGATGGAGGTGGCGTTAAGCCGGATGTGATGGTGAAAAAATTTACGGATGCCTCCATCGTCAAAAGCCTTATTGACCAGCATCTTATTTTTGACTTTGTTACGGAGTATTTTATTGGTGTAGATAGTATAGGTGACGTTGAAGAGTACCGTTTTGAAGACTTTCCAGCCTTTGTGGATTACCTCGACAACAGAGCTTTCCAGTATGATACGGAGAGTGAAAAGTTGCTCAAAAAGCTTCAGGCAGCCAGCAAAAAAGATGGTTACGACCTGACGGCCGAAATCCAGTCGCTGCAGCAGCAAATCAAAGCCAGTAAAAAAGATGCGTTGCAAAAAAACCAGGAGGTTATCATTGATTTGATCGAGAAAGACGTAGCCAGCCGCTTTTACTATCAGGAAGGTAAGATCAAAATGGGGTTACGCAATGACAAGGAGATAGAAGAGGCTATAGCACTGCTCAACGACACAGCACGTTATAATGCTATTTTGAGCGGTCAGTAAGCTTAGGTCTGTAGAGATCAATCGGGCAGGTACATGACAAAGTGCCTGCCCGTTTTTTGTTGTACGATTATATTAAGTCTTCGCTCTTACAGCCCTTTTCTAATCCGTCATTTCTTATCTTGTGGCAGGAGTTGTTCAGTCGAGACCACTCTGATCGCCTCATGTCTTCTGAAGCAAAGCCCTGAGTGCCGGTTGTTTTGCCTTTTATGCGCTTCAACGGTAATCCCTATGAGAAACCCAATCCTTTACTTCATTTTGCTTGCGCTGCTCGGGCAGGGCTGCCAGTCTGATTCTGGCATTGCACATTACGCAGAAGAATACGAGGAGGAAGAACCCAGCGACTGGCTATTCCGGCAGCGGGCCTATCCGGATGGCATAAACCACAAAATATATACCCGCAGTGCCCGTCAGCACAA
>CAZNHN010000032.1:0-2273 GCA_964572415.1 uncultured Phaeodactylibacter sp.
GCGCAAAATTTTCTACACTCCCCAGCAGGGCATTGTAATACAGCAACATACCCCGGCAGCCCACCCACAGGCTGCCATCCTGCTCCACCAGAAGGGCGGAAGCAACGGCATTACGAATACTGGCAGGGTGTTCGCTGAAGGTTTCCTGTGCCAGGTCAAAGGTGAAAAGTTGTCCATCAGCACATAGAACATAAACCAAGGCATTCGTTCCGGCGATTTGCACGATACGGTTGCTTTCCGGTACCGGCACAATATGCCGCTGCAGCACACGGCCTGTAGCACTGAGTTCCCAGAGCTCATTGCCTACGGCCCCGAGCAATAACTTTTGCCGGACCTGAGCCATGGGGCGCCCGATGTGCCTGCCGGCAAGTCGTGACAGCTCCTCATAACGGCCATCCGGCTGCATGAGCAAAAGGTGCGTAGTGGCTGTTTCTTCATGGTAAGCCGCCGACCAGATCTGCCCGCCCAGGCCAAGCGTGAGATCGTGCGGTACAACTGCTTCCCGTATCCTTACATCTCCCTTCTTGATCTTGTAATCTTCATATTGGTTGTTGCCCGGATCAAAGCGGGTGATATAATTGGGGCTACCCAGCCACAACCGCTGCTCGGCATCGATAACCATATCGGAAAAGGATTCGTGTGGCAGGTAGGTGGAGGGGTCCTGCGGCGTGTAGGTGACGAATTCATACCCGTCAAACCGGTTCAGCCCGTTGATGGTCGCCATCCAGATAAAGCCGGCACTGTCCTGCAGTATTTTGGAGACAATACGGTGGCTCAGCCCATCCTCAAAGTCGTACACCTTAATCTGTACATCACCCTGCGCCCGTATCAGGGTGCAGAATAGCAATGGGAACAGTAGTATGCTTAGGCGGTGCATAAGGTTTGGATTGAGGCAATTGTGGGTTCGCTTCCAAAGTACGCAAATTGTGCGGAAAGGTGCGCCACCCCAGGGGATACTCTTTTTTACTTTTGGATGAAACCTTTGGTTGGCCCGATGAATGGGATTGGAAACGACAGCGGCGCTTGAATTGCGAAAATAAATATTTGTTTTGCAATTGATTTATTTAAAACATTTGTTTATTTTTACAGTAGATTGACAATTCGTCTGGTTCACCCGTCACTAACACCTATTACATATCATGCAAATCCTTAAAATTGGTTTATTCATTGTCGCCGGGCTTATTGGCCTGGTCGCTATTGGTGGGCTTATTGCCCCCCGCGAAGTGTCCCTCAGCCGTTCCACCATTATTGAAGCACCACAGGAAATGGTTTTCAATACCGTGAATGACCTGAAAACCTGGGAATCCTGGTCACCCTGGAAGGAAATGGACCCGGCTATGGAGGTCACTATGGGCGACCCTTCTGTAGGCACAGGCGCATTTTATTCATGGACAGGCGAAAACTCAGGTGAGGGGCGTATGGAGATCACTTCCTCTTCTGCACCGGAAGAGCTGACTACGCACGTAGATTTCAAAGGACAGGGCGGTGCGGATGCAGCCTGGACGTTCAAGCCGGCAGACGGCGGTACGGAAACCACCTGGGCGTTCCATACAGAGTTCCCTTACCCCTTCAATGCGATGCTGCTGTTTCAGGACTTTGAAGGTGCGATTGAGAAAGATTATGACCGGGGGCTGGAGTTGCTAAAAGAGCAGGTGGAGGAGAAGGCTGCCGCTGCGCCTCAGTTTAAGGTGCAGGCGGTTGAGCTGCCGTTGCGCCATTTCATAGCCTTACGGCAAACTATTAATACGTCGGACGTGGCTTCCGTCTTTAGTACTAATGCACCGAAAGTACATCAGGCTGTTGAACAAGCAGGGTTAACCATGGCTGGTATGCCATGTGGGCTATACTACACCTGGGATGAAGCTACAGGGACTACGGACTGCGCACAGGCTATTCCGTTAGCACAGGCTCATCGATTAGAGGGTTTTGAAAGTATTGAGATCTCAAAAAGTGAGGCACTTTTGGTTGAATATTATGGTAATCCTGAAGGGACAGGTGCTGCACATGGTGCAATAGAGAGCTATTGCAAACAGCAAGGTTTAGTTGCCGGAGAGCCTGCTATCGAAGAATACGTCACAGACCCGGCCTCAGAGCCGGATACTTCCAAATGGCTGACTCGTATTTACTATCCTTTGGTGTCAAAGGGATGACCCGACTGTAATAATTGGTGCTGATGGAGGTGGGTGGCAACGCCCATCTCCTGCAGCGCGATCATGAGGTCTGTGCGGATGTTGTGCTGCACGGACCATGCGTTGGCCGGAGAGGTTGCCCAG
>CAZNHN010000032.1:2283-8902 GCA_964572415.1 uncultured Phaeodactylibacter sp.
TTGATGGCTTTCTCTCCCATTTCCATCACCCAAAACCGGGGTTTTTCCTTGACCTGGCTGGCGTTGTACTGTTCAGCGATGCGCATAGCCGTATAGCGGACGCTGGAGAGGTCAGCTTCCGGAGAAATAAAAAACTCCACATGCGCCCAGATGTAGGTGTCATGGACGGAAAAGTTGATAACCTCCCGCTTTAGCATATCCGAATTCGCAACGATGTATCGTTTCCAGTCCCAGGTTTTGACGGTCGTGTGCAGCATGGAGATATCCTCAACCGTACCGTAGTATCCATCTATAACTACTGTATCGCCCAACCGGATGGCGGATGAAAAGCTAAGGAGGATGCCGGAAATGAAATTCTCAATGACTGGTCTGGCAGCGATACCCAAAACGATACCAAAGGCCGAAATCAGCAGAGAGATTGAAGTAATGGGGAGCTTCGTGGAGAAGGGCAGTATCCCAATCAGGATGATTATGAGGATAGAGAAGGTGATTGTTCCTTTTCTGATGATACTGAACCGCCCGGAGATATTGTCGGCGGCCCGTTCCAGGGAAGCTTCCGGTGAATCCCCCGGAGGCGAAACGGTTTTGACCGGATTAAGGGTTTCTATTTCTTCTAATCGCTGTAGCCTGCGCTTTTTGAAGCCCGCTATCATTTTAAGCAGGCCATACAGTAGCAGAGCGCCTCCCACGGCAACTAGCGATACATATATCCAAATGGTTTGTGTCATTTGTAATGAGCTTTTATTATTTTAGCTTATGTCAACCAAACGAAACACGATAACGCTGAAAAACTATGATAACTCTACGCCCAGTTTTTACGAAGTTTTTTCTCCTTTTATTTGCTGCCAGCTTTCTGGCTTCCTGCGCCACCAACCCGGTGACCGGCAAAAAGGAATTTATGCTGCTTAGCAAAGAGCAGGAAGTGCAAATGGGTATTAGCTATGACCCTCAGGTTGTTGCCTCCTATGGATTATACGAAGATGATAAAATCCAGCAGTTTATTACGACTCAGGGCCGGTTAATGGCCCGGATTTCTCACCGGCCGGATCTTCCCTATGAGTTTAAGGTACTGGATTCGCCGGTCGTGAACGCCTTTGCGGTACCAGGAGGTTTCGTCTACTTCACCCGGGGGATTATGGCTCACTTCAACAACGAAGCTGAATTTGCCGGTGTACTCGGGCACGAAATCGGGCATGTGACTGCCCGGCACTCCGCCCGGCAGTACAGCCGTCAGATGCTAGGCCAGGTAGGGCTGATTGCTGGTATCATCGTATCGCCTAAGTTTGCGGAGTTTGCAGATGTGGCGAGCCAGGGTTTGGGGCTGTTATTCCTGAAATATGGACGGGATGCGGAGACCGAGTCCGACCGGCTGGGCGTGGAATATTCTACAAGGATAGGTTACGATTCCAGAGAAATGGCTGACTTTTTCCAGACGCTGAAGCGCCTGACCGATCAGAGCGGAGGGCGGCTGCCTACGTTCATGTCTACCCACCCTGATCCGGCCAACCGCTACGAAAAGACGAAAGCGCTGGCTCAAAAGTGGCGGCAGCGCTCTGGCGGCCGGAATTTAAAGGTGGGGCGTGATTCTTACCTGAATATGATAGACGGTTTGCTTTATGGCGAAGACCCCCGTCAGGGCTATGTGGAGCGCAACACCTTTTATCATCCTGACCTTAAGTTTCAATACCCCATTCCGAATGGCTGGCGTACGGTTAATACGCCCAGTCAGGTACAAATGGCGCCCGAAGATGGTAATGCCCTTATGACCCTCTCGTTGTCTTCTAAGAATAACCTGACTCAGGCAGAACAGGCCTATATGGAAACCCATCAGTTTGAGGTAACGAGCCGGAACAACCGGCAGGTCAATGGCCTGAATGCCCGCGTGGTCCAGGGGCATCAGGTAGACGAGCAGAACCAGCAGGTGATTAATATTCTACTCTATTTCATCGAGCACCAGGGGCGGGTGTACCAAATCCTGGGTATGGCGTATCAGCAGCAGTATGGCAGCTACGAAAGCAGCTTCCTGCGTACAATGAATGGATTTGACCGGCTGACGGATGCCTCCAAAATAAATGTGCAACCAGAGCGCATCAAAATTGTAAAAGCGCCGCGCACCACTAACCTGCGCAGCCTGCTTACCAGCAACGGTATTCCGAATGACCGCCTTGAGGAGTTTGCCATTCTAAATGGTATGGAGCTCAATACACAGGTGGAGAGCGGAACCCTTTTCAAGGTAGTGGATAAGGGAAGGAATTAATATCTTGTGGCAAAAATGAAATTTATGAAAAGTCCAATCCGACTAACTTTAATGCTGGCGAGTGCCTTTCTGTTGTTTACGGCGCAGAAGTGTGGCAGTGGCAAATACAAGTATGAGCCTACCACTTCGGTTGAAATTGCGAAAACGGGCTGCTTTGGCGAGTGCCCGGTCTATAGCTTCGAGTTGAATGGGGATGGTTCAGCTATTTTTAATGGGCGTCGTTTTGTAGAGCCGGAGGGTGAGCACTACCGGACTTATTCGGCAGATACGACCAACATGGTCTTTTCCCGCCTGATTGAAGCGGATTTGTATCAGTACGAACGGGAGTATACAGATAATGTGACGGATCTGCCTACGACCTACCTCACCTTTGAACATGAAGGCAAACAGAAAAAAATCAAGCTCTACTATGGTTACCCGGAGGAGCTGGGCAATATCGTAGAGCAGCTACAGGAAGTTGCCTTCGCGAAAGGCTGGATGGAAGGGAAAGCTCCGGAAGAGGAGAAATAAGAAAAGCTATGCAACAATGATAACAGCCCTCAGCGCAGCGGAGCACTGAGGGCTGTTTTGTACTAGCTGGTTGCCAGCACCGGGCGTCCCTGCATCCATTTTCTGAAAATGCGGTCAACTTCGGGATTGTCTTTCCAGTTGTGCTCAATGCCATCCAGCACCAGTATTTCCTCAAAAAGGGCGTCCTGCGCATGCCCTTCCTCCAGTGCTTCGCTATAGGGGATATGGCTGAAGGTCACCTGTGAGTAAAGCGGCAGGAACTCCGGGTAAATCTTGTTAAAATGAGCAGCGATTTCCTTACGCAGCAGGAATTTTGGGTCTGCCACTTTATCCCGCATTTCTATAAAATTGCGCAGGGCGAGGTCGGCGATAGCGTTGGCATCTTTGATACGCGAATGATTGAAGGCTTCGATGATCTTCGCCCAGTTGCCATCGTGAGCATCAATGAGCTCATCGAGTAAGGTACAGTCTTCGAAGCCGGAATTCATACCCTGCCCGTAGAAAGGAACGATCGCATGAGAAGCATCGCCCATAATCAGGACTTTATCTTCGTAGCGCCAGGGGCTGCAGCGAATGGTGACCAGGGAAGCCGTTGGGTTCTCGCGGAACTCTTCCAGCAGGTTGGGAATAAGCAGAATGGCATCTGCAAAGTAAGTCCTGAAGAAGGCCATTATCTCCTCATCCGTATTCAGCTGATCGAAAGCGGGTTTTTGCCCCTCATAGGCCAGGAATAGCGTACCGGTGAAGCTGCCATCAACATTAGGCAAAGCGATCATCATAAACTGTCCACGGGGCCAAATATGGAGTGCATTGGGGTCAAGTGCGTGCCTGCCGCCGGATGCGGGCGGTATGTGCAGCTCCTTATAGCCATAATCCAGGAAAGACTGGCTGTAATTAAAACGGGGGAGGGCTTTCATAAGGCTTCGCCGCACTGCCGAGAATGCACCGTCAGTGCCGAATATCCGGTCGGCATTTACCGTCAGGTGCTCGCCGGTATCCAGGTGCTCAAAGTGGGCTTTGGCCTCCTCGGCCACTACGCCAAGGCACTTATATCCAAAGTGAAATTTCAGGTTGTCATACTGATCGGCGATATCGATCTGCTCAATATTGAGCCCGCCCCGGGAGACAGAGTAGATGGCCTGGTCTTGGTCGCCATAGGGCTGAAAGGTAAGCTGCCCGGCGGTATCATGCATTTTTCTGCCCCGCATCGGAATGGCCTGTTGCCGGATCGTATCTTTAATGCCAGCCCGTTCCATGGCTTTCCAGCCCCGGTCGCTCATAGCGAGGTTGATGGACCGCCCACCTTTGAAGCCTGCTTTCCGGGGGTCATCGCGGAGTTCAAATACATCTACCTGGTATCCGCGTTTGGCAAGCAGTACGGCCCAAAGCGAGCCCACTAGCCCGGCGCCAACAATGAGGATGCGATCTTTCATAAAGGGTTGGTTTTGAGTCCTAAAACATGAAGCGCAGCGCGATAAATTGCGATACGAATCCGACGAGGTAACCGCCGTAGAGGTCAGTTGGTTCATGCGCCTGCAGAATGAGGCGGCAGGTGCCGACCAGACCGGCCAGGAGCACCGTAAGCATTAGTACCCAGTACATACTGACTTCATAGATGCCAATTGCGCCAAGATTGATGAGGAAGGTGCCGTGGCTGAAGAGCAGCAGGGTGATCACTACCATGCCCAACAGGCCGCCCATGCCTACGGCGTGCGCACTGATTTTGGAAAAGATATTGATGAAAAAAGCAATAAACAGGCCAATGGCTGCCCCCAGCAGAAAAGCGGAAAAAGCATTAGGCACCTGTGCATTGCCCAGGAAGTTGCGGAACATCCAAATGTAAAACATGCCCGTGATGACATAAGGACCAATACGTTCCTGCTTCGTCCTCATCTCCAGGGAGCTCACCAGCCCGGTAAAGCGCAACATGGCTACTGCAAACCCTGGGATAAAAAAGGTAGACAGGAATACCTGCAGAATGAGCAGTTTGCTGAATTTATCACCAATGCTGTATACCCCAAAAAGGTAGGGATTGATCAGCAAGAGGAGAACCAGCATGTAGGTCACAATCAATAGGGGGTGGAAAAGTACGGAAATGACCTGAGCCAGTGGTTTCAGCATGTAACGACGTTTTGGTTGCGCTTAAAGATACAAATTCTGATAGAGTAAAGTTGACCCCGCCCCGCAGTAAAGAATGCGCAAATATTTAGTGATCCATTCCGTTTTCAACAACGGTCTGCTTAACTTTCCGTCAAGATCAGGGCTATGCAGGAAATATTTGATCAGATAATACTGGAGTACAATGGATGGGCGCTGCGCCTCGGGCAGGTGGTGCTGGGTACCAGTATTCTGATTGTGCTTGCTTTCCTGTACTGGCTGGTCGCCCGCCGGCTTTTTCCAAAAATTGCCGCTCACCTGGAGCTGCCACAGGAGGAACGCCGCAAAGCCCGCCGGATTCTGGGCACCTTACTGGTTTTGATGGCAGCAGTTGCGCTAATTGCGGTGCTGCAACTCGACCGGCAGCTGGTGGAAACTACCAATGAGAATGCGCCCAACCTGTTCATCTCCACTTTCGTTCAGGCGATGCTGATCTGGCAGTTTGCCCGCCTGCTGGACTTTGTTATTTCGCGTCTGCTCGTGACCAATTATTACCGTAATCGAAGGGAAGACCCGGTTGAGCTCGATCGTTACCAAACGGACTCCAAAAATAAGACGAATCGCACGGTACAGTACGCCGTTTATATCCTCGCGCTGCTTTTCATTGTGCAGGCTTTTGAGATAGACTGGGTGTTTTATACTTATCAGCCGGCAGGTGCAGAAGACGGTCAGACGCGGAGTTTCTCGGTCTCTAACCTTCTAAATGCGGCATTCATCATCGTGCTGGCGCGACTGTTCAGCTGGACCATCATTCAGCTTATCCTCAGTCAGTACTACCGGAGTAAGCAAATCAATGTAGGCTCGCAGTATGCCTTCAATCAGTTGCTGCAATACTTTGTGTATATCATTGCAGGGTTGATGGCTCTGGAGGCACTCGGCTTTACGCTAACCCTGATTTGGGGTGGTGCGGCAGCTCTGCTGGTAGGTGTGGGGCTTGGGCTTCAGGAGACTTTTAAGGATTTGTTCTCTGGTGTGATTCTTTTGTTCGAGCGCCGTGCAGAAGTGGGTGACGTCGTGGAGGTAGATGGCCTTATCGGTACCGTAAAACGGATTGGTGTGCGGACTTCGCTGGTGGAGACCCGTGACAACATCGTCGTGATTGTCCCCAATTCCCGCCTGATCGTTCAGCATTTTGTCAATTGGAGCCATAACGATAACAAAGCGCGATTTTATATACAGGTAGGCGTAGCCTATGGATCGGATACGGAGCTGGTCAGGCAGTTGCTGCTGGACATCGCCAGAAGTAATGCCGAGGTGATTCGCCACCCGGCTCCTTTTGTAAGGTTTGTAGATTTTGGAAACTCCTCCCTCGACTTTCAGCTTCATTTCTGGTCGCACGAGTTCATCCGAATCGAGGATGTCAAGAGCGATATGCGTTTCAAGATTGACCAGGCTTTCCGGGAAAATGGCGTCACGATTCCATTCCCGCAACGCGATGTCTGGATGAAGGGAGGAGGTTAGGGCTTCGGCAAAAAATAACCTACCCCCTTGATTACTCTTTTGACTTGATCCTTCGCAAAAAATGTCTTGCGTAGTTAGCTATGCTGCGTCATTTTTTGTTCGTCTAAAGCCAAAATAGCTACATCCTTGTGGCAGGTTATAAATTTCCTCACCCCTTAAGTTATCTGTTCCGGCGTCAGGTATTCCTCTCCAATCAGCTCTTCGTACAGATCAATCATTTTTTCGGAAAGGGGC
>CAZNHN010000032.1:8912-10735 GCA_964572415.1 uncultured Phaeodactylibacter sp.
AATTGCTGGGCATGTTCGAATCCGTCATGGATGAGCCGGGCCTGGTATCCGGTATCAGTCAGTACTTTCCGGATGCCCTCGGCAATAGCTTCGGGTTGTGTGGGGTCTGTCAGATGTGCTCCGGGGCCGCCTGCTTCCGGCAGGGAAGCGGTATCGGACGTCAAAACCGGGACTTTACTGAACAGCGCTTCGAGAATAGGAATACCGAAGCCCTCATAAAGCGAAGGATAGACAAAAAGAGAGGCACTTTGGTAGACTGCCGGGAGGTCGTTAAAGCGGACATCTGCAAAGTGGATATGCTCGCTGAGTTGCAGTTGCTTGGCCAAACGAAGGATTTGCTGCTTATGCCTGGCACCTCTGCCCACAACTACAAGTGGAAGCCGTTCTGATGCAGGCATTATGGATAATGCTTTGATGACCCCGGATAAATTCTTGCGTGGTATAATGGCACCCACCGATAAAATATATTCTTTAGGTAACTGGTACCGCTGCCGGACGGCTTCCAGGGTTTTATTTGACCGTTCCTGCATGTAGCGCTCGTGGCACGACTGGTAAATAACCGATACCTTCTCCGGTGGCACCTCGTAGAAATGCAGCAAATCCTGCCGGGTGTTTTCGCTAATGGCTACAATGTGATCAGCTTCCCGGCATGCGTACTTAAGCCTGAAGTCAAGTGCCAGCCGGCGTGAAAAAGTATACTGATCAGGGAAGCGTTTGAAAATCAGGTCATGCACCGTGACCACACTTTTGATTCCCGTTTTGGATAAGCCAAAGGGCAGAGATTGGTTCAGGCCGTGGAAAAGCTGTGTGCGTTGCCGCCTGAGGTCACGTTTGATTCCAAAGTTTTGCCATAGAAGCGGTAAGCCTTTTCGGCGGGGCATGTGGGTATTATACAAAGCGCTATTGAGAAAAAACTGTGTCTCTTCGTTCCTGGTCAGACGCGGCGTGTACAGGAAATAGGCATTATCCGGATAGTACTCCGCGAGATTGGAGAGCAGCGTACGGCTGTAGTTACCGGGCCCGGTGAAATTGTTGTACAACTGCCTTGCGTCATATCCGATGCGTAGCATAGGCGATCAGGTGTTGATAGCTGAAGTATTTGCAATACGAAGTGGTTTGCGACATCGGAGCAAGCCACTTCCCAGCGTAAATGCTGACCCTCCTGCCTTTAAGTACAGTCTCCGGTGGCCAAAGCCCACAGGCGACAAGAAACGGGCAAGCATTGAGTAGGTTTGCTGCTCCGATCTTTATCGGAGACCACTTAATCGTCAGTATAGAACAAAAGGAGTCAGGCATTGGAAAAATTCAATTGACGGTTTTATGCAAAAGGAACTGCTTTAATTTAGCAATTGTTTCACCTTTTCCAAAGGCAAATTCAGAATTCCTGCAATGTGCTCCGGGGTCTGCCCTGCCTCGAAAAGTGTTTTGATTGCTAGCTGTAACTGTTGACGGGCCTGGAGTAGCTCTTCTTCTTTTTGGGAAATGGCTTCCTCTTGTTGAGAAATGGTTTCTTCTTTTTGGGAAATGGTTTCCTCTTTTTGGGAAATGGTTTCCTCTTTTTGGGCTATCTCCAGTTCTACTTTGGTAAGCTGGAGCTCTTTATCGGCTAATTGTCTCTGGTAATCTTTGAACTCTTCAATCAGGTCATCTTCAGCATCCATGATTTCTCTGACCACCGGTTCCGCAATGGCCTGTTGCAGGCGTCGTAGCAGGGGACGGTACCGTTCGGGCAGCTCGGTTTCTTCAATATGCAGCATGTGCCGGTCGTTGGTAGCATAGGATTGGTCAAAAAGCGCAAGCAGCTGCTCCAGTTCGGTGCGCCG
>CAZNHN010000032.1:10745-12791 GCA_964572415.1 uncultured Phaeodactylibacter sp.
GGTGCCCTTTCAGATAAGGGATTTGGATGATGATGCTATCATGCGTGAGGCTTTCGATAAAGATTTCCCGACCTTCAATTTCTTCTCCGGTAGCTGCATCAACATACCGCCGGTTAACCCGGATTACCGGAGCGGTTGTATGTTCAAGCTTATGCCCGAGAAAGTAGATGCTCAGTATGGGCAGCGCCTGTCTGGAAGCATAATCTTCCGGGGACTCCTGTACAACGTTATTCTTGTTTCTGTACTGCTCGCCCAGGTAACGCCGGAAGCGCATGATATCCGTGGCAAGCTTAGCTTTTTGTAACTCCAGGATGATCAGTTTCTCCTCGCCATTGGCATACCGTATCCTGGCGCTGAAGTCCATCCGGAGCACCATCAGGTTCTCTCCAAGGGGGAAGTGATGCTCAGTTGGTCGAAAGTCAAGGCTTAAGACCTCTTCTCCAATAATGGCAGACAGTAAAAGACGAGCCAGCTTTTCGTCTCGCATGAGGTATTTGAATACCACATCGTAGATTGGATTTGCAATTTGTACCATACCATTTTACGGTTAGGGGTTAATAATAGCTCCGTACAAATTGACTATTGGGCGTTGTAAAGCAATTAACAGAAACAGAGCCCACTACCCGATTTGTGGAAAGCATCGACAATAAACATAAGCAAGTAGTGGGTTTAAAACTCTTTTCCTAAACAGCAAAGCTCTCTCCGCAGGCGCAGGTACGGGAGGCATTCGGGTTGTTGAATACAAAGCCCTCCCCATTGAGCCCGCCGGAAAACTCCAGCGTGGTGTTACAAAGGTAAATGAAGCTGCGCAGATCGGTGACGACTTTCTCGCCGTTGTCTTCAAAGACCTGATCATCGGCTTTAGCCTCATTGGAAAACTCCAGTTGATAGGTTAGCCCGGAACAGCCCCCGCTCGTGACCCATACCCGGACAAAGTAATCGGCTCCGTAATTCTTGGCTTTACGAATCTCTGCAATCTGGCTTTTTGCGCTTTCTGCAACTTTTATCATGGCGGACCAATATTTATCATTTAGACACACCGGCTATTCCACCGGAAGATCAAAGTTAGTAACATTAGCAGAGCCAGTCAAGTTCACACCTTTGCAGCAGCGCACTTTTCCATAAGATGGGGCAGAAAAATCAGGCCCATGCTCCGGATTATTTTTTAATCCCTTCCCGGTGCCGTAACTTTAGGCGTTCAACCCTGAGCCTATGTTTTTAGAACCACATTTTAAAGGACAGCGCAGCGGATGGATAGAAATCATCTGCGGGTCCATGTTTTCCGGTAAGACCGAGGAGTTGATCCGCCGCCTGAAGCGCGCCAAAATTGCCAATCAGCGGGTGGAAATCTTCAAGCCCAAGGTCGATACCCGCTACGATGAGGCCAAAGTGGTGTCCCACGATGCCAACTACATCCTCTCCACGCCGATCGAGCACTCCCGCCGCCTGCTGGAGCTGACGGAGGGTGTGAATGTCATCGGCGTAGACGAGGCACAGTTCTTTGATGAGGATCTGCCGGAGGTCTGTCAGATGCTGGCCCTGCGCGGTCTGCGGGTCATTGTGGCGGGCTTGGACATGGACTTCCGGGGTAAGCCCTTTGGTCCTATGCCCAATCTGCTCGCCGTGGCGGAGTACATCACGAAAGTGCACGCCATCTGTCAGCACTGCGGCAATCTGGCCACCCATTCCTACCGCCTTTCGGCAGATGACCACACCGTTGTGCTGGGCGAAAAGGATACCTATGAGGCCCGCTGCCGAACCTGCTACCACATGGGTAATATCCTGGACCTGAAGACGGACAAGCAGGCAAACGAAGCGCAACAGGAGGGGAAGGTGCGGCGGATGTAGGGTTTTTGAGAAACTTCAATAAAAGCTTCTATGATGCCTGGCACTTAGTACGGGAGGCATCCGGTTCACAACGACAAAGGCAAAAAGAGTTGTAAATCGAAATAATCGACAAATAAAGAATCTGCTCTGCCATTGGAATATTGAAGACGCGAGACAACACAACAGGTTACATATTCCCAACCTCAGTTTCCCTTATCC
>CAZNHN010000032.1:12801-20157 GCA_964572415.1 uncultured Phaeodactylibacter sp.
CCTGCAATCAATGTTCTCAGGCATGCGAAGGATTGATTCCGAATCAGAATCGCTATCAATGTTTGTAGTACGCTCTGTATAGAAAAAGCTATTGGAGTAACTTACCTCCTCATCCCTTATCGAAAATTGCAAATGATATTTCCTTGAGGAGTGCCCCTGAATGATATCAGTGACAGCATTGTAAAGCGAAAGGTCTGTCTCTTCAAATCGATTCCAGTACACGTAGAAGGCATAGCTGAGTACTTTCGGCTGATTGACGATATTAAGCGGGCTTAATAGCACTTCGTAAACTACTGTGGAGTCACCGTAAAGCTTGTAAGTTGAAATACTCCTTGTGCTGACATCGGTACAAAAGTCGTATCCTATATCTTCATCGCTGTAGGTTGATAAAGCCCCTTCCAGGCTTAAAGAATAATTGGAACTCAGCCATGTTGTATCAGTAACCGCATCACCTTCGTCATCGTTAATGCCTTGATCATTTACGCAACTTGCTAATAGAAGAAACATAAAACATATTCCAATAGTAATCGTGTCTCTGTTCATCATTTGGTTTTCTGGTAATGTCTAAGATCAAACAAGTTTAATCTTTAGTTTGGTTTCACGTTTTAGGCGAAACGGGTTCATTCATAACGAGCTATCGCCATTACACAAGACGATTCAATAAGATTGCGCTATTCTAAGCCTTCAGTATTAGTGTTAATGCTGATCGTATCTGAGCTAAACTTTGTGGGGGTACCGTTACATAAAAAGCCTGTCTCGCCGACCGGGCTCCTAACAATAAAGCTGGTTTCTCGTGAAAGGTAAATGCTATACGCTTCTCTTTCTGGTGGCATCCGTTATGGTATCTGCGCAACAAAGGATGCTCAATATTCACGGCTACATTAAATCTGCAAACTCCCAAGAGCCTGTCATCGGAGCGGTCATACAGGATACATTGAGCAAAGCGTACAGTATTTCTGACGAGTATGGCTTTTTTACCTTGAGCCTGCCCGGCGCGCACGGTTGCCTACGTACGCAGTATATCGGTTATGAACCCCAATTGATCTGTGGAGTCTTCGAAGAAGGGAAGGCTTTAAACATTGAGCTGAGCACTTCGAATTTCCTGCCTCAGGTGGAAGTGTCTTCTTATTCTAATCACGGCGTGCCGAAACTTGGCAGGGTCTCTTTGCCTGTTTCAACGCTTCAGTTGCTGCCTCAGCTAGGTGGCGAAGCTGATTTGCTCAAAACAATTACGCTGCTGCCGGGTATTGCGCAGGGCGTAGAAGGCACTACCGGTTTGCTGGTACGTGGGGGCAGCCCCGATCAGAATCTGGTTTTAATGGATGGGGCTCCGGTGTACAATCTTAGCCATTTCGGGGCGTATTTATCTGTATTCAATACTGACGCCATTAAGCACTTTGATGTCTACAAGGCAAGCTGGCCGGCAAAGTATGGGGGGCGGTTGTCGGGCCTGATTGATATCCGGACGCGCGAGGGCAACCTAAAGCACTGGGAGGGCAAAGCAACTATTAGCCCTTTATTGGGCCGCTTTCTGGTAGAGGGGCCACTGAAAACAGATAAGACCAGCTTTCTGCTTTCGGCCCGCTCTTCCTGGTTAGGCGTCTTGTTTAACGCATTTTCGGGCCAGGATTTCAAACAGCGTTACCTCATGTACGACCTAAACGGAAAGCTTACCCACCGGATAAATGATAATCACAGGGTTTACTTAAGCTACTATAGTAGTCTGGATGACAGTCAGGTGGAAGAAGTCCTTACGGGTGGCAGCCTGGGCAATCAGGAACGAATCAGATCTGAAGAAGCAATTGGCGTGAAATGGGGCAATCAAACGGCATCATTGAGGTACGCAGCCTTTCTGAGTGACTGTTGGTCACTGCAGAGTATCATGTACTATACCCGGTATCGATTTTCAGGTTATCAGCGGGAGATGAATCTCTTTGCGAATGGTTTGACGACAGCATCTTTCAATGCCAATGCCTCATCCAATCAGGATTTTGGGATACGGGCCTTCGCCAAATACACCCACCGGAATCTAAGTTTTATTTTGGGCACCGAGCAGGTTATTCAGCGGTTCACCCCGCAGAGTACTTTTCAGAGTGAAGGTCGGTCTGCCACGCTCCTGTTGAGTGATGCCCGGGCTTTTCAGCAGAACTATTTTTCAGACATGAACATCCGGCTGGGCAATGCTACGGATATTCGGTTGGGCATTCGGCAGGTGGTGCATCAGGCTTCAGATACCACCTTTTTATCGCTGGAGCCCCGATTAGAATTTGAAAGCCGCGTGGGCAAAGGATTATGGGCGAGCCTAAGCGCCAATTACGGGCAGCAATTTATGCATTTGATTACGGGGGGTAATGCCGGGCAAGCTAATGAAATCTGGTTGGGAGCCACCGCTTCGGCTCCCCCGCAACAGGGCGCACAGGTGGCAATGGGCATTAGGTGGTTGGATCCCAGCGCGCGTTATGAGGTAGCATTGGAAGCTTTTCACCGGCGCATGTCAGGTCTTACGGAATTAAAAGCGGTGGGCAATAGCGGGTTGGAGGATGTGTACCGCTGGGAAGAGCTCCTGGAGTTTGATGGGGAAGGACGGGTAGATGGGCTGGAATTATTGCTACGAAAGCAGGAAGGCCCGCTTACCGGTTGGCTGTCTTACACTTGGTCGAAGAGCCAGCGGCAGTTCGATCAGATCAATCAGGGGGAATGGTTCCCTTTCCGCTTTGACAGGCGTCATGACTGCTCCGTGGCACTCTTGTATGCGTTGTCCGAAAAATGGCAATTTTCAGCCACCTGGAGCTATCAAACGGGTAGTCATATCACTTTGCCCACCGCCAAAATACCCAATACGAATATTGCATTTGAGGATATTTTTTTCCCCGGTGGCGCCCGTATCAACGATCAGCGCAATAATGTCACGCTGCCCTCTTACCACCGGCTTGATCTGGGGTGTACTTACAGCTGGCAGAAAAGAGAAGAAGGGCCTACCCATGACCTGAGCCTGAGCATCTACAATGCTTACAATCGCATCAACCCTTATTTCATCCGTACAGAGTCAACGCCCCGCTTCAGCCGGGACGGGCAATACCTGGGAGAGGATCAGCCAGAGGTTGTGATCGTAGGGCTGTTCCCTTTCATTCCTTCACTTAGTTACAGCCGAACGTTCGACTGGAAATAGCTTAGCCTATGAAATTTAACAAAATGCTTCTTGCTCTACTATTGATCCTCACCGCCTGTGAATTGACCCGGTCGTACGATGAGGATATTTTCCCTGCGGCTCCGCCCGTTTTGGTCTGTTTTGCGAGTGTTGAGAATGGCCGGCCTGTATCGGCTTACCTCTTTCCTACGGTGCAGGCATTAGATACTTCGGCGGCTAATTTTATTGCAGATGCGGTAGTGGAACTTTACAAAGACGGTGGGTTTCTGGAAGAACTGCAGTTTGAAGAAGATCAATATGTCTCTGCACCAGCTACACTGGGCGTTCCAGGAAGTCAGTATCAGCTGAAGGTACGCCATAACGATTACCCCGATCTGGTGTCAGAAACAGTACTGTTGCCTCCACCGGCTAAAGTCTTTGATTATACGGTCAACTATAATGAATCGGCTTCCCAATACCGTATCGCTTTATCCTTCAGTCATACCGGGCAGGATGCCGGCTCCTACGGTATTTTTGCCGATTTGTACGCCGATGGGCAACTGGTCAGGGACCGGGTGCGCAGCGCGATCAGTGGCGCTGAGCCATTTATTGAAAACGACACGGTCCGGTTTGACCTGATTGTTCCCGCCCAAGTTACCCGATTTGAGGACTTCGTCCCGGTGGATACCCTCAGCATTGACAGTGCAGCGGTATTTATCCGAACCATTTCTGATGAGTATAATGCATATCGGGCATCGGTGCCAGATGACGAGATTGGAGGCTTCTTCCCGCCTAAGGACGACCTGTTTACCAATTTTGAGGGCGGGTATGGGGTGCTGTTTACGGTTAGTAGTGCTACAGTTGGAATACGATTCTGATGGGTTTTGAATAGATCAGAGGTTTGTGAAAGAAATCAAAATTCATAATCAATACAGGTTTGATGAAGGAAATAGTGTCACTGATGTCCCGGTATCTGGGAATGCTAGAATTTGTGTAACTTTAAATTCAGATAAAAGAGGCATAAATGGATATTCAGATCAACCGGTTGACATTAAAGAACTTTCGAAATATTGAGTATTCTAACTTTAATTTTGAAGCTCCTTTCACAGTCGTTATTGGCATCAACGGAAAGGGGAAATCTACCCTTCTGCATGCGCTTCGAGTGGCATGCGGTAGTTTTTTCCTTGGCATTGGAGAAGTAGAGAGCAGGCACATACAAGAGGAAGAAATTCGGTTGAAAGATCAGGGGAAATTTGTATCGCCGCAATTTCCTGTTTTGGTAGAGGCAGAAGGTAAACTGGGGGGCGATGAAATTATAGTCTGGAAAAGGCGTGTGCTCGCGGAGGGAGGTAAAACCACCTCATCCAAAGAAGATGTGGGGGACATTAAAGAGCGTGGGGCGGTTAAGTACGCGCTTATGCAGGCAGGAGAAGACAGCCTGGACCTTCCGTTGATTGCTTTCCTGGGTACATCGAGGGTGTATGGTGCAGGTCGGAAGCGGGGCGCAGCAAAGGCTATGCGGCGCATTTTCAAAGACGGTTACGATAGCTGGCATGAAATGCGGTCAAGCCGGTACGCTTACGAAGCATGGCTAAGTTCTTATGATGCCCTCTTGGAGCAAGGCAAGGAATATGAAGGATTGAAAGATGCTTTCTTTGAAGCAGTAAAGACCGCTAATCCTTACATAGAGGAGCTGAAATTCCTGCGCGATCAGCTCTGGTTGAAGATTAGGATGGAGCATTATACGTCTGACCTTTTGCCTATTCACCTGCATAGCGATGGGATTGTCTCCTTTACGGAGATGGTTGCTGAATTGGCTTACCGATGCATAACGCTTAATGCGTACCGAAAAGACAAGGCTGTTATTCAGACCAAAGGCATGGTCTTGATTGATGAGATTGATCTCCATTTACACCCTAATTGGCAAAGACATGTCATTGATGATTTGAAAGCGGCATTTCCCAACCTTCAATTTGTCGGCACCACTCACTCGCCTTTTATTGTGCAGAGCTTATCGCAGGAAGAACTAATAAATCTTGATTTGGAATATGGAGAGGAAGGCTTGGAAAAAGATCCTGCAAACTATGGAATAGAAGACGTGGCTGAAATAGAAATGGGAGTAGAGAATGTAGCAAGAAGTGAAGCCTTCAAAAAACGGGTAGAAGTGGCTAAACGATATTATCGTCTCATTGAGCAAGGAAAAACAAGTGAGTCAGATGAGGAAGTTGCTCAACTCAGGAAAACATTAAATGCTCTTGAAGAACGGTTTAGTGATGATCCTGAATTTGTTGCTACGCTTCAGCTTGAGCGGAAAGTGAATGGGTTATGAGACCGGTGGAAAAATGGAACGTAGGTGACCCTGATGGAGCGTCAGGTCAGATTAACCAATCTTATATTCCTCATGGTAGTGCCGCTTCTGTGCTCATTCGTAATTTGGGTAGCTTTTGTAGTTATTGCGAGGTCTTTGACAGCAATCCCCAGATTGAGCATGTTGTACCTGTTAGCCAAGACAGAAGCAAGCAATATGAATGGTCTAATTTTCTTTTAGCTTGCAGCAGATGTAATGGTGCAGATAACAAAGGTAGCAAACATGTAGTAGTAGAAGAATTGTACCTGCCTCATTTAAATAATACGTTACTGCCATTTGTGTACCTGGAAGGAGGTATAGTGCAAATACGGGAAGGGCTCAGTCCGGAGCAACGGCAACGGGCAGAAAAGACTATGAAGTTAATAGGGCTAGATAAATACCCCGGAAATACTTATTATCCTTCACACAATCCAAGAGATAAAAGATGGGAGCATAGACGAAAGGCCTGGGAGGTCGCTACACGTAAACTGTCCGCCTATCTCAGTGGTAATTTATCCGCTCAAGCTATTGCGGAATTTGCCCATCAAAAAGGGTTTTTCTCAGTTTGGTACACGGTTTTTAGAGCGCACCAAGCTGTCACCAGGGAACTAATCGATGTTTTCGAAGGTACCAAAGCATATTATTTTGACGAAAACGATGGTTACAGCCCTATATCAAGGGAAGACTAAAGTTTACCTATCCACAACTAAGCAATGTAAAGGATAACGAGTCTTGACATTCTGAGTAGCTGCACCACCCATTCATCCAAAAATCCCAATCCCTCACCGAATTTCTTGCGTCCCCCGCAGAAATGGGCTTATCTTCCCTCCCACAACCTATTGAACCGTGAGCAGACCTATACTTGATATTCAGAATATTGTGAAGGCTTACGAAAAGCACGTCGCTGTCAAGGACGTGAGTTTCGAGGTGCCTGCCGGGAGTATTTTTGGGCTCCTGGGGCCGAATGGGGCGGGGAAGACTTCCCTTATCCGCATCATCACCACCATTACCCGGGCCGATGAGGGCGTGGTGTACCTCGATGGCGAAAAGCTCAACAGCCGCCACCCCGAGGAAATAGGCTATATGCCGGAAGAACGGGGGCTGTATCGCAAAATGAAGGTGGGCGAGCACCTGACCTACCTGGCCCGCCTTAAAGGCTTATCCGCTAAAGACGCCAAGTCCAAGATCAGCGACTGGATGGAGAAATTTGGCATTGAGGACTGGTGGGACAAAAAGGTGGAAGAGCTATCCAAAGGCATGCAGCAGAAGATTCAGTTCATTGCAACTGTGGTCCACGAACCCAAGCTGCTGATCCTGGACGAGCCCTTTTCCGGGCTCGATCCGGTGAATACCAATCTCATTAAGGACGAAATCCACAGCCTGCGCGAGAAGGGCATGAGCATCATATTCTCCACCCACCGCATGGAGCAGGTCGAGGAAATCTGCGAGCACATCGTACTCATCAACAAAGGCGAGAACGTGCTGGAGGGTAAAGTCAGCGCTGTCAAAGACCGCTTCAAGCAAAACCTGTTTGAACTGGAGTACGAAGGCGATCTGCCGGAAGGCCTGCTGGAACGGGCTAAAGTTATTGATCAACAGCCCGGGCGGCTCACCGTACAAGTGGCAGAAACGACCGAGTCGAATACTCTCCTCCGCGCGATGCTCGACCGGGGTGTTTTTGTGAAACGCTTTCAGGAAATCCTGCCTACACTGAACGAAATTTTCATTCGTCAGGTCAACTAATTAACCCTAAACAACGATCATGGATAAGCTTTGGCTCATCATAAAACGGGAATACCTCACACGGGTGACCCGCCGCTCTTTCATCCTGGCTACCTTGCTGACGCCCCTGGCTTTTGGCCTGTTTTTCGTAGTGGCAGGT
>CAZNHN010000032.1:20191-30289 GCA_964572415.1 uncultured Phaeodactylibacter sp.
AAGATATGATGGCCACCCGTCACACCATTTTCTACTATGCAGACAAGCAGCCTACGCTGGACATTGATGCGCTGATCCGCGACCGGGTGCGGGGGCAGATGCGCGACTACAAAATTGAAGCCCTGCAGCTCGACCCTCAGCAACTGGAAGCGCTCGATACCCGCATCGAACTGGAGCCGGAGCCCATTGATGAGGAAAGTGCAGATGCCAGTAAGCTCACCGGAGCTATAGCCGCTGGTATTGGGGGCATTATGGGCATCATCATGTACATTGTAGTCTTTATCTACGGTATGATGGTCATGCGCTCAGTGATGGAAGAAAAGACCAGCCGTATTGTGGAGGTGATGATTTCCAGCGTCCGTCCCTTTCAGTTGATGTTGGGCAAAATTGTAGGCGTTGGTGCGGTAGGGCTGACGCAGGTCGCCATTTGGGCCATCCTTATTCCGATCATCATACTGGTAAGCAGCCTGCTCTTTGGCATTGATTCCAGTGCGCAAATGGAGATGGCACAGCAGCAGCCCGGCGCCGCCAATTTCAACCCGGAAGATACGGAGGCTATGGTGGCCCTGGCTATCGAGGAATTTCAGAGCCTCAACTGGTGGCTTATCCTGCCGATGTTTATTTTCTTCTTCCTGGGCGGATACTTTCTGTACTCATCCATGTTCGCTGCAGTGGGCTCCGCCATGGGCGACGATTTGGGGGAAGGGCAATCCCTTACCATCCCGATTACCATCCCGGTGATCCTGGCATTTTACATTATGATTGTAGCTATACAAGCGCCCAATTCCAGTTTGGCGGTGTGGTCGTCCATCTTTCCGCTCTTCTCACCAATCGTGATGCCGGCCCGGCTGGCCTTTTCGCCTCCGGTCTGGGAAGTGGCGCTATCGGTCGTGCTGTTGGCCGCCACAGCGATCTTTTTTGTCTGGCTGTCGGGCCGGATTTACCGGGTAGGCATTCTCATGTACGGCAAGAAGGTGACGCTTAAGGAACTGGGCAAGTGGCTGTTTTATAAGGACTGATATGAATACGTTTTACACCTGGCCCAAGGCCGTGCAGTGGATGCTGGCATTACTGCTTTTTGCCGCCGGCGCTTACCTTACCGGTAAAGTCATCATGTATGGCACGGAGCACTGGCTCTTTTACATTCCGCTGCTCTTGCTCATTGTCCCGGCGATACAATTTGCCTTCACGCCCTTCTTCAGGCTCATTGGGCTGTACCGTTATCTGTCGCCTATGCTTTTGGTGTATGCGCCCAATGAAAAGGTTTGGGGGCTGCACAACGGCACTTCTTTCGACTACCTTTTTGTGCTACGGGGCACGCCCGCCGGTGCGCCCCTGCGCCGCCGCATCCTGACTTATTATCTGGAAGGGCTGCTTCATTTGACAGACTTGGTGGAAAAGGGAGAGGTCTCAGAGGAAACCCTGATCAAAGGCAGCTCCTACTTTTTCAGCGAGCGGACCGCGAAACGGCTGGGATTTGAACTGGTGGAAATACCTTCCTACGAAAAGTACAACCTTTACTTCAACTTTTTGGATTTATTGTGGAAGTACTCAGCCGCTTACAAAACCCTGCGCTTTCCCAACCTGAAAGAGGCTAAGACGGCTCAGGTTACTGCGGGTGCTTTGCTCCGCAACCGCCCTCAACTGGAACGCCTTCACAATTACCTGAAAAATGGATAAACAAATTTATTCTGCTTTTCCCGAGAAAACCTCCATCTCCAGCTGTTGCCGTTTCGGAAGATCTTCCAGCCCATTGAGCTTCCAGTAAGGAGATACAATGGTATTGGTCCGCCGTGCCAGGGTGGTACGGGGCTGCCGGTCAAATGCAGACGGGTAGGTGTCTTTCCAGCCCTCGATGATATAGGGGGATTCGGTCTGATAAACGATGGATAACGTTCGCTTAAGTTCCGGATATTCCAGCGTATATACTTTAAGGTTGTTGCCTTCGAAATCGGCACCGCTGTAATCGCCGTGAGTGGCCTTAGCGGTATAAGCTTTGAAGGGGAAATGGCGCAGGCGGATCACAGTTGTTGACGGAATCCGGATGCGGTTGAACAGCTCATCTTCCAGCATTGCGTAGCCCACTTTCTCATCCTGGTCCGCCTCATTTTCAAAGTAGGAATGCAGTTGCATGCGGTACTGACCGGGTTCGTAGTTGAGCTGCATGTAGGCGTGCCCGCACCAATCCTGGGCTGATGTGGTGACCTTTAGCGTTTGAGGGTACTCCTTTACTTTTGTGGGGGTAAAAACAGAGGTCATAATGCTGTAGTCGTAAATGCCGGTGGGGAATTTGCGCAGCAGGTTTGTCTTTAGTACCGGGGTACTGTTGGGGTTGTTATAGTTGTCGTTTTTGACCTGCTTGTCGGTCAGGAAGTCCTCTGTCACAAAAATCGCAACGGCTTCTCCCGGGTGGACATCCTGATAGCGGTTTTGCTCCAGCTCATACCGGCTGATTTCAGCCTTGCCCTGATACCAGTATTCGCTCAATCCCGGGTCTTGATCAGCAAAAGCAAAGGCAACCGTTTGGACGGGTGAGGCGTTAGATGTAGCTCTATCCGGTGCCTCCTGACCTGTATTACATCCAAAAAGCACGAAGCTCAAACTACAAATAATGGTAAGGAATCTCATTAGTGAAGGGTTTTTAGTTGTGCAAGCGTTCATTATGAAATCAGAACATTGTTATAACAACAAAGTGTCTTCTATGTTCTGCTACCTTCGGTATGCAGTTGCTAAAACTGTTGCCGAATGCCGAGAATGACAAACAGGTTGTCCAGGCCCAGATTTGGGTATTTGAAGCCGGCATTGGAGATGTGCCGAAAGCGGGTGCGCAGATTGATGCCCCAGTCTCTGGCAGGGGGGAGGTAGGAAAAGCCCAGCTCAAAATTATCAGAAAAAATAAAGCCCGGCGCCTGGCTTTCTGTATTGAGGGTGATGTAATGGGGCCCGGCTCCAATCGCCGCCCCGAAGAGCCACCGCTCCGAAAGCTGCGCCTGATACCGGAAGCCCATATTCAGGCCGGTTTCGTAAACGGCGCCTGGCTCTACCGGGGTATCAGCATAGACAAACTGCCCCTCTGCATAGACTGATACCGGGCCTATGAGCCAGAGTGAGGTTTCCGCTAGTAAAGTGAAAGGCTGATAAGCATACCCTTCCCGTAAGTCCTCCTGAATGACGCTAACCCCGAGGTTGAGCCCGGTGTAGTGCTGCCGGTTGGCTTGCTGGGCGATGCCCAGTGCAGGGAGTAACGAAAGTAAAGTCCAGAGTTGAAGTCGGACCATGGTTCTGGTTTTGTGTAGACCAGCAAAGGTAAAACGGATTTCCTTATCTTAGCGGTCTATGCCAATCAAAGATATCTACTGTTTATGCTGAATCGCCTGTTACTGCTGTTTTTGTTCGCACTGCCCCTCGTTTTCCACAGCTGCTCTAAAGAAGATCAGCAGGACGACATCATGCCCGCCAATCAACTGCCGGTCATCGAGGCACCATCCTCGGTTTCGGCTGTTGCCGATTCCCTGTTTACGCTGCAACTGGAGATTACCGACCCCGATGGCCCTGTTCCGGTAGTAAGTTTTGAAGGCCTGCCGGACTGGCTGTCCTATGATGCCGCCACGCAGGTGCTTTCCGGTACGCCCGCCCGCTCCGATCAGGGTAATGTGACCATAGACATCATTGCCGCCGATGATATAGGGCAACGCAAGCGGACGCTGAAGATTGCCGTGCTGGTCTACCTGTCCATCACCGAAAAACTCAACAACGAAGTCACCAGCAAATTCCAGTTCACCACCAGCGGTATGCTGGGGGTGTCCGTAGCACTGATGACCCCCGAGGATGAGCTCATCACTACCACCCGCGGAGAGCACAGCCCCGGAGGCAACAACCCACTCGACCCCAACTACCGCTACCGGGTGGCCAGCGTGACCAAATCTTTCACCGCCACGCTCATCCTCCGCCTGGCAGAAGAGGGCTACTTTGAATTGGATGAGAAGCTGTTTGAATACCTGGAAATCCCCGGGCTGGACAACGGCATCGCCATCACCATAGAACACCTGCTAACGCACACCTCCGGCATGGGCGACCACCTGAATGACGGTGGCTTTTACACGGGCAGCGACTGGCAGACCCGCGTTTGGGAACATCAGGATATCTACGACTACACGGTCGATCAGGGCTCCTTCTTCTGGCCCGGCAGCAGCTATCGCTATTCCAATACGGGCTTTTATGTACTGGGCGCTTTGGCGGAAGCCGTCACCGGGCAGTCGCTGAGCGATCTGTACAAGTCCTACATCTTCAATCCACTCGGGCTGGATCAAACCTTGTACGACGACTTTAGCTCCTACGCAGAAAAAATCGACAGCCTGGCGGAAAACAGCCGGGCTTATGAGTACCATCTGACCTCAGTGGGCGCTGCCGGCGCTATCGTTTCCACCCCTTCCGATCTGGCGAAGTATGGCAACGCCGTATACGGAGGCGATTTCCTCACCACTGCCTCTAAAGAGCTGATGATTACCGATTATGGCTTTGCCGTAGGCGGCAGCAACTACGGCCTGGGCACCCGCCTGTGGGACGACTTCGGCATCGTCCACTACGGGCACACCGGCTCCCTGATGGACTACCGGAGCATCATCATGTACGTGCCGGAAGCCGATGTCAGCATCGCCCTGTCCACCAACGACCCACACCCCAACTGGTTTGATCTGGTGAATGGCGTATTGGTGGTGGTGACGAATCATTACCGGTAGGTTGAAGGCCTTGGCTTTCGTCAACTCTATTTTAGTGATCCCAATTGGGAAGATTGCGGTTGAGGTCGGTATGTACCTGCTTCCTGCATATTTCCCCGGCTCTTAGAGTGAATTATTCCCGCATCTTCAGATCACTGCAGCTAGTGCCTCAAGCCATAAATCCTTGACACCCCAAGTTTCGTTCTTTTCCGCCTACTCTTCGTTGAAGAACCGCTCCTTTAGCTCGGGCTAAAGTCGCGAACCTTCGCCTTGATTAGTCGAAAAATAACTTCAACTTAAGTATCAGAGATCTATGACTTGAGGCACTAGATGTTTAGTTGGCATTAAGCGATTGCTCCAACAGCAGTACCTATGGTCTCCGACAAAAAGCAGGAGTAGCTTGGATAAATACGAAAAGCTTACTTTTGCCAGCCATTACATTCCTATGACAATCTGCTTGTTCGTCGCAACTGATCAGGGAGAACTTTGTTCAGCACCAAAATATTCGTTAGTATGAAGTCCAACGCTATACATTTTTCCCTCTTGTTAGTTTGTCTGCTGGTGGTTTCCGCTATATCGGCTCAGCCTCCATGGGCCGGCAAGAAAGGACCTACCATCAAAGGGCGTATCACCGGGACGGTGATTGATTCGATCAGTGGGCAGCCGGTAGAATTTGCAACCCTGGTTTTAATCAAGTCAGCCGACGGGAAGCAACAGGATGGTGGGATTACGGAATCGGATGGCTCCTTCAAGATCATTGAGGTGGAGAATGGGAAATATGATTTGAATATTAGCTTTTTGGGCTACGAACCTAAGGTGCTGGAAGGCCTGGAAACCACCCTGGAAAAGCCCGACCTGGACTTGGGCACTATTTATATCCTGCCAACGGGTGTAAACCTGGAGGAGGTTACGGTGACGGGACAGGCGGCCCTGGTGGAAAACCGGATTGACAAGCTGGTTTACAACGCGGAAAAAGACGCGAGTACCGTCGGGGGCGACGCCGCAGATGTACTTCGTAATGTCCCTTTGCTGTCAGTAGATCTGGACGGGAACGTAAGCCTGCGGGGCTCCTCCAATATTCAAATCCTGATCAATGGCCGCCCTTCCACCTTGTTTGGTTCCAACCCGGCGGATGCCCTGAAAACGATCCCTGCTAACCAGATTAAAACGGTGGAAGTAATAACGACGCCTACCGCTAAGTACGACGGAGAAGGGAGTTCGGGAATCATCAATATCATCACCAAAAAAAGAAACGCTGAAGGCTTCACCGGCTCCATGAATACCTCAATCGGAACCCGCCAAAATAACGGTGGGGTCAATTTGAATTGGGTGCGCGGCCGTTTTGGGCTCAACGGTGGTGCCAACAGCTTCTGGTCCTGGAGGCGCGAAGGGTCTATTGACTTCCTGCGGGAGGAGCAGGAGGGCGAAACCATACTAAGCACCTTTAGCCAGGGTGGGCCGAATAGTAGTCAGGTACTTGGGTTTAACGGTAATTTCGGGGCCTTCTACGACTTCAATGCTTACAATAGTATCAACTCCAGTATCCGGTTCAATGGCTTTAATAATTGGCGGGACGGTACAACCAATGGCCGCATCGCCCCCAATACAGGTGATATCGTGGATTTTGTGCGCAGTAATGATAATGCAAGCGTACGAAATGGCTACGATTGGACAGTAGATTACAAGCGTACCTATCCCAAATCTGAACGGGAGTTTTCCGTGGCCTTTCAGCTAAGTACGACCAACAGCGATCAGGAAAACATCACCGATCAGGATGGCAGTGAATTGCGCTACGAGGAAGATATCCGAAATTTTAACGATGGTATCAACAGTGAGTACACTCTGCAGGCGGATTATGTACACCCCTTTCCCGGAGGGACAAAACTGGAAACGGGGCTCAAGACCGTCATTCGGCGCATCAATAGTGATTACGAGACCCTGACCAGGGAGACGAATGCGACTATGTTTACCCCCATTCCTTTCCTTACAGACAATTTCCTGTACGATCAGGATGTGTACGCCGGTTATGTTTCTTTTAACTGGAAATTGAGCAAGTCTATTGGACTGATCACTGGTGCACGCTATGAGCACACCACGATTCGTGGCGCATATCGGGAGCTTGAGCAGGAGCCTTTTACGCAGCAATACGATAACCTGTTGCCCAGCATTATTCTGAACAAGCAGTTTAAGAACTTCAGTAATGCAAAGGCGAGCTATTCGCGCCGTATTCAGCGGCCAAGTCTGTTCTTTATCAATCCATTCACCCAAATCAGTGACCCCAACAACCTGGTTTTCGGAAATCCAACGCTCGATCCCGAAGTCGTGGACCAGTACGAGTTGAGCTACAATACCTTCGTCAAAGGGGTCGCTATTAATGCCGCGGTCTATTACCGGCAGACAACGGATATTATTGAGTCCTTCGTCCAAATCGAGCCGGCTTCAGAGGTGTCGTCTACCAGTTATCTGAACATTGGTGTAAACAACAGCGTGGGAGTTAACCTCTTTACATCGGTCAACATCAAAGAAATAGGTTCCTTCCGCCTGGGCTTTAACATCTTCACCTATAACGCCGAGTCGACGGTAGACAGCATTGATCTGAGCCGGAGCACGGTAATTTGGAACGGTAATATCGGTGCGAATATCAATTTACCGAGGGATTGGAAGTTTGATTTGTTCGGTTTTGCCCGCTCTCCACAGCAGACGCTGCAGGGAGAGAACCCGAGTTTCTGGCTTTATGGTATGGGGCTACGGAAACAGTTTAACAAGCGCTTCAGCCTTGGTATCCGTGCTATCGAGCCGTTTAATGAGCGCAAGAGTTTCCCCTCCGAAATTCAGGGCGAAAACTTCTATCAGCGCTCCAACTTTAGCATTCCGTTCCGCTCGATTGGCTTTAGCATCAGCTATAATTTTGGCGAACTGGATTTCAGCGGTAACCGCCGCGGCCGCCGTTCCAAGATTAATAACGATGATCAGAAAGGGGGCGGGAATGATAATTTTTAGGTAATCGGTCGATGCGTGAAATCACATTTTGACTTCGTGCGTACAATCCCTGAATGTGTGAGCAACGCAATTTTCCTACCTTCGCGAAAAGTAACGTTTTCAAATGCTAGCCAAACGCATCATACCCTGCCTGGATATCAAGGATGGGCGCACCGTAAAGGGTGTCAATTTCGTCAACCTGCGCGATGCAGGTGACCCCGTGGAGCTGGGTGCCCTCTACAGCGAACAGGGGGCCGACGAACTGGTCTTCCTGGATATCACCGCCACGCACGAAAAGCGCAAAACCCTGGCGGCGCTGGCCCACGATATCGCGGAGCACCTGAGCATTCCCTTCACCATCGGCGGGGGCATCAAGTCAGTGGAGGATGTGGATGTCCTCCTGGCCTCCGGAGCAGACAAGATTTCCATCAACTCGGCAGCAGTGCGCAACCCGCAGCTGATCGAAGACCTTGCGAAGCGCTTCGGAAGTCAGTTTGTGGTCGTAGCCGTTGATGCCAAGTCCATTGATGGAGATTGGTTTGTCCACCTCAACGGCGGCCGGCTTGCTACCGAAGTGCGCCTGCTCGATTGGGTAAAGGAAGCCGAAGACCGGGGCGCCGGGGAAATCCTCTTCACTTCTATGAACCACGATGGAACCAAGAATGGCTTTGCCAATGACATCACCGCCCGGGTATCCGAAACGGTTTCCATTCCGGTCATTGCCTCGGGCGGTGCCGGGAACATGGAGCACTTCTACGATGTTTTCACGGAAGGTAAAGCTGATGCCGGACTGGCGGCCAGTATTTTCCACTTTCGTGAAATCGGCATCACTGACCTAAAGTCCTACCTTCGGGATAAGGGCGTGACGGTGCGGCTTTAAAAAATTCACCTCAAAGACAATCAACGATGGCTGTAGATCCAACCACTATAGATTTTCAAAAAGGCGATGGCCTTGTGCCCGCTATTGTACAGGATGCGACCACCGGGCGGGTGCTCATGCAGGGGTATATGAATGAGCAGGCGCTGCAGAAAACCCTGGATACGAAGCAGGTCACCTTTTTCAGCCGCAGCAAAAACCGCTTGTGGGCTAAGGGCGAAACTTCCGGCAATTCCCTGGCATTGGTTGATATCAAAGCTGATTGTGATCAGGATTCCCTGTTGGTCTATGCTCATCCGGCGGGTCCGGTTTGCCACAAAGGCACTGATACTTGCTGGGCGGAAGACAACTACCCGGCAGGCTTTCTCGGCTACCTGGAGTCGGTCATCCAAAGCCGGAAAAATGCCGATCCGGATACTTCCTACACCGCCCGCCTCTTTGCCCGCGGCATGAATAAGGTCGCCCAAAAGGTAGGGGAGGAGGCCGTGGAGCTGGTCATCGAGGCCAAAGACGATAACGAAGCGCTCTTCCTCAATGAAGCGGCTGACCTGATGTACCACTATCTGGTCTTACTGGCCGCCAAGGGTTACGAGCTGAAGGATGTACTGAAAGTTTTGGAGGAGCGCCACCGGTAAGATCAAACAGTCTTCGGGAGGCTAAATTCCGGAAACAGACGCGCAATACTTTCTTCCGTAGCCTCACAAATTCCCCGTTCTGTAATCAGCCCTGAGACCAGCCGCGCCGGCGTTACATCAAAGGCGTAATTGGCGGCCGGGCTGTCGACCGGTGTGAGCAGGACTTTGAAGACTTTCCCGTTGCGCATCCCCTGAATGTAGCGAACTTCATCTGCTGAGCGTTCCTCAATTGGAATTTCCTGTACGCCATCCGCCACTTCAAAATCGAAGGTTGAGGACGGCAGCGCCACGTAAAAGGGGACATCATTGTCTTGGGCTGCCAAAGCCTTCAGATAGGTGCCGATTTTATTGGCTACATCGCCCTGCCGGGTGGTGCGGTCGCTGCCTACGATGACGAAGTCGACCTGCCCGTGCTGCATGAGGTGGCCACCGGTGTTGTCGGCAATTACCGTATGCGGCACACCGTGCTGTAGTAGTTCAAAGGCAGTGATGCGGGCGCCCTGATTGCGGGGCCGGGTTTCATCCACCCAAACATGCACCGGGATGCCGGCATCGTGGGCAGCATAAATGGGCGCGGTGGCCGTACCGTGGTCTATACAGGCGATCCAGCCGGCATTGCAGTGGGTGAGGATGTTGACAGGCGCCCCATTCTTCCGCTTGCTGATGGCTTCGATAAGCGGTAGGCCGTGTTGCCCAATGAGCCTGCAGTGCTCCACGCTTTCCTCAGTGATGGCGTCAGCTGTCTGCCGGGCGATGGTGGCTTTTTCTTTCTGACTTGCTCCAGCTTCCATTGCTTGTAGCACTCGGTCTACGGCGTAGGCGAGGTTGACGGCAGTGGGGCGGGTAGCTTTGAGCAACGCGGCTGATTCTCGGATGTACTTCGTTAAGG
>CAZNHN010000033.1:0-412 GCA_964572415.1 uncultured Phaeodactylibacter sp.
GCCCGGTAGCGCACGATTGACAGTGCACCGACCAGGCCCAGGGACAAGGCGATGGAAGATTTGACGATCATGATAATGAGCAGGGTGCCCAGGGCCAGCGGCAGGAAGTTATTGGCAAAACGGCGGCGGTTGGAAATGGCGTTGCCAAAGTGGATATAGAACAGCCGCAGCAAGGCTACAAGGATGGCTGTGACGATGACATTGAGCAGGAATTCGTCCAGCGGTACGTTATTCGAAAATTCCTGTATATATTGTTCCTGTAATTTCTGGATCAGGTCCATACTTCTGTTTTGTCGAATGAAGGAACAAAGATATTGGTTTTTCGGGAAGCGTCAGGCAGGAACAAAAAAAGGTACTCCGGATGGAGTACCTGCATAAACTATAAACAAACAAAAAACATTAGCGATTCATA
>CAZNHN010000033.1:422-13218 GCA_964572415.1 uncultured Phaeodactylibacter sp.
AAACGTTCTTTGTCAAATCCCGTGGTCAAGTCGAAAAGGAAAGCAAAAGCAACTGACGGAAGCGTTGATTTTCTTTTTGGCTTGACTGTAGATCACGGGTTTTGTCAAAGAACCAAATAAAAAAGGTACTCCAAGGGGCGGAGTACCTGACATAAACTATAAACAAACAAAAAACATTAGCGATTCATAAAACTGTGAGCCTAACAGGGCAAATAAAAAAGGGTTCAACAAAACACAAAAAAAATTTCATGCCGCAGCAAAAAAACAATTGGCTTAGTCCGTTTCGTATAATCCTGATCGTGGTAGGAATCATTCTGTTGCTCCGTTTTGCGGGCCCGCTGCGATTTATGATCCTGACGCTGACCATCCTGGGCGGTATCGGCTTTTTGGGCTACCTGGTCTACGAGTACATCCGGCAGGAGAATAGCAATTTCCGGAGCCGGGGCAGTGTACCGGCTGGTGTACAGGCACGCATGGAGCAGGTGGAGGATCAGTTGTCCCGCAACGAGCGGGAGATCAGGGACATCCGCAAAAATCTGCGGGAATTGCAGCGGGAGCTAAGAGACGAAGAGGCGCTAAACGTTAAAAACCGAACCGATGCGCAATACCTCATCCGGGAATTTGAAGCCGAACTGGAGCTGCGCCGGGCCAAATCTTCTTTCTACAAAACTGTTAAACACAAACTCAACCGCCTGCTGCACAACCACCAGCTATCACAGTCACTGGCCGACAAAGAAGCCGAACTGCGCCGCCTCAAAGAGCACCACTACGATGACCTTGCCGACATGGAAGCCCTGCGCTCCGATATGGAACTGGAAACCCTCTACCTGGACACGATTGACGAACTCTCCCTGAAAGTCCCTGACAACCTTTCCCTGGAGCATGTGCAGGAATTGCAAAAGCAGCTGGAGGAGATGACGCGGGGGCTGGAGCGGTGAGGGTTGTATAAAAGTAAAACAAGGATAGATCTCTTACAGTCCGTCCATCAGCCTGTAAGACACACCTACAGAGGTATAGTAAGGACTTAAAAACGGCTCGTCGCCCACAAACGGCATAATTTGTCGCACCTCCAGGAAGTATCGTGCTCCGAGATGATAGGCAAAAGAAACTCCTAATCCCATTACATTAACGTCTTTGGGTACACGAGTTTCTAATACTGTGCCATTTACATCGAACGACCTGACTACCGTTCTCCGGGGCTCGTTGAAGTTATAAATAGGATGATACGACAGACCAATGACTGCTGTTTTCCCCTGCTCTTTCTTTGGCTTGAGATAGTAATTCACACCTATCGTATTAGTAATAATATTACCAATAATATCATTGGATCGGAGCCCTCCAGTGTACTTAACCCAGAAGTCTCTTCCCAAAACCACTGATGTATTGAAGCGCTCAAAATAAGTTTCAATACTAACTCCGGGAACAAGACCAACCGGATTAAATAAATCCACAGCATCTTTGTAGTATTTAATTGCTTGCATTCTCATACTAAACACCGGAAATAGCTTCACTCCCTCAATCCTGTTTATTCGAGCATTTCTATTCTTCCAATCTTTGCTAAGGTAAAGCTCCCGGTTGATACTAATTGCGTACAAATAAGATTCAAAAACCTTTGTGACTGGCGCGAACATAAAAAGCTTTTTAAACTCCAGATTGAAATACTCAAAGGGAATTTGAGCTGATAACGACCACATGGAGAATTCGGTATCGTGCCAACCCTGAGAAATGAAGTACCGCTTATCGATCATCGATTTATGTGAAATGCCTACTCCTCCGCTAATTGCAAAAGACTTCCATGGCATTGCAAAGTAAATATCCAGTTCGTTATGTTCATCAAAACGGCTTCCAGCTTCCGCCGACTCATACATTATCGGATAATTGATTTCTCCTGCTACAGCACCGTAACCAATAACTCTCCTGTATTTCACCCCAAATTTTCGGTTTTTGCTATACCAAGCTAATCCAAGCTCAGGGTTCGATGCCAGATGCAATTGAAAGCCGGGTATGGCAGTAATTATTCTGGGGTTGTATAACCTAAGCCCTGCATGTATTTGAAATTGGGATAACGAGGACTGTCCCTGCATAGAAAGCGGGGATAATAGCAACACCCCAAAAACGTAAATCAAGCTTATACTTTTCCTAATTTTCATAGCATTGAATAATAGGTAAATTGAGGAATATAGAGGAAGCCATCAATTGATGGCTTCCCTACGTGTCAAAATTTTACGACTTGGTATGAGGCATTAGATGATATGTTGGTTGTATATCACGGAAAATGCACATAACAGTATGGAATACTAGTGACCTCTTGCGATACGAAAAGAAGATTTCACATTATTAGTGGAAAGACTTGATCCAGTATTCGGGAAAACATTACTCAACGGGTCGCATTCTATTGCATACCACTCATGAGAGAAGGTCATCCTCGTTTCAAAAATGTAAAATGAGTCATTATCGCATGAGCAATTACAGGTGTTCGTTTTTAAACTAGCATACCAATCATGTTCAAACGGTACGAAAACGAAATCAGCATTAGATGATGATGAAAATTTCTGAGATATATAGCTGCCAAAATCATCATTCCTATTATCGTATGATCTGCTATCGTCAATAGCTCTTTTTCTTACTTTATATGTCCTTATGAAGGAATCACTTACATCGTAATCAGAGGAATTCAGAAACGTTGACAAGAGAACCATTTCAAGCTCAGATTTCCCACTTGACTCATAACGATATCCATTTTTGATCTGGTATTGTTTAACCCGGAGTGCAGTACCGTTTCTCTGTTCGATGGCTCCGTTCAAATCATTTGGCTCACTATAAATATCAGCCCTTTTATTTTTCTCATATTTATCTTGAATGCCCTTATACTCTCCATTACCAAGCCCAACAATTAGCATGTTTCTGTAAGTTGTCTTCGCTGCCTGTTCACTGACAACAACGGGGGTTGTTCCTTCCCAACCAAAAATGTTATCGTCCTCATCAATCTGCTCCCCTACAGCAAAAACAAGTTCACCATCCAACTCTGCTTCTTCCAGAACGGTATAAATCGCAGGCTCGTAGACATATTCTTTATAAACTAGGAGTTTGCAAAGATGCTTTATAAGCTCACCATCCTGAGGAGGAATAACCCCGGAAGGATAGCTAATAATCACATTTTCTAACTCCGCTTCCAATTTTGAGTAGAACGTTTTATGCTTAGATAAAAAATCAATCAATGACAATTGATGGTTACCTGCTAAATCTACTTCCATGGCCAATGTTTCCTTAAAATCTACGTCCGATATCGCGAGTTGACTGACTGCCTTCCCAAAGTAAAAGAGCGAGATATTAATTGTTTGGTGATCCTTATCTAAACCTGTTTGCAATCTCTCTAGAATCTGTTCCTCCGTTAATGAAGGAAGAATAAATCCTTCCTGATTTTTTTCACAGGAAATCAGAGAGAGAGAGAGAGAAAAACCCCATAAATACAAAGAAAAACCGAGTCATAATTTTAATTTTTAAATGAGCGTTAAAAAATATAATGATGTTATTAAATACTTAGAAACCGGGGTCCCGAACACTAACGGAGCGGAATTACATATCCACTCTCCGCAGTAAAAATGTATATAGGAAACAGAGTAAGACAACATAAAAATTACTATAGAAATGGTACACATCAATATACCAAACCACATAATTAAACAAATACAGAATTCTTAGTTGTGTAAATAAAGGCAGCGCAAATATAAAATACAGAAAGCGCATTCTTTATCTGTTGTAAAAATAAACAATGTACTTTAAATTCACAAAGAAAATTCTTGCAAATTTTGTACATCGTTATCCCTTCACTTTCTCTAACTCGTAAAACACCACCCGTTACTCACCATCCTCAAGCACATCCCCATACAACCCCTCCAATTCCCCAATACAAGCTTCAAAATAATTGATACCTACCATCAGGTGAAAAGCCCGGGCCTCTGCAGTTTGCTGAAAAAGAAAAAGGTCATTCTGCCCATTGGCTGCAAACCCGTCCCGGTCGGTAAGGCATTGGTGAAGCCCATCCGATCTTTTCATGCAGGGGAAGTCCAGATAAGGGCTCATCCGGGAAGCGATATCTTTGGTGAGCTGATCGTGATTCCGTAAGTCCTGTTTTATATAGTTATCCCGGAATGCAAAGGTCGCGGCCAGTTGTTTTCGCAAGGCCAGATCTTTGATCAATGCGATATCCCCGGAGTTCGTCATAATGTGGAAAGTCGTGGGCGGGAAAGCCCGGAATACGCCCCTGGAAAAAACCTGCCGGAAATGGTCTAAAGCCATGTTTATGCTGTCATTATGGTCGTATTGGGACAGCCGGATGCAGCTTGCGATCGAAGCAATGTCCTCTTTGCAGTCCAATAGATTATTCCGGTTGGCGAATTGCTCATCCTTCAAATCCTGGTACAGCGCCTGAATGTAGGCCTTCAACTTTGCCTCATTTTTACGCTCCTGATTGTACCGGTCAGCCTGTATGGCCAGGAGGACGGAAAGCACGATGAGCGCTACTTCGAGCAAGTAAACGCCCCACTTTCCACGGGCAGCAGCTATGCGGTTGAATATTCGTCTGAACAACATCGGCGACTAAAAATTAGGTGATGCCCTAAAGGTGCTAAAGGGCTTCCGGTTTTCCTAATTGCTCAGGCAGTCGGCTATGGTTCATCGACGAATAGAAGAAAGCCTGCCAGACTACTTCAAATCGTAGTACGACATCACAACCCCACAGTCCGCAGGGAGTTAACAAAAATCATCATCAAAGTACAGCGCTTGCCGTAGCTTTAGTGCCTTGTATTTTATCGCCGCCCAGGCAGACCATCCATTGCGTATGACGCCATAGACATAAAACGAATGTATGAACTATACTGCTGAACACCTTCTACAAGCGGAAACGCGCCAAGACCTCATTGCTATTGCGCTGAAGAACGGCATCCCGATCGAAAAAACCCTGAAAAAGCTGCGATACGAAGCAGAACTACACCAACTCCAAACGGAGTTTGTCAACTTGCAAAAATGGATAGCAAAGCACCGAATGCGGGTAGCCATCCTATTCGAAGGTAGAGACGCCGCGGGCAAAGGGGGATCGATTAAGCGGTTTAAAGAGCACCTCAATCCCCGTTCTTCCAGGGTGGTGGCCTTGACTAAGCCAACCGAGGTAGAAAAAGGGCAATGGTACTTTAGGCGCTATATACAGGTGCTGCCCAATCCCGGCGAGATCGTTTTTTTCGACCGCAGCTGGTATAACCGGGCGGTAGTGGAGCCCGTAATGGGCTTTTGTACGAAAGAGGAGTATCAAAAATTTATAGTCCAGGTGCCTGACTTTGAGCACTTGCTTTACGAGGATAACCTGAAAATCATCAAGTTCTGGTTTTCCATTTCCAAAGAAGAACAAAAAAAGCGATTCGATTCCCGTTTAAAAAATCCGCTCAAGCGCTGGAAGTTCAGCCCGGTAGATATGGAAGGGCAAAAACGCTGGGACGATTACACCTACTACAAAGAGCAGATGTTCAACAAGACCCATACCAATTTCAGCCCATGGATTATTGTGAAGACCAACGACAAGAAGCAGGCCAGACTGGAAAGCATGAGGTATGTCTTGTCGCAATTTGACTACGAGGGCAAAGGCGAATCAGGGATTAATATCCTGCCCGACCCCAATGTGGTGATGCGGTACCACAGGAGCAGTATTAAAATCGATATCTAAAGTCCAAACTATGAGCAAGAAGCACAAAATAACGGAAGAAGAAGTTGCACTGATCAATACCAAACAGGGCTTGCACGCACTGTTGAGCAATAAAGACTATGACTTGGATAAAGTTATCGCCGAAGCACAGTATCGAAACGACCTAAGAAAGAAGCAAGAGGAGTTGATCCGGCTGCAAAACTGGGTGATCGAAAACGACAAGAAAGTCGTCATCATCTTCGAAGGCCGCGATGCAGCGGGTAAAGGAGGCGCCATCCGGAGAATTACGCAGTACATCAACCCCCGGCATTTCAGGATTATTGCCCTGAATATCCCAACGGAAGACGAGCGAAAGCAGTGGTTCTTCCAGCGCTATATCAACCGGCTCCCCAAGCCGGGCGAAATCGTTTTCTTTGACCGCAGTTGGTACAACCGGGCGGTAGTAGAGCCCGTGAATGGTTTTTGCACCAAAAAAGAATACAAGCGGTTCATGTCGCAGGTCAACGAATTTGAGAACATGCTGGTCCAGTCAGAGACCTACTTGATTAAGTTCTACTTTTCTATCACCAAATCGGAACAAGCCAAACGCTTCAAAGAAATTAAGAGCAGCCCCCTCAAACGCTGGAAAATGACCCCGGTCGACGAACGGGCTCAGGAGTTGTGGGATGAATACAGCCGCTACAAAAAGAAAATGTTTGACAAAACGGATACCAAGGCTGCTCCCTGGGTCATCATCAATGCCAATCAGAAGGAAAAAGCCCGGATCAAAGCGATAGAGCATATTCTGGAGACGATCCCTTACCAGGAGAAAGGCTGATGGTGTTTAGCGTGGTCTGCCAAATTCCGGTTTCGTCCAGTGCCGGACTAGTAGCCCTTCCACTCTTTCTGTGGGCTCACCCCAAATGCCGCCTCAGCTCCTTTAGCTCTTCGTCCGTCAAATACCGCCACTGACCAGGCTTGAGCCCGCCCAGATGGACGTTCATAATGCGCACCCGCTTGAGGGTCACGACATCGTAGCCCAGATAGTCGCACATGCGGCGGATTTGCCGGTTGAGGCCCTGCGTGAGCACGATGCGGAAGGCCTTCCGCCCGATTTTTTCAACCTGGCACTTTTTGGTCACGGTGCCCAGGATGGGGATGCCCTGGCTCATCCGCCTCACAAAAGAAGCGTTGATGGGCTTATTGACGGTGACGATGTACTCCTTTTCGTGCTCGTTCTGCTCGCGCAGGATTTCGTTGACGATGTCGCCATCGTTGGTCAGGAAAATCAGCCCGGTGGAGGCTTTGTCTAGTCGGCCGATGTGGAAGATGCGCTCGGGGTAGTTGAGGAAGTCGATGATGTTGTCCTTGTCCTTGCGGTCAGTAGTGCAGGTGATGCCGGGAGGCTTGTGCAGGGCGAGGTAGACCGCTTTGGGTTTAGCTTTGAGGGGCGCACCATCCAGCAGGACCTCATCGCCGGGATTGACGCGGTTGCCTTTTTTGGCAGTAGTGCCATTGAGCTGTACCCGCCCGGCCTCAATCATACGGTCTGCTTCCCGCCGGGAACAAATGCCGGTGGAACTGATGAATTTGTTGAGGCTGATGGAAGGGTCTGACATGCCTGAGCTAGCTTTTTAGCAAATGTAGCAAGTGCGCCATAGAAAGATAAAATGATCTGAGTTATCTAAACCTGAAAGATGCAGAAAGCACCTCCTTTGGAAACCAAGTTAAAAAAAGCTTTGTTTACAAGTCAAAATATAAATTATGGAAGGTAAGCTGGAAATCAATAATATCATGAAGCTTATTCATGCACTAAGCCTGGAAGGCAAGTTAGAAATAATGAGCAGGCTTTCCAGCGAAATAAAGTCAGACATACCTCCTCAAAGCAACCCTGTTGCAAAATCGGTCTTGGTAGACCGTCTGTACGGGGCCTGGAAAGATATTGACGAAGATATTTTCAAGAGCATTCTTGAAAGTAGGACTTTTTCGGAAAGAGACATTAACCTGGACGCTTGATTTTAGCCATGAAATATTTAATCGATACAGATATTTGTGGATTCTACCTTAGAGGAATGTACTCGATAAACGAGAAGATAAAGGAAGTAAAGCCAGAGCATTGTTTTGTGAGTGAGATCACGATCCTGGAACTGATTTATGGCGCAAGAAAAAGCGAGCAATACGAAAAACATATCAAAGATATTCAAGTAATTGAGGCGCTATTTACCGTAATCCCTATTGAAGCGGTTTATGATAGATTTGCACTGGAAAAGGTGAAACTTAAAACCGCTGGCAAGCTTATTCCAGATTTTGATCTGTTGATTGGTTCTACAGCTGTGGAGCGCAGCTTGATTATGGTTACAAATAATGAAAAGCACCTTAGCCGGATATCAGATATTTCAATTGAAAACTGGACGAACCCTTTATACAATAAGTTCGCGGAAAGAAACACCTAAGGCGGCAATTTGCCTATCAGGGACTTTAACGCCACTATCCTTGTAGGATGGGCGAAAATAAAAAAGCCCCGGTCACTGCCGGGGCGTAAGTTCAACTTGGTTCAATTTGGTAAAAAGTAGTGTAAGGCTGAGGGACAAACCCTTGCTAGCTAGTTAATACTTTCGGTGCAGCAGCAAGGATTTCATCGCTGGTTTTCGCAGCGAATTTTTCAAAGTTTTTATTGAAACGTTCGGCCAGGTCATTGGCTTTAGCGTCGTAGGCATCGGCATCTGACCAGGTCTGCTTCGGGTCGAGGACCTCATCAGGCACGTTGGGGCAGCTTACCGGCATGCTCAGGCCAAAGATTTCGTGGGTGTGGTAATCCACGTCATCCAGTTCGCCGCGCAGGGCTGCCGTGATCATCGCACGGGTGTACTTGAGGCTCATGCGGTGGCCAGTACCGTAAGCACCGCCCGTCCATCCGGTATTCACCAACCAGACATTGACGTTGTGGGCCTGCATCTTTTCACCCAGCATCTCCGCGTATTCCGCCGGGTGCAGGGGCATAAAGGGCGCGCCAAAGCAAGCCGAGAACGTCGCCTGTGGCTCCGTAATGCCCGCTTCTGTTCCGGCGACCTTTGCGGTATAGCCAGACATAAAGTGGTACATGGCTTGACCAGGCGTCAGTTTGCTGATCGGAGGCAGTACGCCAAATGCATCGCAAGTCAGGAAGAAAATATTGGTCGGGTGCCCGCTGCGCGAAGGCTCAAGGGCATTATCGATGTGGTAAATCGGATAGGAGACCCGGGTGTTTTCGGTGATATCGCTGTTCTCGAAGTCCGGCGTGCGGGTGCCCGGGTAACACTTGATATTTTCAAGGATCGCCCGGTGCTTGATGGCGCGGTAGATTTCGGGCTCTTTCTCCTCTGAAAGGTCAATCGTCTTGGCGTAGCAGCCGCCTTCGAAATTGAAAATGCCATTTTCGGACCAGCCGTGCTCATCGTCGCCGATCAGGTTACGGTTAGGGTCGGCCGAAAGGGTTGTTTTGCCTGTGCCGCTCAGCCCAAAAAAGACCGCCGTGTCCCCATCCTGCCCTACATTGGCGGAGCAGTGCATGGACAATACCTCACGGTGCTTAGGCAGCACATAGTTGAGGACAGAGAAAATACCTTTCTTGATTTCTCCGGTATACCCCGTACCCCCGATGATGATCTGCTTTTCCGTGAAGTTGATGATGGCAAAATTGTGCTGACGGGTGCCATCCACCTCAGGATCAGCGTGGAAGCCCGGCGCACAGAGGATGCTCCACTCCGGCTCAAAGTTTTCGAGCTCAGCTCCGGTGGGGCGCAGGAACATATTGTAGGCAAACTGATTGCTCCATGGATATTCGCTTACCAGGCGCAGGTTCATGCGGTAGTCATCATCTGCGCAAACGTAGGCATCGCGTACGAATACATCTTTGTCTGCGAAGTAGTCGATGATTTTGCCTTTGAGCTGCTGAAAGTAACGGTTGTCAATAGGCTTGTTGATGTTGCCCCAATCGACCGTATCCTTCGTTTCGGCGTCCTCCACGATGAAACGGTCCTGAGGAGAGCGGCCGGTAAATTCACCGGTTTCTATAGCGATAGCGCCCAGATCAGTCAGGAAGCCTTGTCCGCGCCGGATCGTCTCCTGTACGAGCGCCTCCGGGCTTAGATTCCAGTGGGCATTTTTGACCTGCTTGATGCCCAGTGTTTCCAATGTTGCAGCAGGGTTTTTAATCTCAAACTTCTCCATTGTAGGAAGGTTAGTTTTGCTATTCGGGAAAAATTTGCGTTGCCTGTTGGCAGTACAAACTTGAAACGTTGAGGCAAAGAAAGATGTTTTTCGCATTTAGAGAAAATTTCTCTAACAGATTTTTTTTCAAATGCTTAAATTTGCACCTATGTTAAGAGAAATCGACACGGTAAAACTCATTTTCGGGCTCAAGGTGCATCAGTTGCGGCAGGAGCAGGACTTGTCTTATCAGCAGCTGTCCGACCGCACCGGGCTGGCCATTTCCTACCTGCACAATATCGAGAAGGGCAAAAAGTACCCCAAAGCCGACAAAATACTGGCGCTCGCCCGTGCCCTGAACACGGAATACAACTACCTCGTTTCTCTGGATGCAGACAAGCGGCTGAAGCCCATTATTGACCTGATCCACTCGGATTTCCTCAAAATCTTCCCCCTGGAGCTCTTTGGCATCAACACCCCTAAGCTGATTGAACTGCTTTCGGTGACGCCGGACAAGGTGAACGCCTTCATCAGCACCGTGATCAAGATTGTGCGCAACCACCACCTACAGGGCGAGGACTTCTACAAAGCAGCCCTTCGCTCCTATCAGGACCTGCACGACAACTACTTTGATGACCTGGAATTGGCCGTCCGGGAGTTCAAATCCCAAAACACGCTGAAGCAACAGCCCGGGTTCGAAACGCCGGAACTGGAGCACCTCCTGCACAAAAACTTCGAGGTCAGGGTAGACCGTGACTTCCTCAGCAGCCGGCCGGACCTGACGGAAGTGCGTTCCTACTATTCTGTAAAAAATAAAGTGCTGTACCTCAATGGCGGGCTGAGTTCCGCTCAGGAAAAGGCCTTGCTGGGCAAGGAAATCGGCTTTCAGTTTCTAAAGTTAGAGGAACGCCCCTACGAGACCCGCATGATGGAGGTCGACTCCTTCGACAAACTCCTCAACAACTTCAAAGCTTCCTACTTCTCCGTTGCCTTGCTGATGGACGAAAAGGAAATGATCGAGGACATTGAAACGATGGCCCGCTGGCGGACCTGGGACGCAGAAGCATTCCTGGAGCTGTTTGCCAGGTACGATGTGACTTCTGAGATGCTCATACAGCGCCTGACCAATCTCCTGCCCCGGCACTTCAACATTCAGGATTTGTTCTTCCTGCGTTTTTTCGCACGCCCCGACCTGCAGAAGTTTGAAATGACCAAGGAGATGCACCTTTCGCAGCTCCACAACCCCCACGCCAACCAACTGGACGAGCACTACTGCCGCCGCTGGATCAGCATCAACCTCATCCGTCAGCTGAAAGCGCAGCAGGGTATCAGCAATACGGAAGGGCCTATTGCCGGGGCGCAGATTTCGCGTTACTGGGGCACGCCCAATGCCTACCTGTGCATCACCATTGCCAAGCCTGGCCACCACCATGCCGAAAACAGCTCAAGCGTCACTATCGGCCTGCTGGTGAATGACAAGCTCAAACGCCTGTTCCGCTTTCTGAATGACCCTAAACTGATCACCAAAGACGTACACACCACCTGCGAACGGTGCGGTATTTCAGATTGCGGAGCGCGGGCAGTACCGCCAACCGTGCTGCAGCATCATCGCAAAAAAGAGAATATCCGTGCTACGCTGGAAGCATTGGAACGGCACCGGGTGGAGGGCTAACGGGTGCTGTCCCGGGGGAGGTTGAGGCTGAGGTTAAGGTTGAGGACCTGGCAGGGTCTCCCTGGCGGCGATAGTGAACTGTCGCTCCCTGCGGAGGGCCCCGGTTGGTCTCAACCTCAACCTCAACCTTATCCTCAGCCTTTTCCTAGTCTCACGCATTGCCACTGCCTACCGGCACCATCCTACAAATCCACCACCTCTCCCGTTCGGTCCGCCTCCATAATCGCCTGCACGATGCGAATGTCCCGAAGCCCCTCTTCACCCGGAACCAGCACCGGCATATTATTCAGAATAGCCAGGGCATCGTTGTCCATCTGCCGGGCTTGTTGGTCTTTGATCGGTTTGTCCAGCCGTTTACCATCACTGGTGATGCCCTGCACGCCGCTGTAGGACTGCATAGGCTCGAGTTTGTACCAGCCATTGGCACAATCTATCTGTAAGCGGTTGATCGTTTCCACCACACTTGTTTTGCCGGAGCCTTTGACCCCATTAGGAAAAACGAGCTCAAAGGTAGTGGTCACATCGACCTCATTGGGGATATCACGGGAAGCCGAACGCACCTGCACCGGCTCCATGCCCGTGGCGTAGCGCAGCCCGTTGATGGTGTACACGCCCATATCGTAGAGCGCACCACCGCCCATATTGGCCTGAAAGCGCCAGCCGCTGCCCTGCCCGGAACCGGCATAACCCGCCAGTGCCTCGGCGGATTGGATAGCGCCGTAAGGCAACGTTTGAGCGTACTGAATGACCGTCTGCGTGTTGGGCTCGTGCTGCATGCGGTAGCCGATGCTGAGCTTCACCCCGTTTTGATTACAGGCGTCAATAATCGCCTGGCATTCCTCCACATTCATAGCCATAGGTTTCTCACACCAGACATGCTTGCCGGCATTGGCCGCACGGATGGCATACTCGGCATGAAGCCCGGTCGGCACCACGATATAGATCACATCAATGTCCGGGTTATCCGCCATTTCATGCATGGTATCGTAGGAATAGACATTCTTATCCGGAATGCCGTACCGCTGCTGCCAGGTGGGAATTTTCTCCGGGCTGCCCGTCACGATACCGGCGAGGTAGCAATGCTCCGTCATTTGGAGGGCAGGTGCAAGTTGTCCGCGGGAGTAGCTGCCCAGCCCTACGAGGGCAACACCAAGGCGCTTTTTCGGAGCCTGACAGCCTACGAGTGCAGGGGCCGCCAGCAGGCTACCGGCCGCCATGGCAGACTGTCGGAGGAAGTGGCGGCGGGAGGTTGACCATTTATC
>CAZNHN010000033.1:13228-17893 GCA_964572415.1 uncultured Phaeodactylibacter sp.
GTTTTTACTTTGGATAACTGCCTTGGAGGGTGAGTTGTTGCTTTTAAGCCTGGTTTCCATTTCTAGTCCGGTGGCGACTTTAGCCCCGATAGCTATACGGGGGCGACCGGACAGGCAACCTTATATCTCATGCTCAGGCCACGATTCCACAATCGTCGCCTGAGTTACAACTCAGAAAGCGCCTTCAAAACCGCAGCTCCATCCCCCTACGCCCCTTGCCAGACCACGGCGCCTTGAACTGAAGGATAATCGTGAGGTTGAGCTCATTGATGGGGCGAAGCATTTCCCGCTCCCTGTTCCTCAGCCCCAGGCCATGAATGTAGGACAGCTCTACCATATACCTTTTGTACCAGTAGGCGAGCGACAAGTGTGAGGTGTACTCGAAATAACGGTGATCAGGAGCGTTGCCCTCAAAATTCCTGACTTCCGAATAATTTTCCCCATCTACGCTTATCTCAGGGTTGTGGATGTAGTTCAGACCGAGCCCAGCCCCTATAAGAAAGGCATCAGCAAATGACCGCTTGACAGCAAAATCCGTACGCCAGCTATTGAAGCGATGAAAACTATATCCAATGTGGCCAAATACGGACATCTCAAATACCCGATCAAAATAATAACTGTTTGTCCAGGAAAGGAAAAGCGCTTCGCTGATCTGTTTTTCTACGCCTAGTCCCACCGAACAGTGCGGCAGGAGCTGATCTCTCACTTCGTAATAAACAGGTAAAGACGCTGTATGAAAATCCCCTCCCTTTATATCCGTCAATCCCCCGCCCAGCCGAAGGCTGAAGTAGGTCTGCCCATATAAGGCACTTACGCTGAGCAGAAGGAGTAGGGCAGTAAAGCTGCGTTTGAAGTAGTGTTTCATGGCTATATTTTTAGCCCTCCTGATTTCCGAAATTGCTACTTTTGCTTGAAAAGAGAATACAAGGAGGCATTATTAGCATCAGGCATATTATCAAACAAATCGAAGTGCAAGCCTATAGGGACATGGTTAGGTGAATCGTTCCGGATCTCTTCTAATTCGTCTCTCCATATTACACCGCTGCTTGTATTCCCCCCATACGTCCAGTCCGTATAAACCTACTCCAAGTGCTCTGCCCAGCTTTCGCAGGTGGCAATCCTACCGGCATCAGCGACATCGGCATCTCCCCACGGAGAACCTGTAAAAATCCGGGCATTAAGGTACTGTCGACTGCACTGTATTAGCCACAGGCTTTTTTTATAGTCCCAATTTAAATTGGGGAGAATTCAAACCTTGCGTGTTTTGATAAATGTCTGACAACTCTATTTCACCATTGATAGAATTTAATGTAATTGATTTATCTATCCCAATCGTAGTGGTCATTTTCCAATAGCTCGAATCTTCTTTATACAAAACATCAATTACCGGCTTTTTTTGATCAATCAAGACATATTCTTTAAAGGAAGGCAAAGAGCAATATTTATGAAATTTATCGCCTCTGTCATAACTTTCAGTTGACTTAGATAATACTTCAACTATCAAAATAGGATTTATTACAGAGTTGTTGTCATTTTCATAGGTCTCAATTTTACCACAAATTACCATTGCATCAGGATAAACAAAGGAATCTGCTTTTTCAATCCAAATTCTTACATCACCATTAATTGTAATACAGTTTATTCCTTTTTTCCTTAGACTGTTATTTAGCTCAGTATTAATATTATTACCAATTATCCCATGGTTTAAAGTGCCTCCACTCATTGCCATTATTCGGCCAGCCTCATATTCATTTTTTAGGTCAGAAGTTTCCTCAAATTCTAAGTATTCTACAACTGAATATAAATTCATTTTTTTCTCCGCCATCTGATTCACTTTTGTTTATCTCGTCTAAAGATAAGAATTTTCTCTTTCATCTTCAATGGGGTCTTGTTTTACTACTTTGTAATATTGACTCTCTATAATATTGATATTCAGTACTTTAATTCACTTATAGCTAACACCCCCTACACCTCCCAAACTCTTGACATCAGCTCCCCATAACGGTCATACTTGCTACTAAGGCTAATTTCAGGAAAGCTGCTTTCACAAAAAAATTATCCTGTTCAAACCGTATTAGAGAAACCTTGTTAAAATTTAACGTAGAAAAGGTAACATTCCTAAAATGCGCCAGCCCCTAAAACCTCTGATAACTCTTGCTTTGCTTTGGTTGTTGATGCAACCTGTGGCCAATAACTTGCTCGCTCAACCTCCGCATTGGACCGCCCCTCAAAATTTGGCGCAGATACGCTTCAAGACCTTCAATGTAGAGCAAGGCATGCCCAGCCGAATCAGTATCCGTACTTTTCAGGACAGCCGGGGCTACATTTGGGTGACTACGGAAGAAGGCCTGGCCCGATTCGACGGCCTACGTTTCAAAAACTACTTTTCCAGCTCTTCGGACTCCACCTCCATCCGCCATAATCACGTAGCGGCTATAACTGAAGACCAAAACGGCTACCTGTGGCTCGCCACTCACGGTGGAGGGCTCAACCGCTTAGACCCGAAGACCGGAGAGTTCCGGGCATTCTTCCATGAGCTCCGTGATCATAAAAACCCGGAACCTTACCGCTATCGAACGCTCTATTACGATGAAGCGGAAAACTGCCTGTGGATTGGCGGTATCAGTATCGGCTTATTGCGCTTCGACCTGGAAACGGAATCCTTTGAAGCGTTCCATCCGGAGCCTCTTCGATTTAACTGGCGGACCGGCAACACGATTTATTCCATTGTGCAGGACCCCTTTCAGGAAGACCGCTTGTGGCTGCCGGCGTTTGGCAAGCTCTACGCGTTTTATAAAACAGATCAACGCTTTGAAGAGCATAAGGCGGTGCGGGAGTGCATATATCGAGCTTCTCTGCAAAGTTTGATTGTCACGGCCCCCGGAGAGCTATGGATGGGCACCTGGGCCAATGGCCTACTCCGCTACAATCCACATACGGCAGTGTGCGAGCGCTTCCTGCCACGCCCGGAGTTCCACCCAACGGAAAACCAAAACATCACCACCGCAATTGCGATAAAGTCTGCCGAAGAGTTATGGGTCAGCGACCATCATCTGGGCCTGGGCGTGTTCAATACCCGTACGGAACAGTTTCACTTTCCGGGTAGTGCAGATGCGCCCTTTCCCTGCCGGGAGATCAACGATATCTTTGAAGACCGGGACCACAACCTCTGGCTGACTTCAGATAATGGCTTGTATGTGGCGCCACCGCCGCTGCAGCCGCTTCCGTCCCTTTCCTTCGATGATCACAAGCTCCTGGATTTCGAGCTTTTGCCCAATGATTTTGTACTGGCGAGCGGTAAGCACCCTGGAATTGGGTTATTCCTTTTGGACAATAGCTGGAAACCTGTAGACACCATTGCCTGGGAAGGCCGCCTTACGGCAGGCTATCCTCCGCCCACATGGGTGGCTGCTACCGGAGATGGGCAATATTGGACCGGATCGGGCAACCGCCTCTACAAGGCCAACTGGCAGGAGCAGCAACTGCAGCGCGCTATGCCAGACTTACTGGACCGGCTGCCGCAGCCGGGGTTTTGGCTATCAGATATCGTTGCTGACCCCATCGGCAATCTTTGGCTGACTACTTACGAGAAGGGCCTTATCAAAATAAACGCTGAGCGCACGCAGGCTACTCAGTATTTACAGTCTGAACAATATCCGGAAGCACCGACTGCAGGCTTGGCCCTGTCCGGCATCGCGGTAGCGCCGGACAGTAGCGTCTGGGTCGCCACCTTCGACGGCCTGCTTGTCATAACTCCCCAAAACGATCGCTTCCAATGGCTAAAAGCTTCCGGAGATGGCCTTCTCAGCGACTGGATAAGAGACCTTACCATTGATAGCCTCGGGTATATCTGGATTGGCACCAACATCGGCGTACAAGCAATAGACCACTGCACCCGGCAGCCCGTCCTTACTCTTCAGCGCGAACAAGGCCTTCCCCGCAGTAATGTACACAGGCTTGCTACCGACCGCTACGGCCGGGTATGGATGGGCACCTTTGAAGGTTTAGCCTATTATGACTGGCGTACCGAACAACTTAAAACGATCAACCGAAGCAACGGCCTACGGTACCCCGCACAGGCCAGAGTGATTACCTGCGGACCTTATATAATAAGCGGAAGTTCTAACAAGAAAAACCTTCTGCATATCGACAGCCTGGAACGCCCCGTACCATTGCATGAATTGCGCCTGCAGCGATTAATTGTCAATGGCCATCCCAGGCAGCTCAGTCCGGGGATCGACTTCCGGCGGGAAGTCAGGCTTACCCACCGTGAAGACTTTCTTGAAATCCACTTTGCCGCTCCCGCCTATTTTCAGCCAAAGCGATTACAGTACCGCTATCAGCTCAGCGGGCTGGACAATCGCTGGCAGCACACAGATGGCAGCGCGCCCCGCGCCGTATACACCGGGCTGCCTCCGGGACAGTACACCTTCAAAGTACAGGCCAGGCCTCCCCAACAGGAATGGCCAGACACTTACCGTAGCCTATCCATTATCATTACCCCGCCCTGGTGGGCCAATACCTGGGCCTATACCACCTATTTTATTGTCCTGTGCGGGCTGCTGTACACCATCTACCGTTACCAACTCCGCCGGCAGATGGCCCGGCAGCGGCGCTTGCAGGCGCAGGAGATAGAGGCGCTGCGCAGCCGGCTATATGCAAATA
>CAZNHN010000033.1:17930-30214 GCA_964572415.1 uncultured Phaeodactylibacter sp.
TCGGACGCCACTCACTATTATTGCCGGTATGGCAGAACACATTCGTGAACAACCGGGACAATGGCTGCAAAGCGGCGTGGAAGCCATACAGCGCAATACGCAGCGGCTGCTCCGACTGGTGAATCAACTGCTTGACCTCTCGCGGCTCGACAGCAAAAGCCTGCCGGTAACTCTTATTCAGGGAGACGTGGTGAGCTTTCTGCGGTACCTGACAGAGGCGTTCCATTCTTACGCAGAAGCCCGGGAAGTACAGCTTTCCTATCAGGCCGGCTCCAAGCAGCTGTTCATGGATTACGACCCGAAAAAGCTGGAAGCCATCTATACCAACCTGCTCAGCAATGCTTTAAAATTTACGCCCGCCGGTGGGCAGGTGGAAGTCTCTGTACAACAGGTGGAGCGCCAACAACAGGAATACTGCCTGATTTGCGTAAGCGATACCGGACCGGGCATCAGCACCGCCCAACAAGATTTTATCTTCAACCGTTTTTATCAGGCTGACGACTCCTCCACCCGCCCGGTAGAGGGCAGCGGCATCGGGCTGGCGCTCACTAAAGAATTTGTACACTTACTGGGCGGAGAGATAGAGGTACGAAGCCAGGAAGGAGAAGGTGCCTCTTTTCAGGTGTCGCTGCCCGTCCAACGGAAAACCCACCGTCGGGCCCCACTCAGCGAAGCGAGCGCAATGTACATGCCCGCCAACCGCCCGGAACCAAAGGCCGTGGAAAGACGGGAAGCCCCCCTTGTGCTTTTGGTGGAAGACAATCCCGATGTGGCTGGTTACCTGCACGCCTGCCTGCAGCCGCATTATAATCTGGCTTTCGCCAAAAACGGGCAGGAAGGCCTGGGAGAAGCTCTGAGGCTCATTCCGGATATCATCATCTCCGATGTGATGATGCCGTTAAAAAATGGTTTCGAGCTCTGCGAAACGCTGAAACGCGACACGCGCACCAGCCACATCCCCATCTTGCTGCTGACCGCCCGCGCCGACGAAGTATCCCGGCATACCGGCCTGCGTACCGGAGCGGACGCCTACCTCACCAAGCCCTTCAATCGGCAGGAGCTTAATATCCGGCTACAAAAACTGCTGGAGCTTCGGCAGCGGCTGAAAGCCAAGTACAGCACGACTCAGCTACAGCCAGAATCCACTGCCCCGCCGGAAGACCCGGAGGTAATGTTCCTCCAAAAACTCAGGGCTATCATCCTGGAGCAGCTCCCCAACCCTGATTTTCGTGTGGAACCTGACCTCTGCCGCGCCATTGCCATGAGCCGGCCGCAACTCTACCGCAAGCTCAAGGCACTGACCGGTTTATCCCCTTCTGCCTTCCTTCGTCAGCTGCGCATGCAAGAAGCCCGACGGTTATTGCAAACGGGCCAGTACACTGCCCATCGGGTGGCGGAAAAAACCGGCTTCCAAGACGCCTCCTACTTCAGTAAAGCCTATCAGCGGGAGATCGGGGAATCACCTCAGGAAACTATAAGCCTCTCAAAATCAATTAACTAAACCAGGCAACGTTTATTTTGAACGCTAACTACCAGAGGCTGAACGCTCATTCTTGGCATTTCCAGCTATTACAACATTGCTTTGTACCGCATTAGATTTCAATCAACCTTAAAACCTTTTTAAAATGAAAAAACATGTTCTATGGCTCTTGCTATTGAGCTTAAGCCTAACAACTAGCGTTTTGGCCCAAAAGAAAATGACAAATTTCAATCCGTCAAAAGACGGTTTCAATTTTGATAACCGTTTTAAAGCTCATATCGGAGACCCCGGCAGCATCAAAGCCGACTGGGGAGGCCTGTGTGGGGGTATGGCATTTGCTGCTGCTGATTACTTCTATTCCAGTGTGCGAATGCCCAGGCAAAATCATGCGCCCGCGAAAGGAACAAAGCTCTTCGACTACCTCTACGAGAGGCAGCTCAATTCCTTCGTCGGGGCAAGTCTTGATAAGGGTGCCGAAAATTGGTTTAACATTGAGGGGGTCAGAAATAAAGAGTTCTGGGGATGGGCAGTCGATGAACGGCTAAAAGAGCTAAAACGCTTTATTGACCGCAATCGACCTATCCCAATACTGCTATTTAATGGCAGAGACAACAATGTAGCTACAAACCATTGGGTTTTAGCCATCGGGTATGACTTAGGAGAATACAAATTCCGAAAAGAGAATGACCCTAGAGTTGAGCGGATCAAAATCTTTGTTTATGACCCAAATGAACCCAATCAAACCTGCGTGCTTGTGCCCAGAAAAGGCGGAGAGTGGATGATGGATTATCACATTTGGAATACCTCTACAAACCGGCTCGGCAGAAAGCTTGATCACAATAAAAGAAGATGGCGGCATTACTATGTTTATAACGAGTTTCGTCATAAGTCGCCCCCCGCCATTCGGAACAATTCAACCGTGCAGCCTGGGAAATACCAGGAACTCTTCCTGACTTTCCGGACCGGAGGCGACGACTTGCGCGGCGGTAATGATAATGTCCAAAGAGGAGACCGTCAGGTCGTCAAAAACCTCAATCGCTCCAAACGCTGGCCCGACAACAGCAGCGAGACGGTGCGCATTCCGCTTAAGCGGGCAGTTGACAAAAGAGCTATCCGAGAAGTCTGCCTAGAGACAACCTTCGGGGGCGGCATGGGAGGTGACAACTGGAATCTCGATCGATTGACTATCCATTTGGGAAACCGAGGCATTGCAAAGAAGAGGGTATACGAAAAAGGGGGAGACCCTTTATTTCGATTTACCGGCGATCGCAAGCGATTTACTGCTTCAAGATTAGCAAGGTAGACATCAAACCTTTGTAATTATCGGGTTGGTAGGCAAGCTAACAGCTATGTTTAGCCGATTCCTGAAGAAGAGGGGGTTTCCTATCCGATGCTGTGTGGACTCAATGGTGACTCCCACTTCTATTTAAACGCTCATTACCAAAAGCTAAATACTTGCTTCACAGCTATACCGACAAATCACCTTTGATTAGTACCGATTTTATTTATTAACCTCCCTCTTGGGGAACACATACCTAACATTCATTATGAATAAGCTTAGATTATTATTGCTGTTTGTAACCATCGCTACCATTACTGCCTCTGCTCAGGTCGAGTCGCAGATAGATGCCAAAACCTTCCTTAGCCGTATGGAGGGGGAATGGAAAGCCGATACCGATCAATCTACTACCTCAGAAATGCTGCCCAAATTGCAGGAAGGCAAGGTATCAGTTGAGCTGACTGATACCGGCAATAGCTTCTTGTTGGAGTCCGAGTCGGTTTACCTTACCGCCCAGGGAAAGAAAATAGACGTAAACAGTGCCTTCTTTTTTGCAATGAGCACCGACGATAAGGTGTATGTGGTTCGGTCTTCAGCAGATGGCAGTGCCGGTCAGACCGAAGGCACCTTCAAGGATGGAAAAATGGTGCTGAGTTGGGAAATACCGGGAGACGACCAGGTGGATGAAGCCAGAGCCACCCTGTATTTCGATACACAGGGCCAATTGCATTACCTCCAGGAATTCCAACTGGTCTCAGGCGTGACGCTGGCGCGCAAAACGGTACACGTGAAGCAATAGAGCTAACACCTTCCGGCAAAATAGATAATCAAAGATCAATTATTCTATAGTTGCAAGTATTGAGCCTTTCTGATCAGTTGCACGCTAACCAGACCACTTATGAAATGCCTTAACTGATCAGTTACAGCACATTTTAAAAAAACTTAGACACATGAAAAAGCTAGAGCTATTACTCACGGTCTTCATCTTTTTCAGCTTTAACATTTCTGCTCAGCAACTCGTAAGCAGCGAATATGCAACAGCGTTAAACCTGATGCAAATGCAAAACAACTTTGGATCTCTTGCGCAGAACGCCATTGAAGCCTATAAGCTCACCTATACCACTACAGATATTCATGGTCAGTTGGACACGGCTTCCGGGCTTATCACTATCCCTTTATCCGAAGAAGAGGAATTTTCCTATCCCATGCTATGCTACCTTCATGGGACTACAAGAAATAAAGAAAAAGTCCCCTCAGAGCTTTATGGTGACTGGAATGTAGCAGCTTTGTTTTCAGGAATGAGGTACGTTGCGGTGGCACCAGACTATCTAGGGTTGGGAGAATCGAGGGGTTTTCATCCTTATGCCCACGCAGAGACAGAAGCCTCTGCCTCCATAGATATGATGCGTGCTGCACGGCAGTTTATGGAAGCATACGAAAGTGCTGACGTTAACGATCAGATTTTTATTACCGGATATTCACAGGGAGGTCATGCTGCAGCGGCACTTCACAGGGAATTGGAGCAAAACCTTAGCCAAGAGTTTTCAGTAGTCGCTTCCGCCCCACTTTCCGGCCCTTATGATATTTCCGGAGAAATGGTCGACTTACTCCTTAAAGACGAGCCATATGACCGTCCCAGCCTTTTCATTTACGTAACATTAGCTTACAATGAGATATACGGCTTGTATTCCGATTTAGAAGATTACTTCAGGGCACCTTACCTTTCTGCAATACAGGAATTTTACGAGGGAGACCTCCCCATACTGGATTTGGATGACGTTGTTGTTAATGAGCTGATTCAAAACGAAGGCGCTGCACTGCCCCGCTTTATTTTTCAAGATAGCATCATCAATGTACTTCAGAGTAAGCCCGAAGACCACCCGCTGATACAAGCATTGCAGGACAATGATGTCTACGACTGGTCACCACAGGCACCGACACGCCTTTTTTACTGCGAAGCTGATGAAGTTGTGGTTTATACCAATAGCACTCTGGCAGATTCCGTAATGAATGAAAATGGTGCAGTTGATATAATGGCGATAGATGTTGGGCCACAATTAGGTCATAATGAATGCGGAAATCCGGCTATTCTTAGCGCTGTTGATTTTTTTGAACCATACAAGCAGGTACTCGTCAGCAGTAATGATCAGGAATCCTCCCGTATCAAACCTGTACGGATTGCTCCCAATCCCGCAATTGATTTGGTACACCTGAGCGGAGTACCCCCATCAAGCCAGGTAAGCCTATTCAATGCGAACGGTCAGTTTATTAATAAATGGGAAGTGCATGATAGTCTTACCACACTGTCGGTGCAACATCTTGCTCCCGGGCTGTACTTTTTGCATATCAAAGGTAAGGAAGGGGCTCAGTCATATAAAATCATAATCAGGTAACCGTTCCTTTCAATACTCATAACCTTGACAACGAAAACCTTCATTTACAGAACCCTATCATTATGAATCGTTACATTACCTCATTCCTGTTATTAATCCTCAGCGGCAACTTCTCTGGTTTGTATGCGCAAAGGCCGGAAGGACGGATTGCTACTGCTGATGTGGCTCCTCTTATACGCCTTTGCCCAAATCTAAAAAAACACCGCAGTGGAGGAGACCGCGAGTTTGGAGGCCCGGTTGAAGTACGCGGAGCAGTCGAATTAAGGCGGAACGGATCAAAATTGTTCGCCGATGTCGATTTATCCTTTCGGGAAAAGAACGGTGACACCTGGATTCGATATCGCGAGACCGTACCGGTAGATGCCGGACTCGCCTACTACGAAGCGGTGCAGGGCTTTTTTCCTCCCATTTCACCCTGGGCTGATAAAGCCACGCAATTAGATCGTAGCCAGGTAAAACAAGGGTTGCGCTCTGTCATAATGCCACATACCTTCCCGGGGGCAGGTGGCGAATTTGGCGGCTGCAATGATGGAAAGGTATTTTCTTTTCCCAGTCACAAAATAAAGGGCAATCTGGTTCAGGAACTGCATATCATCGCAGATACCGGTGGCGACGATGTCAGTGAGGATGATAACTGCCACTGCGATACGAGGGTAGAAAAGATCACATTCAAGCCTTTCGGCCTGCTTATCAAAGATGGCAAAAGGGGGGATGGCTTTCATCACTAAAGGCTAACCTCCTTAGTTAGATCCATGGATTCGGATCACCTTTAATGGCAGTCCTATTACCCAATCGGTTTGGGCAACTATTCTTACCTCTGGCTGGGAAGCAATAACGGAACAGCATTAAACATTAACAGCACGAGAACCTCTTTATACTTTGAGCAACACCCGGTACAATTGCTGGTATGAACTGGCAAGCTGGGTGTTGCCTTTAGCCTGGTGGTTCAGCGCTTGTCTGACTTTGGTTTCAAGCTCCAGAGCTACGAGCTCCTACACCTCCCAAAACCGAAGCAACAACACCTCCACGCCCAAAAATACCAGCGCCAAAATCAGGCACCAGCGCCATAGTGGAATGCCCTGACTCCGCTCTTCAATCGTAGCGGTAAGCACGGCGTTGTCGGCTACATTGATGAGATTCGCGAGGGGCCCTACGTAGCTGGACAGCTCGTCCGGGCTGTAATAGTCGAGATCGGACTCCCGGCGGTCGTAGTTGAAGGCGTAGGTGCCCAGTGGGTTCTCCGGCTGCAGGAAGAGATCGTAGTAACCGGCTTCGTCGACCTGCTGCCCAACGGTAAGGTAGACTTTCGCGCCAATAATGCGCTGCTCGGGTATGAACTCCTCGGCTTCGCCCTGCAATTTGTAGACAATATCGCTGCTCGTGGCATCATGGGGGGCGACGATCGTAGCATCCTGCCCAATCGTGTAGGATAACTCCTGCCCCTGACGGGAAGATACCGACATCTTGAACAGCATGGGCACAAAGATTTCTCCGTTGCGCACCAGGTCATTGTACTCATCCGAAAGCGGGGCAGCACTAAGGTAGAGATTGCCCTGCCCGTTCTGATAGCGGGCCAGTAATACCGAACCATCGCGGTAGGTGAGCAATGGCTCTTCACTCCGGTTCGCAAAACTGCTGAGGCTGAAATTGCCCTGCGTGGCGGGGAGCTTCAGGTTGGCAGAGCGGTTCTCAAAAACATCATTGAAGATGAAGGCATCGGTATTGATCTGCCCCACCTGACGGGGGCGCTCCTCAAACTGCTGCAGCTCGTTGGCCGGGAAGCCGGTCAGGAAGGTGCGGTAGGTGCCAATATCAGCATTACGGCTGGGGAAAACCAGCAGATTACCGCCATCCTGTACATACTGACGGAGCTCAAAGCCCAGCCCGGAGGATACCGTCCGCAGGTCGTTCAGCACAATCATGTCGTAGTTCCCAAATTGGGAATAGTCCAGCGCCTGACTGGGCAGATTGTCAATTTTGAAGTTATTGATGCCCTGGAAAGCCGCCGTCAGAAAGCGGTTGGGCTGCTGCTCATTAATGGCCAGCACCCGGATTTGTTCTTTCACATTGAAGGCAATGTGGTAATTGTCGTCAAACTGAATGGGGAAGTCGGTGATATTGAGGCGGGCTTCGTGCCAGCCGGTCCGCTGTATGGAAATATTGACGGTATCAATTACGGAAGACTCAGCGGGGACGGTCAGCGTGCCCACCGGTTTATTCTCTCCTTCGTAGCGGATAGACAGGCGGACATTTTCCGCAGCTGCCTCGGTGAGGTTGCGCACCCGAACAACGAGTGGATTGGGCTGATTGGGCATGGGTACCGGATTGGTAAACCAGGCAGAATCTATGCTGATGTTTTTTTCCTGTACGGCCTGCAGGGGCACGAGGTTGAGCTCCAGCGTGGTATCGCTGACGGCTTCGATATCGGTGATGTTACGCTGGAAGTCGGAAATGTGGTAGACCACTTCGTTATCGGCCTCTGCCGTGGAAAGCGCCTGCCGTTGGCGGGTCAGGACTTCCGAAAGCTGCCGTACCGCCGGACCTGGCTCGATTTCGTCAATGAGCGCCAGGGCATCTTCCTGAGAAACCATGCGCTGATGCCGCCCTTCGAAGTCGTTGGTTAGAATTTGGAATTCATCGGCAGGCGCGTAGGCTTGCACAATCTCCCGGGCGCGCTGTTTGGCTTTCTCCACCAAAGGCACATCCTGGCTCAGGGCCTGCATGCTGAAGGAATTGTCGATGAACAGGCTGACTGCCTTATTCCCCTGCTGCACCTCCGCGTCTTCCTGCGGGATGAATGGCTGAGCGAAGGCGAATACCAGAAACGCCACCGCCAGCAGCCGCATCAGCAGTACGAGCAGGTTGCGAAGGCGGGAGCGGGCGCTTGTCTCCTCCTTGACTTCTTTCAAAAAGCGCACATTCGTAAAGTACACCTTTTTAAACCGCCGGAAGTGGAACAGGTGAATGATCACGGGGATCGCTAGTGCAGCGAGGGCGAACAAAAAAGCCGGGAAGAGAAACTGCATATATTCTTTGGGTTGCTTTTGGTCTGTTTTTCACGTATCTTCTACGGGCTCGCTAGCCAACAGAATCAAGATAAAGAACGCGAATTTAACCATAAAGTTATTGCGGGGCAAGGTATTGGCCTCTAATACCTTTATTCATCATCAAACACCCAAAGTATTATGAAAAGAGTGATTTACGCGCTTTTGCTGACGATTGGCGCTTTCCTGTTTGGGCATGCTCAAAGCTCCTATCTGGCTGGCAACATGCGTATTATTCAGGGGGACACCCCTGAAGCGAATCTGACACTGGAAGCCCGGGTACAGCTGATCAGCCCCATTGATAGTCCTGTAGAAGATAGTATACCCGTTTTTTGGGGAGACGGGAGTTCGGGTTGGCTATTGCTCATGCAGGAAGCGACTATCCCCCCGGAATTAGTCAGACGGTTCTATACCAACACCCATACGTATCCTGCCAGAGCATCCTATACCATTACTTCACCCGTATGCTGTTTCTCTGAAACGATCGCTAATCTTGATCCGGGGGCAACCATGCCTCTTCAAGCCCATTATACCATTCTCAACCCTCAGTTTCAGGGAACCAATACTACGGTTATCGTATCAGATTTGGAGGAAACAGGACCAGTGAATGAGCCTTTTAGTTTCTCACCTACTCCGTTTGATACGGATAATGATTCTATTTGGGTTTCTATCCCTGAGTTAGATGATTCTTTTTCGGGGTATCAACCCGTAAATATTGTTGATCCCGGAGGGAACGGTACGCTGATTGTAGAGAACCCACTGTTCGGTGGAACGGTGTGGGACAGCCCAGGTACAGCAGGTCAATCCTACATCGTACCCTATCATCTTGAGGAGTTCCGCAACGGGCAACGGATTTCGAACGTTTTAGCTTACTATTGGCTCCGGGTGGCATCGCCAACCAGCGCCACTACGACTTCTAAGCCAGGCTTAAAAGTCTTCCCCAACCCTACCAGCCAAATCCTGCAGGTCCAAATGGACAACCCCGCTCAATGGTCGGGCATACTCTACAACGCGCAGGGGCGACGGATTCAGCAATGGGCCCAAATGCCTGCCGACGGGCAAATCGACCTCTCCTGCCCCGGTGGGCTGTACTTGCTGCAATTACAAAATGGAGATCAGGTGCGGACCGCGCGAGTCGTGGTGCAGTAAACAAATTGGCAAACCTGACAAGTATCCGCAGGTATCAGCCCGTGATCTTGTCAGGTTTAGCCAAACTTTTTATTCTTAATTCTCATCAATCAAATCACCGCTACCGGTGATGTTGACGTCAATCTCGGGCGAGCCAATGAAGCGCACGTCACCGCTGCCGGAAATACGGACTTTCAGGAACTCCGCCACATTGACCTCGGTGCCACCGCTGCCGCTGATGTTGATGTCGGCCGTACGCGACTGCATGCCAAAAGCCTGCACGTCACCGCTGCCACTGAGGCGGTACACAGCTTCGTCGCAGAGGCCGTCAATGATCAGGTCGCCACTGCCGCTGATCTTCACATCTATATCATCCGCTTCTGTTTCTATGCGGACATCGCCACTGCCACTAAGCTGAAAGTCGATGTCTTCTGCCAGGAAAAGGTTTTCGCCCATGATATCGCCTGAACCGGAGCTGTAAACCTGCCGCAGTACTGGCAGGGTGATGAAAATTTCCATATTGTCCAGATCACGGACGCAACGGTCGAACTCGATTTCCCAAATACCGTTATTGACATCCAGTTCCAGTTCATCAATCGCATCTTCCTTGCCTTCCACGATAACTTCCTGTACATCCCCCTGCCGGATGAAGACCTCTGCTGACGTTTCATTTTTAATGCCGCTGAAGTCGTCAATGACCAGGCTTTGGCTTACAAATGGCCCATCGGCATTCAGGCAGCCAATGGAAAAGCTGTCATCGTCGTCGATGTTGATAAAGCAGCCGCTGCCCAATAGTGCTGTGGCAATGGCGAATAGCATCATTTGAATCGTTTTCATAGTTTCTTGTTTTTTTCAAGATGCTATGTTAGCATCTCTACAGTGAGTGAAAAATGTCGGGTGATTATAAGCTTGTTAGTTGTCCCTGTCCCAGCCAAACCAGCCGAAGCGGAAGGTCAGGTTAGCCAGGGTGCCATCAAAGGCATTGGATTTGTAGGGGCTGTTGTCGCTTATGCCATCCACATAGCGATAGCCTACGGTACCCGCCACGCGGAACCAGCGGGTCACGTTCAGCTCCAGGCCGATTTCCGGTGTTACCACAAATACATTGTCGGTATTATCCGGGAAGGAGGAGTTGTCGGAGACGTCAATGCCGACTGCCCCCCAGCCCAGGCGGGCACTTGTGTAAAGGTGCAGCACGCGGTGAGGCGCCAGGGTGTACCCCAGCCAGAAACCACCGTGCCCGAGCTCGATTTCCTGAATGTCGTCATCCTCAATCAGGCGCTCAAAGTCAATGCTCCCTACGCCGTAGCCACCGATAAAGAAGTTATCGATCACCACGCCACCGCCACCGCCTACAGCGGTCGTCATGTCATTGCCCAGCCCCATCTCAATGATTGGCGCGCCAAAGCCACCAACAACGCGGGCGTTATTAAACAAGGTTTCGTGCTGTGCCTGAACAGCCAGCCCCAGCAGCAGGGCCAAAGTGAGCAATCCTAACTTTTTCATGATCTATTGCTTTTCGTTGATTTTAAATAATGATTTCTCGCCCTTGCAGCCGGCAGAAGACCGTCCCTGCAAAGCATAACTATGGCTGGCCGGGATGATTCCCGGACGTTGCCTGTTTCAAAAAATTTTGGTCAATTCGGTGCCCGGTTTATTCCGGTAACAACATGCTAAAACCGTATGCCGCCCTGTACGCCTACCCAAAACCGCAGGTGGGTATTTTGCCCGCCTTCCGCAAGGGTATAGGAAGGATCAATCACCCGTGACCCCAGTTCGCCCGTCTCAGGGTCTGTTACCCGGGATACCATCAGGTTGGCGATGGGGCCGGCAAAAAAGCTCGTCTTTCGGTCCGTGCCGTTGTAGCCCAGCGTCAGGCTGAGCTGATTGAGCAGGTTGACTTCTTTGGTCCACCGCTCCAACTCGTTGATGTGCATGCAGGTGGCTTCCACGTTCATCATCAGGTTTGGAGTGAAGCGTTTGGTGGTGCCTATGCCGTAGCCGAGCCCCCAGCTGTAAGCCCGCTCCTCCTCCACTGCCGGATTGTTGCCTGTGGCGATACTCATACCGGGCTGCTCCTGCATATCCCAGCGCATACCAACTTTGAATATGTTGTAAAAGGAATACGCGCCAAGCTTCAACGCCGCATTGGCAAACAACGCGTCATTGGACGACAGCTCAAAGCGGTTGTAGCCGTTCTTAACGATGTTAAGCAAGCCAACCGGCACACCGTTCACCGTATCCGCTACATTGATCAGGGCCACCTGAAAGCCGTCTACCCGTTTTGCCTTATTGAAAAGGGCGCTGACCTGACCCCCTTCCACATCTCCCGCCTTATTGAACAGACCGGATATCTGGGAGCGGGTAAAGCCCTGGCTTTTATTGAACAAGCTTGCAACCTGCAGCCCTTCTGCTTTGCCCCCGGAAATATTGAACAACCCCGAAGCCTGCAGCCCGGCAGCGTCGCCATGACTGATATTGAACAGGCCGGCAGCCTGAATGGCCTGCGTCTCTCCGGCGATATTGAATACACCGGCGGCCTGCACGCCTTGTACTTTTCCTTTGTTGAGGTTAAAAACACCACCTACCTGAGTGCCGATCACATCTCCGCCAACCTGACTGCCCACACCGGCAATTTGAACGCCTTCAACGTCATTGATGATATTGTTGTAAAGACCGCCCACTTCCAGGCCATCTACCCCTCCATTGGTGCCCCAGAGCACATTTAAGGACACATTATTCGTAATCTCAGCACTGCGCTCCAGATTAGTCCCTACGTAAGGCAGGATAGACACCTGAGCCAGCCGGCGGTCGCCCCTGTACACTTCTTTTTCCGCTTCTGCGGTGACCGCAGGTGGCGGTGGCAAATGGTAAAGGTCGACATTAATTTCCTTATAAGCATTCCCTCCCGGGCTGTTGATCACTTTGGTTTTAGGTTGCCGGATAGGTTCCATACGCTG
>CAZNHN010000034.1:0-8760 GCA_964572415.1 uncultured Phaeodactylibacter sp.
GGCTTGCGCTCCCGGAATGGCATATACCGTTCACTGCCAATTGCCAGTAACAAAGGGTGCACGCCCGCCGCGTCCACCGCATTAATCTCTTTGATCCCCGGAAATTCCTGAGGTGTCAGCAATTTGACCAGCTGATGGATGAGGTAGCCAAAGCTTGAGTCTTCTTGCGGTGGCCGCCCCACCACCGTAAAGTGCCAGACGGCATCCTTACGGTGGTACACTTTCTCCACCTCCATCACCGGGAAGTCGTGCTCTAAGCTATAGTAGCCCAGGTGGTCACCGAATGGCCCTTCCGGCTTTTTCTCTCCTTTGCGGATGATGCCCGTGATGACAAAGTCGGCATCGGCGGATAGGACATGCCCGTTCTGCCGCACATAGCGGAAGCGCCGCCCGCCCAGCATCCCGGCGAAGGTCAGCTCCGAAAGCCCTTCCGGCAACGGCATGATAGCCGAGAAGGCATGTGAAGGTGGCCCGCCCACAAAAATGGATGCCCGGAAGGGTTCGTCGCTATTGTTGTATTGCGTATGGTGCACCCCAATGCCCCGGTGAATCTGATAGTGCATGCCCACTTCTCGGTCCGGCACATACTCGTTGCCCGACAGCTGAATGCGGTACATGCCCAGATTAGACTTCATGATATTGCGCTCCCCCGGCGGCAGGGTGAACACCTGCGGCAAAGTGACAAAAGCCCCGCCATCCATTGGCCAGGATTTTATCTGTGGCAGCTGGCTGACCGTAGTGGTCCCGTGCAGGATAGGCGCGCCCATCCGTTTTTGCATCGGCAGGGCCGAAACCGCCGTGAAGGGGGCCGACAGGTAACGCGTAGGATTTTGTAGCAGGTTGGCCGGGTCTGCCTTGAGTTCAATCACTTTCTGTACCTGATTGATGGTATGCCGGAACAGGAACTCCGTCCGCTCAAAAGTCCCGTAAATATTGGACAGGGCAGGGAAGGGGCTGCCTTTTACGTTTTCGAAAAACAGCGCGGGCCCCTCCGAATCATAAATACGGCGGTGGATACTGGCGATTTCCAGATTGGGGTCTACTTCCTCTTTGATGCGGACAAGTTTGCCGTGGCGTTCCAGGTCGCGCACCGCTTCCATCATACTGCGGTAAGCCATAATTTTTATATGATCGTTTTTCCGGAAAAGTCAACACCGGAAGCATTGGAAAGTTGGGGATTGCACTACTTCAAAAAGGCGAACTTCGCATTCTGATATTTCTCTGACTTTAGCATTTCCCGCATACCCTTTACCGTATTCACCGGTCCATTGTCCACTACCATATTAACGAGCCAGGTGGGAATGGCACCTCCGGGGTCAGAATGCAGGCGGTAGCTCATTTTAGTTTTTCCGTCCGAGACGGGTGTCAGCTCATAGTGGATATCGAGGCTGCGGATGCGGACAACGTCCTCCACTTGATCCTTTTGATCGGGCTTGCCTTTTACATCAATATAGACTGTGCGGGTCTCCGGGTTCTGCCGCAGCCGGCTTTCCGCAATAAAGTCCCGGTCGCTCATAGGCCAGGGGAAGTCCACCTTGCAATAATAGAGGCTGGCTTTGTCCTCGGCAGGCTTCAGCCGGTAAGCCTCCTGGCACTTATAAATCCACTCTTCGTACACGGGGACATCCTTAAGCACGGCGACCACCGCATGCAGGGAAGCTTCTAATGTTGTTTCAATTTTAATCTCCTTGACATCAGAGTTGGCTGCATCTCTGACGTAAACAGTCAGCCCGTCAGATTGGCGTTTGAGTGCCCACCCTCCGGTATCCTGTGCAGTAGCTTGGTCACAGAAAAGCCATAATAGGCTGAAAACAAGAAACTTAAGCGCGAAAGTGCTGTTCATCATAAAAAATTAATTTTTATTTTTAACGCTTGAGTGCTGGGCTGGTTGTCAGACCTTTTTATTTTTGTCCAACATTTTCACCACCCGGCGCATAGTCCCATCGAGCCGAAGTCATAAAATTGGCACAAACAAAAAGCATTCAGCATGCAGGCGTACCACGAGCTATTGCAGCATATTCTGGATAATGGCGTTCGCAAAGAAGACCGTACCGGCGTAGGTACGATTAGCGTCTTTGGGTATCAAATGCGCATTGATCTTGCTGAAGGCTTCCCGCTGCTTACCACCAAGAAAGTCCATTATAAGTCTATTCTGCACGAACTGTTGTGGTTCCTGCAGGGGGACACCAATATCCGTTACCTCGTCCAAAACGGCGTCCGGATCTGGAACGAGTGGCCGTTTCAGTATTACCTTAGTGCAAATGGGCTGGAAGACCGCTACCCCAAATACAGCCCCGAGTGGAAAAATGAATTAAAAGCGTTTGAGGAAAAAATTAAGGAAGATGGAGCTTTCGCCGAGAAATGGGGAGAGCTGGGCCCGGTATACGGCCGGCAGTGGCGCAACTTCGGGGGCGTGGATCAAATCGCTGGTGTTGTAGCGCAAATTAAGCGCAACCCGGACTCCCGCCGCCATATCGTTACCGCCTGGAACCCGCAGGATATCCCGGCTATGGCTCAATCAGGCCTGCCGCCCTGCCATGTGTTGTTCCAGTTTTATGTAGCGGAGGGCAAGCTGTCCTGTCAGCTGTACCAGCGGTCAGCCGATGTGTTCCTGGGCGTGCCTTTTAACATTGCCTCCTATGCACTTTTAACGATGATGGTGGCACAGGTTTGCGAACTGAAACCCGGCACATTTGTCCATACATTCGGAGACGTACATTTGTACAGTAACCACATAGACCAAGCCCGGCTCCAACTTACAAGAATACCGCGTAAGTTGCCAATGATGAAAATCAACCCTGAGGTTAAAGACCTCTTCAAATTTACCTTTTCAGACTTCGAACTGACGGGGTACGAGCCTCATCCTGCCATTCGTGCGCAAGTGGCCGTTTGAGGCAATAAAGCCAAACCGGAATGGTATGTATTAATTTAATTTTGTTCATGTGTTAAACAGGCAAACAAAATTGTGGAAATCGGAGGGTTTAGCCCCTTCGTGAAGTCAAGTTTTCCGGGCAGTTAGCGCCTTGTTTAGAAAAAATCTAAATAATAGGAGCTTTCGGACTTTTATTGTTAAATGAGTGCAGTACATTCTATATTTGCGCTGACAATAGAATGACAGAAACAAGCAATTGTCGATTTACCATAAAACTACAAGCATCATAAAGATGACATACAAGCAGTTGATTAGCCGAGTCCTTTTTCTCTTGGCGATGGCAGTTTTTGCGCTGCCGGCAATGGCTCAGGAAGAAGGTGATGGTGGAGGTGCCGTGAATATTGACGAGGGCAAAACGCTCTTCCGTAACTATTGCGCGACCTGCCACAACAAGAACATGAAGGATAACCTTACCGGTCCGGCACTGGGCGGTACTCAGGAGCGCTGGGCGGATTATCCGAAGGAAGACCTTTACAACTGGATTCGTCAATCTCAGTCCATGATTAATTCAGGGCATCCTCGTGCCGTTGAGCTGTGGGAAGAGTGGAAGCCAACGGTAATGAACAACTTCCTAAACCTGAGCGATTCAGAAATTGATAATATCCTTGCTTATATTGATGCGGTTTACACCGGCGCAGACAAAAAGAAGGATGTAGCTGGTGGTGAAGCGGTAGCGGTTGTGGAAGAGAAACCCAACAACACACCATTATTCATAGCACTCGCTGTCATACTTGGTATCCTGGCGATCGTATTGGCACGTATCGTTTCCAATCTGAACTACATGCTACAGGTGCGCGAAGGCAACTCCGACGCCCGCCGTACTTCCCTGGTTGAGCTTCTAACGAGCAAAGGGCTGATCGCATTTGTCATTTTTGCGCTGGTGGTACTGGGTGGTTATACCACAGTCAACAACGCTATCATGCTCGGCCGTCAGCAGGGCTATGCTCCGGAGCAGCCAATTAAATTTTCGCATCAGACACACGCTGGTCTTCAGAAAATTGACTGTCAGTACTGCCACGATGGTGCCCGCCGTTCCAAGCACTCCGTCATTCCTGCGGCAAACACCTGTATGAACTGCCACCGTGCCATCAAGGTAGGGTCCAAGTATGGTACAGCGGAGCTGACTAAAATATACGCTTCTATCGGTTACGATCCTTCTTCTGATACTTACCTCGATAACTATGAAGAGATGAATCAGGACGATATCGAAAAGATATACAAGAAATGGATTGCCGATACTTATGTCAAAGAGAATGGCTCTATTGACAGCAAAGGAGAAGAACTCATCGAAGATCAGTGGGAAGGTATCGTCTCCTCACTGACCAATCCAACTAAAAAGAAGATTCAGGGACCTATTGAGTGGGTGCGCATCCACAACCTGCCGGACCACGTGTACTTCAACCACGCACAGCACGTGACGGTCGGTCAGCTGGAATGTCAGACCTGCCACGGGCCAATGGAAGAATGGGAAGTTGCCAAGCAGCATTCTCCACTTTCTATGGGCTGGTGCATTAACTGCCACCGTCAGACGGAGGTGCAGTTTGATGACAACGAGTACTACAAGTCTTACACCCGCTACCACGAAGAAATCGCCAACGGCGAGCGTGATAAGGTGACGGTTGAAGACATTGGCGGTCTTGAGTGCCAGAAGTGCCACTATTAAAACTCATTAGCGGAATTGAATCTGAAAAAAGTAGCAATGAAGAATAAAAACAATGGTGTTTGGATCGGTGTGGACCAACTGCAAAACGATCCCAGCTACCTGGAAACAAACAAAAACGAATTCACAGAACTGCCTGTCGTTGACACCCTGTCGAAGCAGGGCGCGATGGATACGGAAGCTTCCCGCCGGGACTTCCTGAAGTACCTCGGGTTTGGCCTTGGTGCTGCCACTCTGGCTGCCAGTTGTGAAATCCCTGTGAAGCGCGCGGTACCTTATGTGGTCAAGCCGGATGAAATCGTACCGGGCGTCGCTACTTATTATGCTTCTTCCTTTGTGCAGGGCGGCGATTACTGCCCGGTACTGGTGAAGACTCGTGAGGGCCGTCCCATTAAGATTGAGGGCAACACCCTTTCCAACATAACTAAAGGCGGTACGAGCGCCCGGGCGCAGGCCAGTGTGCTCAGCCTTTATGATACCAACCGTCTCGATGGTCCTTACCGGGTGAAAGAGGGCAAGATTCAGCGTTCTGCTGACCGCAATGAGCGGGGTCCATCCTGGGAGGAAATCGACGGTGAAATTATGGGCAAACTGACTGCCAGTTCCAATATCCGGATTGTGGCGAATACCATTATGAGCCCAACGACTAAGAAAGCCCTCGAAGATTTCAAAGCGGCTTATCCCAATACAGAAGTGGTCATGTACGACCCGGTTTCAAGCTCTGCCATCCTGGAAGCTAACCAGGATTCCTTTGGTCAGGCGGTGATCCCGGCTTACCACTTCGATAAAGCCGATGTGATTGTCAGCTTTGATGCTGATTTCCTCGGCACCTGGATTTCTCCAATTGAGTTTGCCAATCAATACGCGAACAACCGCCGTATCAAAAAGGTGAAGGGCGCGAAGATGTCCCGCCACATTCAGGTGGAAAGCCACATGAGCCTGACTGGTTCCAATGCGGACAACCGCATCATGGTGAAGCCTTCTGAGCAAGGCGCTGCCATCGTTGCATTGTACAACGCCGTTGCCGCCAAGACCGGCGGAGCCCGTGTAAGCGGATCAAACCTGGAAGGTGCCACGGCTGGCAAAATTGAAAAAGTAGCAGACGAGCTGGTCAGCAACCGTGGCAAGTCCCTGGTGGTTTCCGGCTCCAATAATAAAGGCGAGCAGATCCTGATCAATGCGATCAACAATATGCTCGGCAACTACGGTAATACTCTGGACTTCAACGCCGCTTCCATGCAGCGTCAGGGTATGGACAAGCCGGTGCAGGACCTGGTGAAGGCGATGAGCGCCGGCCGGGTAGACGCGCTGTTCGTAATGGACGGTGCCAACCCTGCATTCGATTTGCCGAATGCAGCGCAGTTCCGCGAGGCTGCCTCAAAGGTAGGGCTGAAGGTTTCCTTCTCAATGGTACCTAACGAGACCGTGGCACTTTGTGACTACATCACGCCGACTCACCACTATCTCGAGAGCTGGGGCGACGTAGAACCCAAGCGCGGCCATTACAGCCTGATTCAGCCAACGATTGCTCCGATCTTCAATACGGTTGGCCGCCCCGGCAGCCGTCAGACCGAAGAGAGCCTGTTGCGTTGGGCAGATTTTGACATGATGAGTGTCATGGGCGGTGCCGACAGCACGGCGGTTGCTACCAAGTCCAATCCTTACTACGAAAAATCAAAAGAAGATGTTGGTGCCTTTATCTTCAATTACATGAAGCAGCACTGGCAGGAAAACTTATTCTTACAGCAAACGGGCTTTGCAACGCCTAAGATGTTCTGGGACAGCGTACTTCACGATGGCGTCTTTGTAGCTGAAGATACCACTGAAGCACCTGCTTTTGCCGGCGATGTAAATGCAGCAGCGCGCATGGTGCGCAAGCCTTCCAATGCTGAACTCGAAATCTCCCTCTACGAAACCGTCAACATGGGCGGTGGCGTATACAGCAACAACCCCTGGCTCCTTGAGATGCCGGACCCGGTTAACCGCTGTACCTGGGGCAACTACCTGGCCATTCCTGTTGGTTGGGACGGTGGCAACGAGTTCACTTCCTTCATGGGGCTGAACCCGGACGAAAGCAAGGGTAAAGCTGATATGGTAGATGTCACGGTGAACGGAACGGCACAGCGTTGCACCGTTGTACGCCAGTTTGGTCAGATGCAGGGTACGCTTGCTATTGCATTGGGCTACGGCCGCACCGAAACCGGTATGTTGGGCCGTGCCATCGGCAATAATGTTGGCGTTGATGTTTACCCGTGGACTTCTTACGATGAGAACGGCAACGTACAATACTACGCTACTGTAGATAGTGTATCTGAGAAAGTAGCTGTAGAAGACCGCTTCGCCTGCGTACAGTACCACCACTCTATGGGACTGACTGGCGAAGACCCGGAAACCGGAGAAGAAATCAACGTTGATGAAAAGACGGTGATGACTGTTGGAGAAGGTTTCCAGGGTGGTTTGGTCAATCGTTCCATCATCTATCAGGGCAACCTGTCGGAGCTGGAAGACCTTTCTCACCATATTGAAGAAAAGCGGGCTGAGGCACAGAAACTGAACAGCCACACCCTGTACCCTTACGACGAGTACAAGGAGCAGGTATACGATCAGGGCCACCACTGGTCCATGCATATCGACCTGAACGCCTGCATCGGTTGCGGTGCCTGTCAGGTAGCTTGTATTGCAGAAAACAACGTGCCGGTAGTCGGTAAGACAGAGGTGGCACGCCACCACGAGATGACCTGGCTGCGGATCGACCGCTATTTCTACGGCGACTACGAGAACCCAAATGTGGTTTACCAGCCAATGATGTGCCAGCACTGTGACAATGCGCCTTGCGAGAACGTTTGTCCGGTAGCGGCAACCAACCACAGCTCTGAAGGTCTGAACCAGATGACCTACAACCGCTGTATCGGTACGCGTTACTGCGCGAACAACTGCCCTTACAAGGTACGTCGTTTCAACTGGCTTGACTACACCACCGCTGACCTGTTCGGTGCCAATGAGTACGACCTGAACGGCGAAGAAGCCATCCCATTCGGCGCAGACAACCTGACCCGTATGGTCCTCAACCCTGACGTGACCGTTCGTTCACGCGGTGTAATTGAGAAGTGCAGCTTCTGCGTACAGCGTATTCAGGAAGGCAAGCTGACGGCTAAGCGCGAGCAGCGTAAACTGCGCGATCAGGACGTGAAGACCGCTTGTCAGACGGCATGCCCAACCGGCGCTATCGTCTTTGGCGACGACAACGACAAGGAAGGCATCCTGGCAGAGCGTCTGGAAAACCCACTGAATTATCTGGTGCTTGAGGAAGTCAACACTCAGTCAGCAGTGCGTTATCAGGCACGTGTCAACAACAAGAACGAAGAACTCGATGCATAAAGCTGGTGGGGAGAATGCTCCCCACCGCCTCTATAATTAAATAACATTTAACGACTCGATTATAATGAGTGCAGTAGTATCTCCAATTCGTGAACCCTTAGTAACCGGTGGTAAGACTTACCACCAGATTACTGAAGATATTTGCTCGCCAACGGAGCGTACGCCAAGCGCTGCCTGGGTGCTGGCTTTCATTGTAGCGGTGACCGGCCTGGCGCTGTTCGTCTTTGGTGTAGCCTGGACGATCTGGCAGGGCATTGGTACCTGGGACCTCAACCGGACGATCGGTTGGAGTTGGGACATTACCAACTTCGTATGGTGGGTAGGTATTGGTCACGCCGGTACACTGATTTCGGCCATCCTCCTGCTTTTCCGTCAGCGCTGGCGGACTGGTGTAAACCGGGCTGCGGAGGCGATGACCATTTTTGCCGTTATTTGCGCAGGTCAGTTCCCGCTTATCCACATGGGGCGTATCTGGCTGGCGTTTTTCATTTTCCCTTATCCGAACACACGCGGCCCGTTGTGGGTGAACTTTAACTCACCGCTGCTTTGGGACGTATTTGCGATCTCCACTTACTTTACGGTATCGCTGTTGTTCTGGTACACCGGCCTGGTACCTGACTTTGCAACGGTCCGTGACCGCGCGAAAGGCATCCGCCGAAAACTGTACAACTTCTTGTCCTTCGGTTGGACGGGCAGTGCCAAGCACTGGCAGCGTTGGGAAGCACTCTCCCTGGTACTGGCAGGTCTTGCGACGCCACTGGTACTTTCGGTGCACACCATCGTATCCTTT
>CAZNHN010000034.1:8770-22322 GCA_964572415.1 uncultured Phaeodactylibacter sp.
ACGATCTTCCCGCCCTACTTCGTTGCGGGTGCGATCTTCTCCGGTTTTGCCATGGTACAGACCCTGATGATCATGACGCGGAAGATCCTCAAACTGGAAGACTACATTACACTCGAACATATTGAGAGTATGAATAAGGTAATCCTGGCCACCGGTACCATCGTTGGTGTGGCTTACCTGACGGAGCTCTTCATCGCCTGGTACTCCGGGTATATTTATGAGCAGTTTGCTTTCTATAACCGTGTACTTGGGCCGTATTACTGGTCCTACATCGGTATGATGTCCTGTAACGTACTTTCACCGCAGATTTTCTGGTGGAAGAGCCTGCGCCGGAACATCTTCGTCACCTTTGTGATGTCCATCTTCGTGAATATTGGTATGTGGTTTGAGCGCTTTGTGATTATTGCGACCACACTGGCACGGGACTACCTCCCATCAAGCTGGAGCTACTACGTGCCGACCTGGGTGGAAATCATCATTTTCATTGGTTCCCTGGGGCTGTTTTTCACCCTTTACCTCATTTTCGTACGCGTTGCGCCGGTGGTTGCAGTAGCGGAAGTGAAGAGTATCCTGAAGGCGGGTGGTGATCAGTACATTGGCCCAAATGCCAATAAAACCCATCAAGGCAGCAAGGAAGCCGCCCATTAATCCAATTTGAAGAATCTGTAACGTAAGAATAATGAGCAATCAAAAGAAAGATATTCTGTACGGATTGTACAACGACGAGGAGTACCTGCTCAAGGCGGTAGACCACGCCAATGCCGAGGGTATTGAAATCACAGAGGTATTTACACCATTCCCGGTACACGGGCTTGACCCCAAGCTGGGCTTTGCGGAGAGTCGTCTGCACATCACCGGTTTTGTATACGGAATGCTCGGCACACTGACTGCATTCCTGTTCATGACCTGGGTGTTCACCCGCGACTGGCCGATTATATTTGGAGGTAAGCCCTACTTCTCTGCACCAGCATTTATTCCGATCACTTTTGAGTTGACGGTACTGTTTGCGGCTGTAGGTATGGTTGTTACCTTTTACATCATCTGCGGCCTTGGCCCGGGCGTCACGATTCCGACGCTGGACGACCGCATTACGGATGATAAATTCTGCATTGCGTTTGACGTGACGAATGCGGAAGCGTCCTTTACCGACAAGCTGAAGGGCTTCTTTTCCCAAACGGGTGCGGAAGAGGTGAATACCAAGAACATTTAAGAAAGAACTATAAACAAGAGATGTGATGAAAAACATCAAGTATATACTTTGGGCGTTCGTTGCAGTAGTGGTTTTGCACTCCTGCTCACCTCCCGATGGCAACCATCCGGGCAGTGAATACATGCCGGATATGGGGCACTCCATTGCTCAGGAAGCGAATGTCTACACCGATTACTACTATAACACCTGGGACAGTGCAAGTGTGGTGAAGCTCAAGGAGCTGCCTATTGCCGGCCTGCCTGCCAAAGGCGCCATTCCCCGCGGTTACGCAGGTGCTTATCTGGCTTCCAATCAGGAAGGCGGTGCTTCTACCGATGATGTAATGGCTTACATGAACGGCGAAGACCAAGTGCAGGGGATTGCCGTACCTGTGAATGGTGCTGTACCTTATTACTATGAAGATACGGAGCCGGAGCGCGAGCGTGCCACGGCTGAATTGATTGATAATCCCTTCCCCATTACTGAAGAAGGGCTGGCAAAAGGCGAGGATCTGTACAATAAGTTCTGTGGCATCTGCCACGGTGAGAAAGGAGACGGTGTAGGTTATCTGGTTGCTGATGAGAACCCTAATGCGGCTTATCCGGCAGCGCCTGCCAATTTCCTGCTTGATCAATTCCTGGAAGCTTCCAATGGACGTTATTACCACGCTATCATGTACGGTAAGAACGTCATGGGCGGCTACGCTGACAAGATTTCCTACGAGGAGCGCTGGCAGGTGATCCACTGGATCCGCGCTCTGCAAGCCAAAGAGAAGAAGCTGGAATACAGCCCGGAAGCCAACACCCTTAACCCGGCATTTGGCACGCCTGCAAGTCAGGCTCCTTCACTGGCACAGAAAATGACAGATGAAGCGGAAATGCCGGCTGAAGCTGGAGAGCACGGCGAAGGCGACCACAGTGAAGAAGGTGATCACAGCCACGGTGACGGCGGTCACGGTAAAAAGTAATCCTGTGAAAGGGGTACACAAGCAGTTTGACGGAAATAAATGATACAATTTTCTCTTAGGATTCGCTAAAATTTCCACACAACCTCCCTCTGGTCAGTTGTTTTGAAAACTTTAACGAATCAAAATTGCATCATTGATTTTTTATCCGTCCTTAAGAAAAGCAATCGAAAAAACTATTCAAACAAAATAACTAATGGACCAATTCACGATTACTGGCAATCAGCGGAACGTCCTTTTTGGGTTCATGGGGCTGGGTCTGTTGTGCATGATCATTACTTTCTTTGGTGATGATATGTTCCACACCCGCTTCTGGACGAACTATCTGCATAACTCTGTATTTTTCACGGGGATTGCACTGATGTCGCTTTTTATCCTGTCTGCCTTTACAACCGCACTGGCTGGCTGGCATACATTGATTAAGCGTATTTGGGAAGCTTACTCCATGTTCCTGATACCTGGCTTTATTCTGATGGCCGTCGTAGTGATTGCAACTGTAGGTCATCTGCACCACATGTATCACTGGACTGATGCCTCAGAAGTTGCCAATGACCCGGTTCTAAACGGCAAATCAGGCTTTTTGAACCTAACCTGGTTCACTGCCGGTACTGTTATCATCATGGGGATTTGGATATTCTTTGCCTGGAAAATGCGGCAACTGTCTCTTGATGAAGACAAGAACGGGGATGCTTCCTTTGAGCACCACCGTAAAATCCGGATTTATTCAGCAGCATTCCTGCCTATCGCGGGATTCTCAAGTGCAGCAGTGATCTGGCTATGGATTATGTCCATTGACGCCCACTGGTACTCTACGCTGTTTGCGTGGTACACCGGGGCGAGCTGGTTTGTGGCAGCGATGGCTTCCACTATTGTGCTGATCGCCTACCTGAAGGGTAAGGGGTATCTGCAGAATGTGACACAGGAGCACCTGCATGACCTGGGTAAGTACCTGTTTGCGTTCAGTATTTTCTGGACCTACCTCTGGTTCTCGCAGTACATGCTGATTTGGTACGGTAACGTCGGTGAGGAAACGGTGTACTTCCAGGAGCGTCAGGAGAATTACCCTGTGCTTTTCTATGGCAACCTGTTGCTGAACTTCATTGCGCCTTTCTTCGTGCTGATGCGTAATGACACCAAGCGGAAGTACGGTACTATGGTCTTTGCATCGATTGTGGTTTTCTTCGGTCACTGGTGGGATTTCTTCCAGATGATCAAGCCAGGTGCACGGCTGACTGCCATGCACGCAATGGAGCATCACGGAGGCGAAGGTGCGCACCACGGTGCAGAGCATGGCGCAGAGCTTGCCGGGCACACGGAAGCTGCTATGCATGCCATGCCGTTCGAGATGGGCTTTACCATTCCGGGATTGCTTGAATTAGGCACTATGCTTGGGTTTCTGGCACTGTTCATATACGTCGTAATGACTCAGCTGGCGAAAGCGCCACTAACACCAAAGAACGATCCTTACCTCGAAGAGTCTCTGCACCACCATGTGGAGATGCACGAAGAGGCACATTAAACAGAAGGTTCAGCAAGAGCTATAGAACCTCAGTTATTTAGACTGGTTCTAAACAAAATTAGTCTGAAATCAGAAACGGGGGTAAAGCTGTTGAATGAGTGTATTTTAGCGACAGCGATCTAGAATTGATTACACTAAAAATCAGTAAAAAATAATGACTGCTCTATTCGTATTACTCTGCGTCATACTCATTGGCATCATTGTCGTCCAAATCGGCAAGGTGACAGAGCTGGCGGGTAAAATTCGCGGTGAAGAAGAAGCGCAGGAGCGTACCAATCGCACACAAGCGGGTTACTCCATGATTTTCATGGTGATTTTTCTCGTAGCCTGTACGGTTTCTGCCATCTATTACAAAGACAGTATGTTGTGGTATGGTCCTAATGAGTCGGCTTCTGCCCACGGTGGCAGTATCGACTACATCTTCAACATTACGTTGTTCTTCACTGGGATTGTCTTTTTCATCACCCAGATATTGTTGTTCTACTTTGCTTACAAGTACCGTGCGCGCCGCGGAACGAAAGCAGCTTACATTTCGCACAACAACCGTCTTGAGGTAATTTGGACTGCGATCCCTGCAGTGGTGATGACCTTCCTTGTTGTAGGTGGTCTTGATGCCTGGAACGAGGTTATGGCGGACGTTGAAGAAGGTGAAGACTACATCGAGATTGAAGCGACGGGTTATCAGTTTGCCTGGCACCTGCGCTACCCCGGTCCTGATGGAAAGCTGGGCGCAAGAGACTATAAAATGATCTCTGCCACCAATCCGCTTGGTCAGGTATGGTCAGACGAGAAGAACCTTGACGATTTTCACCCCAGTGAAATCGTGCTACCGGTTGGTAAGAAAGTGCGGGTAAGGATTACATCCCGTGATGTGCTCCATAACTTCTACCTGCCTCACTTCCGGGTGAAAATGGATGCGGTGCCGGGCATGCCAACCTATTTTGTATTCACGCCAACCACTACCACTGAGGAGTACCGCGCAAAGCTTGGCGCACTTAACGATCAGGGTGAACCTAAGTACCCGGAGTGGCATCAACCGATTGATCCTGAGGATCCGGAAGGGCCTACCAAGTTCGAAGATTTTAACTACGAACTTGCCTGTGCGGAGCTGTGTGGTGAGGGACACTATGCAATGCGCCGTACCGTAAAAATTGTGTCAGAAGCTGAGTACAAAAACTGGCTTTCTGAGCAGCAGTCTTACTACGAAGCAACCATTAAGGGTACGGAAGATGACCCTATGGCTACTGAAGAGGCACCCGCTTTGAGCGATGCCACACCGGTTGACGAAACAGAGGAAGCTACTGCCGAATAATTCGGAACAAGCGACCCTGATTTTGCGTTAACCGATAGCAAGAACTACTAGAACGGATAACAATAAAATTTTTCAGCAGATGGCTAATGTTGTAGAGAAGCCGTTAGTACACGAAGACGATCTTTTGATCGAAGAGTACGGATACGATGATCACTTTCATGATCACCACCACGGCGATAAATTTCAATCTAATTTTGTAACGACTTATTTTTTCAGTCAGGATCACAAGATGATCGCCAAACAATTCCTGATCACAGGTATGTTCTGGGCGATTGTAGGTGGCTTGATGTCTCTCGTTTTCCGCCTTCAGCTGGGTTTCCCAGAGGAAAACATGGCATGGCTGAAGCCGGTACTGGGCAAATGGATAACCGTAAATGATGCGGGCATTGGCTCACTGGCACCTGAATTTTACTACGCACTCGTGACGATGCACGGTACCATACTGGTATTTTTTGTATTGACAGCGGGTCTGAGTGGTACTTTTTCCAACCTGCTCATCCCATTGCAGATTGGTGCACGGGATATGGCTTCTCCGTTCATGAACATGCTCTCCTACTGGTTCTTTTTCCTGGCAGGAGTGGTCATGTTTTTCTCTCTGTTCTTAAACACAGGGCCCTTCTCGGGTGGTTGGACAGCCTATCCGCCGTTAAGTGCTCTACCGCAGGCCTCGAGTGGGTCTGGTGCAGGTATGACGCTCTGGATCGTTAGTCTTGTATTCTTTGTAGTATCAGTTCTGTTGGGTGGTATCAATTACATTACCACCGTTCTGAACATGCGTACCAAGGGTATGAGCATGTGGCGCATGCCACTGACCATTTGGGCATTCTTTATTACTGCTATCATTGGTCTGCTCTCGTTCCCAGTATTGGTATCTGCCTTCCTGCTGGTCACTTTCGACCGTAGTCTTGGAACGAGTTTCTTCCTAAGCGAGATTTTCATAGGCGGCCAGGCACTTGATCATGTAGGAGGTAGCCCGATTTTGTACCAGCACTTGTTCTGGTTCCTGGGTCACCCGGAGGTATACATTATCATCCTGCCAGCGATGGGTATTGTATCAGAAGTACTGTCTGTACACTCCCGCAAGCCGATCTTTGGATATAAGGCGATGGTTTACTCCATTCTGGCAATTGCCTTCCTGTCCTTTATTGTATGGGCACACCATATGTTTATGTCAGGTGTAAATCCGTTCATCTCTAACTTCTTCGTGATTTTCACTCTGATCATTGCGGTGCCATCTGCGGTTAAGGTGTTCAACTGGATTGCAACTTTATATGGCGGTAATATTCGCTTCAATTCTGCCAGTTTGTTTGGTATTGGCTTTGTATCCATGTTCATTTCCGGTGGTTTGACCGGTATTTTCCTGGGTAACTCAGCTATTGACATTCAGCTGCACGATACTTACTTTGTTGTTGCCCACTTCCACATCGTGATGGGTGTTGCGGCATTCTTTGGAATGTACGCGGGTATCTATAACTGGTTCCCTAAGATGTACGGTCGTTTCATGAATGAGACGCTTGGTAAACTGCACTTCTGGGGTACGATTGTCGGTGCCTACGCTGTGTTCTGGCCAATGCACTACCTCGGTATGGCAGGTGTGCCTCGCCGTTACTACCGTTTTGACAGCTTCGCAGCATTCGGTTCTTTTGATGCGATGAATCAGTTCATCACTATTGCGGCGATCATTACGTTTGGTTTCCAATTGCTCTTCGTGGTTAACTTCTTCTACAGCATCTGGAAAGGTAAGAAGATGACAGACCGCAACCCATGGAAAGCTTCCACACTGGAATGGACAACTCCTGTCAAGGGTATCCACGGCAACTGGCCAGGCAAAATTCCTACGGTTCAGCGCTGGGCTTACGACTATGGTAAAGATGGTAAGGACTTCATCTCCCAGATAGAGCCTGTAAGTCAGGATGAGTCCAAGCATGACCACTAACTTTGTTAAAGGTCAGTTTTTGAGCTAAATAATAATTTCACTTTGCAGGAGGTAACCTTCAATATGAGGTTTACCTCCTGTAATACAATAGGTGTAAACGTGTCTACAAAAGCAGAACAGTTAACTTGGGGCAGCCTTGTGCTACGTAAGGTAAAGGACTACCACATGCTGGTAAAGTTCCGCCTGACCCTGACTGTTGTTTTTTCGTCAGTGGTTGCTTTCGCTATTGCAGCGGATGTTCTGCATTGGGGAGCTGTTGCCATTCTTGCGGCAGGCGGCTTTTTAGTGACAGGTGCTGCCAATACACTGAATCAGGTTTTAGAAAAGGATTACGACCGTTTGATGAAGCGTACTGCTGACCGTCCTTTGGCAGCAGGCCGGATGACGGTGTCCGAGGCGGTTATGTTTGCCGGTTTGCAGAGTCTTTTCGGCATTACTTTCCTGGCGATGTTCAATCCCTGGGCAGCATTTTTCGGGACCTTTTCCCTGGTGCTGTATGCTTTTTTGTACACGCCACTCAAGCGTATCTCACCTGTAGCGGTGTTTGTGGGCGCGATTCCCGGAGCTTTGCCAACACTGATCGGATGCGTAGCGGCACAGGGTACGCTCACGCCTTTAGCGCTCAGCCTGTTTACGTTGCAGTTTCTGTGGCAGTTTCCACACTTCTGGTCAATCGGCTGGCTGGGCTTTGAGGATTATCACAAAGCAGGATACCAACTGGTGCCTGCAAAAGAAGAAAAACCGGACCGTTCCATCGCACTGCAGTCTTTTGTATTTGCGCTGTGCCTGGTACCGGTGGGCCTGTTCCCCTATTGGATGGGGGTGACGGGCGCGATATCTGCCGGGATTGTTGTTGTTTTATCCCTGGCTTATGCAGGGTTCAGCTGGAATTTTTACCGGAAAGCAGACCGGAAGTCAGCGTTAATGCTGATGTTTTTCTCCTTTCTGTACATACCGGTATCCCTGTTAGCCTTTTTTGCAGATAAAATTTGATTTACAATTATGAATGCAACTGTGGCAACTGAATATACGAGAAGTAAAATCCATCCCAAGAAATTCGCATTAGGTGTAGCCTGTGCTAGTATTTTGATGATGTTTGCCGCCTTTACAAGTGCGTACATCGTGCGTCAGGCAGCAGGCAACTGGCTGGAGTTCCGTTTACCGGACATCTTCTACATCAATACGCTGGTCATTTTGCTGAGCAGTGCAACGGTACACGGTTCTTACCTGGCTTTTAAGCGCGGGAAGACGCAAGCTTACCGAGTATTGCTCGTGTTTACTTTAATTTTGGGGCTGGCTTTCTTAGCTTTGCAGTATCAGGGGTGGCAGGCGCTCACATCAATCGGTGTGGAGTTGACGACCAATCCTTCCGGATCCTTTGTGTATGTGATTTCCGGCGTACATGCGGCACACATACTCGGGGGCATTGCAGCTTTAATCGTGGCACTTATACACGCTTTTGCATTACCGCATAAAGTGACACCAGCCAGGAAGCTGCGTTTTGAAATGACATTAATCTATTGGCACTTTGTGGACTTCCTATGGGTGTACCTGCTGGTATTTTTCACCCTGCAGCAGTCTTAATACTCAACTACAACTGAAACAAACAAAATAGACAAGACCGATGGCGACAACAGATTCCGTAATGGAAAGACAGGACTTGGATAATCAGGGCGGTTCCTCCTGGGATGGAGGAACGGAGCCGTTCAAGGCGAGCTACGGCAAGCTGATGATGTGGTATTTCCTGCTTTCTGATGCTTTTACGTTTGCAGGCTTCCTTATTGCATATGGTGCGCTGCGTTTTAGCAGTCCTACCTGGCCTGTTCCTGACTTCGTCTTTTCAACAGCGCCATTCGGCGTACATGATGCTCCGCTGATTTTCGTAACGATCATGTCATTCCTGCTGATCATTAGCTCGGTGACGATGGTTCGTGGCGTGCAGGAAGGGCACCGTGAGAATAAAAACGGAGTTGTGTTCTGGATGCTCCTGACGATTATCGGGGGTATTGGCTTCCTTAGCTGTCAGGCATGGGAGTGGACGAACCTTATTGCTACAGAGCACATGACGGTCAACGTTAACCCATTTGGTACGCATGTGGAGTCTGGTGTTTATCTGGACGCTGACGGCAAAGAAACCGACGAAGTATTTGAAGCTGGAGACAGCTACCTTATCCACAAGGCGGGTGCTGCTCATGGTGAAGATCATGGCGAAGGCGACCACGCCGACCACGATTATTCTCAGGGTGACCATGCCGGTTATTTTGTTAATGCGGATAACTTCCTGCAGCGCAAGTACCTGGTTACAGATGGTCCTGACGCCGGTGAAGTAAAGATGCAGCAGTTCGGTCCTAAGGCGTTCGGCGCGTTGTTCTTCTTCATTACAGGCTTTCACGGCTTCCACGTATTCTCAGGTGTGGTCTTTCTGATCATTATTATGATAAATGCGGGTAGTGGTCTGTACATGGCGCGTAAGAATGGTCACGAGATGGTAGAGAAAATCGGTCTGTACTGGCACTTTGTAGACTTGGTATGGGTATTTGTATTCCTGGTATTCTACCTCCTTTAATTCACCCACTTTGTCGTTCACCTAAAAAAGCTATCCAAAATGGGAAACTTATCCTACGAAGATTCAAAGAAATTGGTTTATAAAGGTCTGGTGCTTCTGGCCGTAGTAACTTTGATAGAAGTATTCTTTTCGCTCCTTGGCAAGGGGCATGTCATCGGTGGGCTGGAAGATATCAGCTGGCTGGGCTACCTTGTGGGGCTTGTTCTCATCGTATTGTCGCTCTACAAAGCGTACTACATTATTTACGAATTCATGCACATGCGCTACGAAGTGAAAGGACTGGCGCTAAGTGTACTTCTGCCTACTGTGCTACTAGTATGGGCATTGATTGCCTTCTTCCAGGAAGGAACAGCCTGGAAGCAGCGCCGTCAGCAGATTGAGGAAAAGGACAAAGAAAAAGTTGAAGAAGTGAAGCAGGATGACCTTCAGGGTTTCCGCTATGACGATAAGACTGTCCGGTTCAACGGATAGAAATAATTCAACAGCCTGCACAACAGGCATCTGCTGAATTGAAGGGTGAGAAAATTCGTTTTCTCACCCTTTTGTTATAGGATGAAACCTTCAACAATCCCCGTCTTACGGTGTTTTTCCAGAGAACTATAGCACAACGAAAATATGGCGAAGAATAAAATGAATTTATTGCAAATAGGTGGCTTACTGCTCCTGCTGGTCGTCTTGCCCCTGGGCTCCTGGTACTACCTCCAAACCGGGCTGAACTACCGTATTCAGGCGATCAACGAACTAAAAGATATTGCCCCGGTTGCTGAATTTGAGTTGATCAATTACAACGATACTCTTGTCTCTTCGGGTCAGTTTTCGGATCAGCTGGTTGTTGGTCACTTTTACACCGGTGCTAATCAGGATACTTATTTTGACCTCCTGCAGCGGTTGAAGGAACAATTTGATGAGCGCAGGGATGTTTACTTTCTGACCTTCCGGGAAGGTGCTGATATAGCCACACAGGCAGAATCCGCGCAATTGTTGTTGGACAGTGGCGTGGAAGACCCCGGGCAGTTCTTCTTTTTGCACGGTGATGCCTCTCAGATAGCCGGCATTGCGGAATCTATGAAGCTGTCCGGAATTACTCAGTCCGGAAGCCTGGTGGATAACAAGCAGTTATTCTTTGCAGACAGTGCTATGGTACGGGGCACCTATGATATGACCAATGCGGAAGATCTGAAATTATTAATCAAGCATATTACCCTAAACTTACATCCCGTCGAAGAGCCAGATATTATCTTCGAGCGGGAAACCGAAAAATAAGCACGAAGATGGCAGATTTGCAACTCGAGAAAAAACTCAACGTTGGTGCCTGGATTGTCACAGGCGCTGTATTGATCTTGGTAGGCGTAATGCGACAAGTGAAGATTCCGCTTCCGGAAGGCGTTGACCTGGGCTTTCTGGCTCCTTTTCACGCCAGTGTAAATGCGCTGACGGCTATTACACTGGTGATCGCTCTGTACTTAATCAAACAAAAGCAGGTGGAAGCGCACCGAAAGACCATGATGGTGGCATTGGGTTTGTCCGTTTTGTTTTTGCTCTCCTATGTTGCTTACCACTTCACCACGCCTGAGACCATATTCGGTGATCTGGACGGAGATGGCTCCCTCAGCGCTGAAGAGCTGGCCGCGGTGGGCAGTACAAGGACCTTTTATTTGGTTATTTTGCTTAGCCACATTGTTCTGGCGGCAGTTAGTTTACCCTTTATCCTGTTTACCTTTATCCGGGCCTATACCGGGCAGTTTGACCGCCACCGGAAGATGGCCCGTTGGGTATGGCCCATTTGGTTTTATGTTGCGGTAACCGGGCCGGTAGCTTATCTCATGCTAATGCCATATTATCCGTAAGCGGAAACGTAAAAGGCAGGGGAAACGTTATCTTTGTGTGACTTAACCGGAAATAATTATGAAAAATAAGATTATCAAGCTATTCAGTATCCTTGCGTTGACCATGACCTTGAGCGTGGCCACAGCACCTGATGCACTGGCGCAATGCCCGATGTGCAGGATGTCTGCCGAAAGCAATCTCAAAAATGGCGGCACTGACGGGAAAGGTCTGAATAATGGCATTTTGTATATGCTGGCAACCCCTTATATGCTCATCGGGGTCATCGGCTTCATTTGGTGGCGTAACCGCCGTAAAGAAGACGAAGACGAGCCGGAATTGGCAGGTGAGTAGCTTTCAAAAGCAAAAAAGCGGCTTGTTGCATCTGTGCAGCAAGCCGCTTTTTAATTACAATCTGTCCGGTAGGTTTACAATGGAAGCATCAGTCCGGCAGAAATAGCATAAGACCGGTTTCTGACTTCTATATCTTCATTTTCATTCACATCAGTCAGGCCGAGGAGGTAGCGCACATCCACAAAGAGGTAGCTTTTTCCAAGCGGCAGTTGAACGCCTGCTGCAAAGTTAGCTGTCCAGTCTCCGCGGTTAAAGGTTTCCTCCTCGTCAAAATCGATTTCCAAACCTCCGACTTCTCCGCTCAGCAAATAGCTGTAGGATGGCCCGGCACCAAGGTAGGCACTAAGTCGCTCACTGCTGCCCGTTTTCAATTTAAGGATTCCGCCAATATCCAGATAGTTAAGGGTAACGGAGGGGGCGAGGTCGAGAATACCATCATCACCACCATCGAATCCTCGCTGAATATAGCTCACTTCAGGTTGGATGGCGAAATTATCGCCCAGCCCCAGTTCCAGCGCACCACCAAACAGGACGGAAGTGCGGTTGTCAAAATCCGGCTCATTATCACCCTCAACTTTAGCATTGGCAAATGTGGCACCAATACGAGGACCGAGATAAACGCCCTGAGCGTTCAGGAACTGAATACAAAGCCCAAGCAGGGTAACTGTTACAAATACCTTTTTCATTAGAGATTGTTTTTTGGTTCGGTATTGCAACAGAGGGCCTCCCCGGTTTGTGCGAAGCGAGATGTTAAGGTATGGAGCGGTGTTTTGGATTACCCTTCATCACTGCTTTTCCGCCGGTAAGACTTTTCGTTCTTTTGGAAAGTCGCCAGAATAAAGCATGCCCAACCCGCTATAAAAGCCACCCCGCCAATGGGGGTGACGGGGCCTAGGGCTGAAGTGTTCAGCTGGAGTAACTCACTCATGGCCAGCAGATACAATGAGCCTGAGAAGAGAAGGGTGCCGACAAAAAAGAGCCATCCGGCTGCAGTCAGGAGCTTGTTTTTTCGCCAGTACAGGAGCAAGCCTACGGCGAGTAGGGCAAAAGCATGGTAGAACTGATAACGCACACCGATCTCAAACGTATTGATACTTGCGGCATCCACAGCACTCTTAAGGCCATGGGAACCGAAGGCACCCAATGCGACTGCCAGCAATGCCATCAAACCACCGAGTCTCAAAAATGGTTTTCTCATAGTGATTACAATTGAATCAATAAAAGCGTAAAAAGTGACCGGTCAATCAGAACGATCTCATTTAAAATGGGTCGGTGTTGCAGGAATATGTTGTGGAGTTGCCCTGGCCATTTATCGATTAGCGATTTACCCAATGGCAGTTGAGGATGCGGTACCGCAAGCAACTGCTGTGGTCGCTTATTCGATGCAGGACGAAGATAAGGATTTTTCGATAATTGGCAGGTCGGCGGGTGAAACCACCCTGTTAACGCAGTTGGAACAGGGGCGGTCTGCGATTTTGAGCATTGATTCCACCTGGAAAGACGGGCTATGGATGCTGCAACATTTGGGCACTGCTTCCTACGGCTGGTCAGTGGTTAGAAAGGGTAAAATACCAGCTCTCACCAAGCGTGTCTCCCCTCAGGCACCTGCTTCGACCTACCGGGGTATATCTGTCTACGCCCTGCCGGAAGGCGTTTGGGTGGCCCGCTACCGAAATCTATGGCTTGCCGGTACACAATCGCGCCTTACAGAAGCCATGATTGCCGCGCTAAAAGATCGGCAAAGGAGGTGGCGAAGGCCTGCAGCGGTATCCGCTATCTCATCGCATCCCTCGCGCTCGGCACCCTGTACGCCTACCTCACCTATCGCTCGACGCTGCGTCGACTGCTGTTCATCCTGGCCTCCATTCTCGTGCCGGTGATTGCCAAC
>CAZNHN010000034.1:22332-26332 GCA_964572415.1 uncultured Phaeodactylibacter sp.
GCTTCAGGAGCTTGAGTCTTCGAAGCTTCAGTTGCACCTCACCGCTTTGGGGCAAGACAGGTTGCAGGTTCGGGGTCGGTTGCATCCGTGGAAAAGGCGGGATACGGTCCCTGGCATCCCAGTTATTGCTCCGTACCTGCCTGCACAATTAGCCTGGTGCATCACTTCACCGAATGGGCGTTTACCCGAAAAAGATCCTTTGGCCCCTTTTCTAAACCCGTGGCTGGGCACCCACAAAGTGATTGTGCAATTAGCCTTGCCGGGTACTTCCACAGACAACCGGCTGGTGCTTTTGCCCGTCCGTGCGGGCAGCGATCCTTCTGAAGGGATTTCTAAGATGGGCTCTGAGTTGGGCCTGCTGGCGGAATTCCCCTATCAAATGTTCGCAGTCCGGCAACTGCTGGGCGATGGCTTATTCAGTTCCTGTGTTAGCGGAGGGTTTCAAAACCCCTACATCGTAGTACTTGGAGATTATGTGGCACTAAGCGCCTCCAGGGCAGGCATAGAGCAGGTAATGAATGCCCGGGCACTGGGGCTTTCTCTCCTGCAGGACGCTACTTTCAATGACCGGATTGCACTGGATTCTACCAAAGCAACTGCTGCATGGTGGTACAGCAATCATGAGCGTTCGGTGCGGCTGGCCGGGCAACTGCTGGGCGTACCAGGAGCCGGGATTGATACTTTCTGGTCTGCCTGGGCTTCCACCACAGCCGCCATTTATCAAGATGGTGCCATTAGCGTAGATGGCCTGCCCCGGAGCAACCGTTCTCAGCAGTCCTCCTCGCTGGTCTGGCAACTGCCGCTGGAAGAGGAACTCATTGCCGGGCCATTTATTGACAAAGGAGCGATCCTGACTCAGGAGGCAGGTCGCGGACTGGTCTGTCGGAGCCTGGATGGAAAGGTCGGCTGGTCGTACCCGCTTCGGGACAGCATCAAAGGAGTACCGCAGCCCTTGTCTTTAGATGGAGGACAAAGGGCAGCCCTTGCTTTTGCCGCTGGCGATCAGATACATGTCCTGGACTGGCAGGGCAAGGTCCATCCGCCATTTCCGTTGACCATTCCCGGAGGCATAGCGGCACCCCTTGGGGTAAGCCTTTTGGAAGATCCGGTTGTCTATGCCCTTTGGGTGAGTACCCGGGGTCAGCGTATTTATGGCTATGATCAGGATGGTCGTTTTTTAACGGGTTGGGGCCCCAATGCAGTTACAGACACGCTCGTACGCTTTCCGGTTGAGCATGTGCAGTACGAAGGGAAGGATTACGTAGCCGCCCTGTCAGAATCCAGCTATCTCTACCTCTTTGACCGTTTGGGGCGATTGAGGTTGGATACGCTGCCATTGCGGGCAAAAGCTATTTCGCCCCCGTATATTCTTGCGGATCAGCAACAACAGCGCATTGCTGTGGGGCAGTCAGACGGATATGTGCAGGTGTTTAATCTGGAAGGGCAGACCTTCCGCTTGTCATTGATGCCTAACCCACAGGGCAGTGTGCGGTTTCAATTTGAAGACATCGCAGGCGACGCCCGGGGTGATTATTTAATGTGGGACAATTCTGCTCTGAACCTCTTCGGTTATGAAGGGAATGATTTTCGGGAAATGCAAAGCTGGTCGGTAGGGGCGCCTTTGCACAGCGTACATGCCGGGAAGCTGGAGGACGAAACAGTACTTTTTGGCTTCAGCAAAGCTGCCCGTCGGCTTTGGGCATTCTCCATGGATGGGGAAGTATTGCCGGGTTATCCTGTAGCGGCTGATGCCCCGCCGGCCTTATGGTTACAGGACGGACGGCTACTGATGTTGTGCTATTATGAGGGGAGCCTGTACCTGTATGAGCTTTGAAAACTGAAAATTTTGCAAGGCTGTCTTGCGAAAGAATATATAAAAGCTTAACTTAACAATGTAAGCGAAGACGCGCTGTCTGGTGATCGCAAAAGTTAGCCTTGGAAAAGGTAGATATTGCGACTTATGGTCGGCGAAGCCATTATTTCTGGTTTCTCTTCACGATAAGAATTTCCTGGTTTGAGAACTCCATCCAGCTAAAGTCGTAAACGTGGTGATAGGTTTTGCCCCGGGAATTGACAGAGTAGCCAGTAATGTATTTATAGTTGAATTTCTTTTTATCCAGTTCTGAGCGGTTGACTTTACGCTGTGTGGTATTCCCATCCATAATTTCGATTAGGATAGACCGGTTGCGGTGTAGGATTTTGTCGGTCTGTTGCACCGCTTCGGATGTAGCTTTGCGCAAGCCCACGTGGTAGGCATTCTTACAGGTAGAAGAGCAGAATATTTTGTCAGCCCGGCCTTTGATAGGGAGCCCGCAGATTTTACATGTCCGTTTGGTATTGGAGGGCGGCGTTTTCATAGGGATTGGTTAAATAATTATTGTCCTGTTAAGGTAAGCGATTTTCGAGAAAAAATGTAGCCGGAAACCGGGCACCCGTTTTAGCCCGATCAAGTGAATGTTTGGAGGTGCACTTCATCTGATAAATAAACACTGTAAGTTGGTTTTAGAAAAAATAAAAGCAGGGCCTGTTTTGGTATTGCTGATGCTCATTAGTCAGCTTGACCCGCAGGTATTCAGGTATGGTATACAGGCGGGCTTTGACTTTGAGCCTTTCCACACCGAGCCCTTTGTAAAGGCAAGTTATGCCCTCAATGCTGGCCGGGAGGCTTACGGTGCTATCTTCCGGCACAATAGTAATCCCGATTTTGAGAGTATACACGCCCGGTGGCGGTATGTCTTGGGAGTCGTGTATTATTTGGAGAGTAAGAAAAGCGGATGATACCCAAATTTTAATAGAGATGAAAGGGATAATGATCATACTTGCATTAATCGTTCCGTTATGTTGCACTTGTATCACATCTTATCAGGAAGGTGACTTGCTATATGTATGGGCTGCATCAGGTTTGAATATGAGGAAGGCCCCTGCGTTACAGTCTGAGGTCATTGCTACTCTACCGTTTGGGGCAGCAGCAATTTCCCGGGACAACAAATCGGTGAACGAGTATCAATATCATTCCCAAAAACTTACCGACCGGGGTACGACCTTCGATGATAAACCTTTTGCCGTTGTACTTCGCGGTAATTGGGTTAAAGTGACTTATGATGGGGTGGAAGGTTTTGTATTTGATGCTTATTTGTCCAGTTGGGCACCCCTGTCTGATCCGGGGGCGTTCACCAGCGTTTCTGATTACTTTAAGCAAGTATGTGATACCGCTATTTATCTGGAACGAAGAGATACCGTGACCACTTTAGGTACAGAGAGGATCGTGTTCAGTAATGGAGCGTATGTATCTTCCTATTTTCACACCGGAGGGTTTGGGTTTCAAATGAATCTGCCCGAATACTCTGTTGAAGAAGCCTACCTGCTGCTCCTGCATCTAAATAAGCAGGTTTCCGGTATCATTCAGGATGAGAATGGGAAAATCCATGTGGGCTGGAATGCCGGAGGCTTTACCATAGAAAGCTACAGGGGCATTGTCATTATTTCCGGGGAATGGGCTTGCTGAAGCTGATTAGGAATATGGTAAATCTTCGGGCAGTAATCGTATTGCACACCGGAGCCTTACTGTTATTAACCGGGTGCAAGGTAGGCTCCGATCAGGAGGGAAGCCCCTATCCCGCGTATCACAGGTCATTTCACAAGGTCGAAGCGCTAATAGATTCGGGGGATATTGCTGCTTCCCCAGACCTATTTGAAGTGATCATTCAACCGGTTGATTATGTACCGGCATACGATTACTTCACGATTTCGAGAGCAGCGTCGAAGGCTTCCAAATGCAAATTGGCAGCCACTTATTTCAGGAAAGCACTGGCACAGGGGCTGGAATATGAAAAAATACGAGCACTGAAGGATCGAATGGGCGCAAAAGCTTACAACCGGATGTATGGATTCGCAGCAGCTTGCAGCAGTCAGATAACAGTCGTAGCTCAGGAACAGCACAACATTCAGCATCCCTGCTTTGACAAAGCCTACAAGCAGGCTATTGAAGATCTTTTTCAAA
>CAZNHN010000034.1:26342-30040 GCA_964572415.1 uncultured Phaeodactylibacter sp.
CTTATCTTGATTCAGAAAAATGCAAAAAATGCCGACAAGCCATAAAGATGTCTATTTTAAATTTACACCCGTTTTTATAATTTTTTGAAAGATAATAAAGGTCTTTTAACTAAAAATGAAAAGATAAGGCGTACAGGGGAGAGGGCGTACCGGTTCATGATCTAGTAAGAGTAGATTCTCAGAATATCAGTACACTACTCCGGCTAATTGAGCAAAATGGATTTCCAAATAGTCGGGTAGTAGGTCATGAAACCAATATGCATGCTTATGTCATATTATTACACTATGATAATGACGAAGAAAATAAAAGGCTGAAGCCCATACTTGACCAAGCCTACCACAATGGCTATCTGGGCCCCAAAGGAATTGCCTGGATTGTAGACAGGAGGCGGGCCTGGGGACCTAAAATGCAGGCTCCTTACTATTATTTCCTAAATAAGGAAAGTTGTAAGTACTTGTCCTTTGAAGAAAAATGCGCCGTAGACTTCAGGAGAGATTCAATAGGACTAAGTCCGCTGGAGTGACAAAGAGATTCCAACGTAGCATCTCTTCACTATTGATGACTCAGTTAAGTGTTCCTTACAGGCACTATCCCCAGTCTACAAAACCCTATATCTGTTTTTAACGGTTAATAACGGATAGTAACGGTTAAAGACGGATATGATTAATTAGATCATACAAAGTACTTGCTATCAGTAGATTATAGGATTATGTTTGGAGGTGTATTTTGATTAAAAACCTTCAAATTCAGTAGAATGAGCAATCTTTCAGCAAGTAAGGAAGCCAATATTCGGGTCCGTTTTTTTCATCATCGGGGTGGGAAGTATCTCCGCATTGATTTCAAGCAGTATGACAGTAATGCGAAGTACCGTTGCAAGCAGGTAAAAGGTTATCGGTACAGTGCAACGCATGGTTGCTGGTACTTTCCCTGCACTTCGGGTACAGTTACGGCATTGCGGTCAGCTTTTCCGGGATTATCCATTGCCCAGGAAGTTCTGGAATATATGAAGTTAGGGACCAATGAAAAGCCTCCGGTCCCTGCTTCCCGTGAAGAAAAGATGGCGGTTTGGGTCTCCCGTACTTCAGGAGGAAAGTTCAAGATAGAGATGCCAGAAGTCAGGAGTGACTGGGCCTCCAAACTAGAGATCATACCCGGTTGGCACTTCGACACGGCTGGTCAGTTTTGGCTTTTGCCCGATAACAAAGAGAGTATTCGGTTATTGTTTTCGCTTTTCGGTCAGCATTTGGAACTCGCGCCCGAAGTTCAGGCTGATTTTGCTCCCCGTCCACGTGGGCGCGAATCTGATAGCATCAGCCTGCCGAGGCCGCAGCGGGTACGTTGGCGCCCCAGCACTACTTTGCCCCCCATGCACGAAAAAGCACTACTAGCCTTTGAAGAGCAACTGCTCATAGAGCGGATGAGTTATTCGACGATCAAGAGTTACCTCAATCATTTTGCCCGGTTTCTGTCCTATTTCCCGCAACGCGAGGCCAAAAATATAAGCCCCGATCAGATACGAGACTACGTTGTACACATTGTAAAAGCCAAGGATTACTCCGCATCTACGCAGAATCAAATCATCAATGCCATTAAAGCCTACTACGAAAAGGTACTCAAATATCAGCGGCAACTGTACAAAGTCAGCCGTCCCAAAAAGCCCCTGAGATTACCCTCCATTTTAACCCGTGAGGAAGTACGTCAGCTCTTTGATGCTACGCCCAATCTCAAGCACCGCTGCATATTAATGCTGATCTATTCTGCAGGTCTACGCATCAGCGAAGCCGTCAATTTGCGGGTTCGGGACATCAAGAAAAGCCGCAAGTGCATATTCATCCGTGACGGCAAGGGCAGCAAAGACCGGTATACCGTCCTTGCGAATAATGTCATGCCCGTATTAGATCAATATTTGAAGCAATACCACCCCAAGCTATACCTATTCGAAGGGCAGTCGGGCGGAGTCTACAGCAAGCGGAGCATTCAGGCGTTTTTCTGCCGTGCCCGCGACCGTGCCGGCATCAATCCTGATGTAACAGTCCACTCTTTGCGTCACAGTTTTGCCACGCATAGTCTGGATGCCGGTGAGAACATCCGTTATATCCAAGAAGCGCTGGGCCACAATGACATTAAGACAACGGAGCGTTACCTGCACGTCTCTTCTGATGCTTTAAGGAGCCTTAGCAGCCCTTTGGATGACCTGGATCTGTAGTGGTTGACTCTGGGGGTGTCTTAGGTATATTACACCCCCGCAATTTAACACATTAAATCTGAGTATATATGGTTGGTGTTTTTTCTTTTGATGAGTTGGTTTTGTTGGGTTCTTTGGTGTATCTTTTGGGGGTAAACCGGGAGTTTTTTTACACGCAATACTTCGCATTGCGCTGAGTTGCCTACAAGCCAGAATTAATAATGAGAAAAACCTTGATGATTGAACTGGGAATTAATTGATATTGATAATCAGAGAACGAGATGGATAAAGTTAGTAGAATTTGAGTTTGACCAAGGATATTCAAGAATTCTAGGGATTTCAGAAAAAGGTAAATGGATTGATCAAAAAGTTTGGAAAGAAAGTAAGAAATTACATTCAATCGAAAAAGATGGTAATTTTTATCCAATACTGTCATACCTCGAAATTGAAAGATCACAATTGGAAAAAGAGGTTTTAAAAGCTTCTACAGAGAATAAAGGAATGATTAAAACCATCGACCCATTCCCATTCAGAGATTTTATAAAATATGGACTTCAGACTACTTCCCATTGGAAGAATAAAGCTTTAGACTGGTTAGAAGAAGACGATATTGATCTAGAATTAAAAAAAATACTAGAAAAGTATCTGTTGGATAAGGAAAATAGTCAAAGAAATAGGCAACGAGTTCTTAAAATGATAAAACGAATAGAAAAAGGCCTGTAGGCAACAATGGCTACATGCCATGCCGGTAAAAATCTTCGAGAGGAGAATAGAGATGGAAAACCCACGCAGACAGCAAAAGCCAGGCAGCGCCAATTTGGTCTTTTGCTGCCTGCGCTAGCATTTGTGAAATGGAACGAAAATGGTAAATTTAGAGTCCGGCACGTCACGTAGCCTGGCCGTTATGGGGTACCGCAAGCATAATTGTTATTCTATGGAACTGGAAATATGGATTCTCCCGCCTCAAAAATGAAAACTCAGAATCGAGAATTGTCCATAAATCGAGAATTTTAGTTTCAAATCGGGCAATTGAAATTTTGAAAAGGCGGGTAAAGGTCCTGTCGAGTATTGTATTCTTTACGGTGAATCGGACAGAAAACGAAAAATTTGGATTCTTAAGATTAACCGGGCCCATCTTGAAAAATGAGATTGGTTTTTTCAGAAGGAGTTTGGGTTTAGGCGGCTTTTGAATAAAAATCAGGAATTTGAATCTCATCCAAAAACAGAATTTGGGAATCAGGAATTCGAGAATCTTGATTAAAAACCTTTGATTGAATCAATTTGAGAACCAAGATTGGAGATCAAAAACTCAAGAATTGAAGAACCTGAAACTGATTTTGATGAATTTGGTAAATCGAATTGAGTAAATCAGGAATCAAAAATCAGGTTGAATCTTCTGGAAATTGAGATCAGAATCCTGAAATAGGTTGATTGTCGTCAAATTTTTGGTTGATTTAAGATTGGAGACGATCAAATTGAAGAATTAGGGTTTTGAAATTGAATCAACTGAAA
>CAZNHN010000035.1:0-4558 GCA_964572415.1 uncultured Phaeodactylibacter sp.
CTGAGGTGCTGGAAATCCTGGAAGAGCAAAAGGACGAACGACTTCGGGGGATTTTCCACTGCTTCACTGGCACGTTGGAGGAAGCCGCCAGTATTATTGATTTAGGTTTTTTTCTGGGTATAGGTGGTGTGGTGACCTTCAAGAACGGCGGTCTGGATAAAGTAGTAAAGGACATTAGCCTGGAGCACCTGGTGCTGGAGACCGATGCGCCCTACCTGGCCCCTGCTCCCAGGCGAGGCAAGCGCAACGAAAGTGCCTACGTACGTTTGGTTGCGGAGAAGATCGCAGCCGTACAGCAAGTGCCTTTTGCGGAAGTTGCCCGGCAGACTACTGCCAACGCCGAGGCGCTCTTCAGGGTGGACCAATTGGCATCGCAGGCCGTATTGTAATAATCCTCCGGAATGGTTTTGAATAAGCGTGAATTAGGATTTGTAATATCTTTTTGCAATTTTTGTGTGCCCTGATATTGGCAAAAGACGCTTAATAATTATATTTGCTCATGCGCCACTGATAGAAGCGGCGTTGAAATATTGAAAGGAGAGGTGCTCGAGTGGCTGAAGAGGCACGCCTGGAAAGCGTGTATACTGTAACCCAGTATCGAGGGTTCGAATCCCTCTCTCTCCGCAAGCGCAATATCTGCAGCTGGAATTTCCGGAGCAGATTTTGTACGATTTCCAACTTTAACTGGTTTGACTAACTTTTAAAAAACAATCGAAAAAACCTTATTGACTATGCGAAAATTAATAGCACTGCTGCTGGTACTCGGCTTAGCAGTTTTCTCCGGGAATTTCGTGTATGCTCAGGATGGCGATACCACAACTGCTGAAACTGAGCAAATGGAGGACACTACCACTGCTGCTGAAGCAGAAGTAGATCCCGTCGAGCCTGAAACATCTGCAGCTGATGCAGGTGAAGAAGAGGCAGCTGCCGAACAAAGCGGCTATCAGGTGCTGAAGAAGTACTTTATCGACGGTGACTGGCGCTTTATGAGTTTCGTACTCGTGTGTCTGATCCTCGGCCTTGCGTTCTGTATTGAGCGTATCATTACACTGAACATCGCAACCACCAACACCGACAAACTGCTCTCTCGTATTGACGAGCACCTGAAGTCTGGTGACGTTCAGGGAGCAATGGAAGTGTGTAAGTCTACTCAGGGCCCAACAGCAAGCATCCTTTACGAAGGGCTGAAAAACGCTGATGACGGCGCCGAAGCTGTAGAAAAAGCCATCGTTTCCTATGGCAGTGTTCAGATGGGCTTACTTGAGCGTGGTCTGGTTTGGATTTCTCTTTTTATCGCCATCGCACCGATGCTTGGCTTTATGGGTACGGTAATCGGTATGATTCAGGCATTCGACCGTATTGAAGCGGTAGGTGACCTTTCTCCATCTGTTGTTGCCGGTGGTATTAAGGTAGCTCTTCTGACGACGGTATTCGGTCTGATCACTGCGATTATCCTGCAGATCTTCTATAACTATATCGTTTCTAAAATTGACGGTATCGTTAATAAAATGGAGGATGCATCTATCGCATTGGTAGACATCATGGCGTCAAACAACATTTTCAAGAAGTAAGAGAAACCAACTATTATGTATAAATTTCTAACCAAAAATGGTCAGACACTGGCCTTCGGTTTAGGAGTATTGATAACCGTGATCTTCCTAATCTCTGTGGTTTCCAATATGGGGGAATTCACAGCGATGGCCGAAGAGAAGCAGATCGAAACCACCATTTTTGACTTTGGTCTGTATGGCGCAATTGCGCTGACCATTGTTGCGGCTATAGCGATGGTGCTTTTCGGTCTGATTCAGGTTGCGACCAGTTTCAAAAGCTCTTTAAAAGGGATTTTGGGCTTCGCAGCGCTGCTGGTTGTCTTTTTTGTCTCCTATTCTACAACGGACACAACCGTTAGTCCCTACATTCAGGGTGCTATTGATAAGTTTGAGCAAGGTGGTGCTGTATTTACCGAAGGGAACCTCAAGTTCATCAGCGGCGGCATCTCCACCACTATTGTTTTGGTAGTGGTGGCAGCAGCAGCCTTTGTGATATCAGAGATTACTAACCTGTTCAAATAATAAGGCATTATGGCAAAAACGAGCACCAGAGATCGGATGAGTAATGAGATCAATGCAGGCTCTATGGCCGATATTGCCTTCCTGCTCCTGATCTTCTTCCTGGTTACCACAACGATCGTTGAGGACAAAGGAATTACAGTTAAACTTCCACCTTGGTCGGAAGAGGAGCCTGATATTACCAAGCTGAAAAAGCGGAATGTTTTCTCAGTGCTGGTTAATGCACAGGATCAGCTTTTGGTTCGTGGAGAACCATCACGTGTAGAAGAGCTGCGGGAACGTGCCAAAGAGTTCATTAGCAATCCCAGCAAATTGGAGAACCTGGCTGAAAAGCCAACTAAAGCCATTATTTCACTCAAAAACGACCGGGGTACTTCTTATGAGGCTTACCTCACCGTTTACAATGAGTTGAAAGCTGCTTATTCAGAGCTTTGGGATGAATTGAGCCAGCGTAGGTACGGTATTCCTTACAGTGATGATATGCCTTTTGCGTATAAGAAAGCAATACGGGAAGAGATACCTTTTGTACTCTCTGAAGCTGAGCCAACAGCATTCGGTGAAGAGTAGACGGTAAGAGGAGGTATACTACCTCCTTAGTCGAAAAACTACCGCCTTATTTCTTTCACCCTTTGCCTTCGGGCAGCTAAAATTGATTTACCATGGGAAAGTTTTCTAAAAAGAGAGGAAAAGCAAAACCAGAAGTTTCTACAGCTTCACTTCCGGACATCATCTTCATGCTGCTGTTTTTCTTTATGGTGGTAACTGTACTGAGAGACGCAGAACTGATGGTAAAAGTTTCTACTCCTTATGCTTCGGAGTTGACGAAGCTGGAAGAAAAATCACTGGTTAATTACCTTTATATTGGACGCCCCACGCAAAAGTATCAGGCCATCTATGGTACTAAGCCACGGCTTCAGCTCGGCGATAAGTTCTCTACTGTCTCTGATATCCCGCTGTTTCTGGAAAAGCACAAAATTAAAGTGCCAGAAGCACGCCACGGTCAGATTACTTCCTCCCTGCGGGTGGATGGTGAAGTGACTATGGGTATCGTTACAGATGTCAAAACCCAGCTTCGTAAGTCGGGTCAGTTGAAAGTGAACTACTCTGCAAAGAAAGACCCGAACGCACGAGACTAGGATCACTGAGCATTCTTCGTTTCCTCTATAAAAAGCGCCTTTTACTGGTTTTCTGGTAAAAGGCGCTTTCTGTATTATTCAACGTAACATCCACTTACCGCAACCGATCCATTGACTTAACCAGTTTGTCGTCCTTCCTAATAAAGCGGTAGGCCAGGAAGCAGAAAAGTATGGAAAGGAGAGGAAAAGCACCGCCAAAGGCAAACTCAATCGCTGCCCTTCCTGCCTCTGTCAGGTTTTGAGTCAGGTAGTAAATGGCAAATACTAAACCTCCAATATTCAGGATGAGTGCGGAAAGGCTCACCTTAGATTGTAGTCCCCGGTTGCGGAATAGGAAAATGGCAATGATTGCTAATACCCCGGCAAGTCCAAAAAGCACAGAAAGCCCCATCTGATCATTCACATTATACAGTGCATCTCCAAAAATCATTGAGCTTTCAATCGCCTTTGGTGTTGTGGCAAAAGGGAGCCCAAACAGTCCCAGTGAAGCTCCTCCTGCTAAAAAAAGGAAGATAGATTGAATTCTTTGAATCATAGTCTGTTTCGGTTGTTTGGCGCGAAGATAAGGATCATTTGAAATACTCTCATCAGCAGATCGTATCTTAGCTTTCCGCTAAAACCATTAAAACTTTGCCACAATCAACCTCATTGCGTTACCAGCTCAGCTACTGGGAGCATGCCTCCTTCTTCTCGGATATTGATATCGTCATCATCGGTGCTGGTATCGTAGGACTGAGCGCTGCGCTGCGTGCCCGGCAGAAAGCGCCGAATGCCAAAATCCTTATACTGGAACGTGGACCGTTGCCGGTGGGCGCCAGTACCCGTAATGCAGGCTTCGCTTGCTTTGGGAGTGTCTCCGAGTTGCTGGATGATATGACTGAAAGCCCGGAAGATGAGGTTTGGGCGCTGGTGGAGCGCCGCTGGAAAGGGCTGCAACGGCTTAGAGCACTCCTTGGTGACGCTGCTATCCGGTATGAGCCACTGGGTGGATTTGAGCTCTTCCGTGCCGAAGAAGTGGAACGCTACGAGACCTGTGCGGACCAAATCACTGCTTTCAATCGAAGGCTAAAGCCCATTACCGGACTGACAGAAACCTATCTGCAGATGCATGATGCTGCTGCTGGATTTGGACTGAACGGTGTACGTTACCTAATCAAAAATCAGGCGGAAGGACAACTGCATACCGGCGAGATGGTCAGAGCATTGCTCGAAAAGGCCCGGGCGGCTGACATTTTCATCTATACAGGCCTGGGTGTAGAAGCCGTGCACGATGCAGGCACAAAAGTGGAAGTGGAAACGACCCTGGGCTGGTCCGTCAGTGCCCGACAGGTCCTGGTTTGCACCAATGGCTTT
>CAZNHN010000035.1:4568-11671 GCA_964572415.1 uncultured Phaeodactylibacter sp.
GTTATTACCCGATTTGAAAGTCCGGCCCGCCCGCAATCAGGTGTTGATCACAGAGCCTGTCAAAGCGCTAAAAATCCGTGGGGCCTTCCACTACGACCGGGGCTATTTTTACTTTCGCAATATTGACAACCGGATATTACTCGGAGGCGGCCGCAATCTCGATACCGAAGCCGAGGCGACCTCTGAATTCGGCACCACACCGCTCATCCGGTCTGCCTTGGTCCGTTTGCTGCGGGAGGTTATCCTTCCCGGGCAGGATGTCGGGGTGGCTCATTGGTGGAGTGGGATACTGGGCGTTGGCCGCCGTAAACGGCCGGTCATCCGGCATATTTCAGACCGCGTGGTGGCGGCGGTGCGCCTGGGGGGCATGGGGGTTGCCATTGGCACCCTTATTGGAGAGGAAGGAATCGATGAGTTGCTAAGGTAATTACTCCGGCTTCGCAATAATCTCAAAGTGCTGTTCCAGCCGGTGCCCCTCCTCATCTACAAGCGTCAGCAAATGCTTTCCGGGAGGCGGATCAAGCTCCATACTGTGAAACTGGGTAGTACGCCCAATGAAGGTCTCGTTTAGATGCCAGTAGATTTCCGTCTCAGGCTGCCGGTGCGCTACCGTGAATACCGTACGGGACCGGCTGCCATCCAGATCGCGGGGAACAAGGATGCGGGTCGGATATTTTGGGTAAACCAGCTCCATAGGCGTATCTCCCCGCTCATCACAATCCGGAAGATAAGGTGGGAGCGGTTTATAAGCAGGGTTGCGGCGAGCATAGTAATGTGCCGCAGTCGGGGGGAGGACGAACCAGGGAGTAGGCTGCATCTGCTCAGGCGGATAGCAATCCGCAACGACCCTAAATTGACCGCTCTTGTCCAGTTGTATGACTTCGTGGAAAGGGCAGGGCTGAAGCCCGGTTGCCGTTCGGGGAACTTGTACGGTATCCTTTGGGCAAACTGGTCCGGCCTGGAAACCGCTTTCCTGGCAAATGACTGTTGGTTTGAGGTTGTCATAAGGTGTAGGAAACCAACCTTCTGACGCAGGCAGCAGCTTAAAAAGATCGAACAGCACAGGAGCTGCGGCCTTCACCCCCACCAGGCCGGGGCGCCCTTCTCCATCGGCATTTCCTGCCCAGACTCCTACCGCAAACCGGGGCGTTACACCAATAGCCCAGGCATCCCGGAATCCAAAACTGGTGCCGGTTTTCCAGGCAATCCGCCGACTGGATTCAAAAACTTTCCACCCACCTTCACTGGCCGGGCGTTCCACCTGCTGCATCGCCTGAAAGGTCAGCCAGGCAGCACCGGCACTCATGGGTTGAGGGGCATCCTGAAGAGGCACTTGTGGATCAATGGCGGGCAGGTAACGCGCAGGGTGGAAATCAGCCGGGCTGTACTGCCCATTGTAATCGTAGGTATGGCTCAGCATCCGGGCCATACTGGCATAGATACCTGTGATTTCCCAAAGAGATCCTTCCGCACCTCCTAATACAAGCGGGAGGCCATAGTGCCCCGGCGGATGTACCAGCGTCGTCATACCAATCTGCTCGAGGCGGTAGTGGAATTTCTCTAATCCATAGGCAGAGAGCAATTCTACCATAGGTACGTTTAGTGAACGGGCAAGGGCCCGCTCAGCGGTGACCACGCCATCAAAATCTTCGTGATAATTTTCCGGCTGATACCCACTGAGCCGCATGGGAATATCAGAAAGCAGCCGCTGCGGCGTAATGAGCCCTTCCTGCAAGGCAAAGGCGTACAAGAAAGGCTTTAGGATACTGCCAGTGCTTCTCGGTGCCGGGATAATATCCATCCACTCGTCGTGCACTGCTCCTGCCCCCATGACATTGCCTACATAAGCAAGGACCTGTCCTGTCTCGACATCCAGGATCAGGGCCGCGAGATTGTGAATCTGATTGCCTGCCAGCTGCGCCTGATGTGCCTGTAGCAGTTGAGTAGCTTGTTGTTGCAACTGGGCATCAAGGGTGGTTTGCAGCCGGCCGGATTGCCCGTTGTTCATCGCGCTGCCCAAAAGGTGTGGGGCGTGTTGGGGTAGCGGCAGGGGGGCTTCCGGCAACGGTTCATCCAGCGCTAATTCCAGGGTTAGGGTATCGAGATGGCCTGCTGTTCCCAGCCGGTTTAGCAGGCGGTTGCGCTTCTGAAACAGGGCTTCCCGGTTACGGCTGGGGTGGATGAGCCCGGGCTGATTGGGGAGTACAGCGAGCATGGCCGCCTCTGCCCAGGACAGCAGGGTGGGGGGCTTGCCAAAATAGCGCCAGGAAGCGGCTTCAAGCCCAACCACATTTCCGCCAAAGGGGGCATGAGTGGCGTATAACCTGAGGATTTCTGATTTGGAATACCGGAGCTCCAGACGGGTAGCGAGGAGCATCTCCTGAAGCTTCCGCAAAAAGGTCCGGGGTGGATTGCCCTGCGCCATCCGGATGACCTGCATACTGAGTGTGGAGCCACCACTGACGATCCGCCCCGCACGCAGATTTTGCACAATAGCGCGCCCAAGACCAATCGGGTCAATACCTGGATGGCTATAGAATCGTTGGTCCTCAAAGGTGAGCAGGGCAATTTCAAAGCGCCCGGGAATAGTATCCGGAGGAGGGAACCGCCACTGTTCGTCTGTTGCAATTCGGGCGCTGAGCAGTTGCCCGTTCCGGTCTTCCAAAACCACGCTCAGCGGCGCATCAAACAAAGGCCGGGGCAGGCAAAAAGCATACCAAAGGAGGAAGGTCAGGCTTGCCAAAATCAAGGACCATTGTTTGGAGGATAGCTTTTTAGTCAACAACTTTCCAGCCGTCTTCATAACGCTCCAGCACATAAGCCTCACTCAGCTTCTGCCGGGGATTGTTGGGGAACCATGCAAAAAGTGTAATGCTCATGCGGTCACCCCGGAACGCCCCGCTGATATCAATAATGCCATGATCTCTGGCTTCGCTGGGCATAAAGCCTTCTTCACCGGGCTGCACCAGGTGTATCTCAAAGTCCATGCCCTCCAGGTCTGAATCCTGCAGTTGCTTAAACAAGCGGGTAAAGTGGGGCGGGTTCGTCATGGTAATGGCGCCATGGCGCAGGTAGACTTTCTCCTGATTGGCCCACTCTGCCTCAAGGACCTCCGTTATTTCAGGATATTCGAGAGTAGCCTGAATGCATTGGGCTAGGTCAGCCTTATCCTGGGCAACAGCCAGGAAGGGGAGGGCAAGGAGGGCGAGAATCGTAAGTGTAGCTTTCATCGGTTGTTTTGATTGTTAACGTTGACAGTAGGGTTGCCGTATTTTTAAACCTGAAATTAAGCGTTTTTGTCCAGAATCAGACGCTGCCCGGCTTTTACGGCTACTGCTGAACCGATCGCCAGAAAGACTGAAGAGGGCTTTTCGGAGAGCGGGGCCGCAAAAGCCTCACCGTAAAGGGCGGCCGCATCGCAGTTAATCTCATAACCGACTACCGGGCGGAGTTCCCAGGAAGGGTGCACGACTTGATATTCGGTCGTTCCCTTTGTGCCCCATCGGGCATAACCCCAGTAATGCTCTGCGATAAATTGCTCCTCGCTACCCTCTGACAAGGGCTGAGGTGCCCCCTGCGTTGTGACTTCCAAATGGTTCCAATGACCGGCATGCCGCCACTCGTACCGGTAGCGCTGCTGCCCGGGGCCTTCTTCCCAAATGTGCCGCATAGGCATAGCAGCGTAACGCTCGCCGTACAAACCATTGGCCACCCAGGTGATGGCACGCTTTGGAACAATCTCACTGATGAAGACCACGCCCCGCTTCCACTCCCCCGCATCATTGAAACGGACATAAAACCGCAGATTGACTTCTTCAAACCGCTGATGAAAAGGAATGGGCAGCCCAAGTACCCGAGTACGGTCGAATAAAAAGCCGACCAAACTGGCGTAGCAGCGCCCGTTCCAGGTGTCCAGCTCAGTACCGGGTGGGACATAGGGTTGCAGCAGGTTGGGGTCGACCAGGTAGTTGGCCATAATCAGGTTGCGCCAGTGGGCGGTGAGGAAGGTTCGTGCCATATCTTAAAAACGTTCCGGCTGCAAAACATGTTGCTTAGCGCCTAAGCACAGCCTCCATTTGTCTAAGCAGTGCTTCCCCCTTTTCTGAAAGCGGGCGGGCCGCGTAGTTTTTCGGACCAGCTTTTCGCAAAACCAGCAGTACGAAGTTGTCTGCCAAAATTTCGTCGGGGTGGATAATGTACCCTGTATTGTCGCCAACCTGTTCGAAAAAACCGGGCGCGGCTTCCGGCGGCAGGCCTTGTGGCTTCACGGTGTACCCCGTGTCTGTGGGTAGGAGCGGATACAGGCGAAAGTCGATATAGTCAATATAGCGTTTGTCCGGATAGGCACCAGCTGTATCTGCTGTGATGATGGAGATATAGCGCTTAGTCTGGCCAGTATGGTCTGGCAGTTCAATAGCATAGTTATGGTCGATGCCATCCGGATTAAGCAGGCGCCGCTCCAGTAACGGGGCGGGGAAGTGCAGGGGGGCATCCAGCCGTTGGTAGCCGATCAAAGCGTACAATTCGGTGCGTAATGCCGGATTATAGCGGGAGATAAGGTGGAACAACTCGTGCAGCATGACTGGGAGTAACGCCCGGTTGCCTTCGTACAGCTCATTTTTGGGGATGAAAATGGCTCGCTCGCGGGTAAAGTAGACGGAGGGGCCAAAGATGTCGGTTCTCGTCTTGCCCAAGAGCACTGTGTCGGGCAATAAACCAGGGCTAAGCGAATCACAGAAGGCGTAAGCTTGCTCGAAGGTGGCTTTTAGCAGTGCCCGGTCTGTAGTCTTTAGGGGCATCGCCTGCCTGCCCAGGAAGGTTGGGTAGTTTTTTCGGAGCGCAGGCGCTGGAATCGTGCTATCCGGTGGGATACCCATTTGCAGCCGGATATCCAGGGTGCTGATTTTTCCAAAGAAGCCTTCTTTTTTATCCGTTTGGAGCTGCTGAGCAGCCTGAATGCTATCGAGCAGCTGCACCACTTTGCCGGGAGCGGGCTCAAGGGTGCTTTCTACCTCCGGCGTCATTTGACAGCCCTGGAGCAGAACACCTAAGGCGAAGATGGTCCACCGGAAAATTATGGATTGATCGCTCATGATGGCTCAGTGGTTGTTCAATGCCTGCTTACTTCCGGCCAAAGTCGGCAGGGATTTCACCCCAGCGCTCCGTATCCCACTTCATAATAGGATTGCCGTAAGTGTTGTTGCGCAGCCAGAATTCTGCCCGGGCGATGAGCTCATGCAGCAGTTGGGTTTTGGCATTTTTGACAAGCTTGGTGTTCGCTTTTTTGCGCTTGACCCAGCCCATAGCGGTTCTGGAGTCCGTATAGATTGGCGTGTCTTTACCTTGTTGCTGGAATAGGGCCAGAGCATGCACGATAGCCAGGAATTCTCCGATGTTATTGGTGCCGAGGCTAAATTTTTTGTGAAAAATCTGCGCCTCAGTCTTAGTGTCAACGCCCTGATATTCCATAACACCAGGGTTGCCGCTACAAGCGGCATCCACGCTGACACTATCCCAGACAATCTCCTTCCGGGCTTCCTCTGTGACCATCGGCTTGGCTTTACGGGTGGAAGGGCTGCCGCTGGAAATGTGATCTGCAAAACTCCCTCTGAAAGCCGCCTCTGCTTCCTCCCGGCTTTTAAAGGATTTATACCGCGCATTTGGGAACCCTTTGATTTGTGCCTGACAGGCGGCCCAGGAATCGTAAACCCCCGGCGTCATACCTTCCCAAACCGTATAGTATTTTTTCTTTTTTGCCATGTATCTTCGTTTCGCTGCCAAGATAAGGCACATCAGGGAGAATTTCCGAATTCCGGATTTTCGTGCAACCTTTATAAAACCATAAAGTCATTGATGTAGTACAGACGATCAACTGAAAGTCATGCATGCATTAAAGTCACCCGCTGTTGATTACAAACACCTGAAATTGGATTACGCAAGTACACATCAGGACATTGTCGAGAAGTGCAAGCGCGGCAATCGCCGTGCTCAATTTGAGCTTTACCGGCTCTATTCCCGTGCCATGTACAATGTGTGCCTGCGTATGCTCCGGCACGAGCATGATGCTGAGGATTTATTGCAGAACTCCTTTGTTGATGTATTCACTAAGCTGCATACGTTCAGGTACCAATCTTCTGTTGGGGCCTGGATTAAGCGCATCGTGGTGAATAACTGCATCAATCACCTTAAGCGGAACCGTTTAAAGCTGGAGGAACTGGAAGACCGGTTTGTGGCAGAAGAGCCTGAACCGGAAACAAGTACCACGGCCGATGATCCCGGGCTCAGCATTGAGCTGGTCAAGCGTGGGGTAAAGCAATTGCCCGACGGGTACCGCGTGGTTTTCACCCTCTATGCAATGGAAGGGTACGACCACAAGGAAATTGCTGAAATACTTGATGTTTCTGAGGCTACTTCCAAGTCGCAGTACAGCCGTGCCAAAAAGAAACTCCGAAGTATTATTAGCGAAATGAGCTGAAAGGTATATTTCGGAGTGCCACATTTTTCATCACAGGGTAAAGCGGGCAAAGCCCGTTTTAAGACAAGTAGACTATGCACCGCGATCAATTTGAACAATTCATTCACGATAACCGGGACGCTTTTGATAGCGATGTGCCCGAACTAAAGGTTTGGGGGGGTATCCGACAGGATCTTGACCGCCGCAAGCATCGCCGCCTCCTGCTTTGGCGGGTGGCAGGTATAGCCGCTGCCGTAATTGGACTGCTCTTTTGCGGGGCTGTACTTGGGGGTTATCTCAATCCGGCAGCTACCAACGCTATTGTTGCTATTGACGACGTTGGCGCGCAGTATGCCGCTCAGGAAGCCGCCTATCAGGAGGAAATACAGCAGAAATACCAGCAGTTAGTCAGCTATGAGCAAGCTGGCGCTGTGCAGCAGGACTTGAAACACCTCGATGCAACAATTGCTGAATTACGTAAAGAGCTTCAGTCCGCCCCTCCCGGGAAGGCAGAGGACATCGTAAAGGATCTGTTGGAGAATTACCAGGCCAAGGTGTATATTCTGGAGCGGGTACTAAACCGTATACAGATGGCAGACCCTGACTTCGAATCCATCCCACCGAAGAAAGCCAATACGAATGACCGGAT
>CAZNHN010000035.1:11701-25120 GCA_964572415.1 uncultured Phaeodactylibacter sp.
AGAGGCAGGGCAGCGTATCTGTGGTTGGCAAATGGTTGTGTTGGTACTGCTGGCTACATTTTTCACCACGTCCTCATCCGGGCAATCCTCCTGCGATTGTGAAACCTATTCCAGGCTTCTAAAGAAAGAATATCAGGTCTATCCAACGGTACTGGTTAACATCTCCAATAAATATGGGGCAGTTAGCGTGGAAGGGTGGGCGCATAACCGCATCCGGGTTGAGGCGCTCACTGAGGTACAGGCAGAAAATGAGGCTGCTGCCATGCAGGTTTTTGATCGTATCCAAACGGAGATGAACATACAGCAACGGCTGGTGAATATTCAAACCAATATTGCACCGGTTGAACAGACCTGGTGGCCTTTTCCGAGCCTGCAAACAACGGACTATTCCGTGTCTATCCGGGTGTTTCTGCCTCAACCGGCAGCGGTCTCTTTGCTAAACAAGCACGGGAGTGTTTCAATGAAGAATATTACCGGCAATATATCAGCCGAAGTGCTTAGCGGAGATATACTTGGCGCCAACCTTAAGGGCGAAGTGACGCTCAACCAGAAAGATGGCGCCCTCAACCTCGAACAAATCACCCGACTGAATGCCGATTTAGTTAATGTTGAGGGTAGCCTGACTTCCGGGGATTGGGTGAAGGTCAGAAGCCGATCGGCAACGCTGAATTTCCGTAATATTGACCGGCTGGAGAGTGAGACCCGCTACGATAACTACTATGTTGACGGTGGCGGTGTTTTCACCAATCAGGGGCGGTACGATGAGATTTCACTGGACCGGGTTCGTGATGTGCAAGTAAATACTTCGCTCTCCCGGCTCTACCTGAATAAAATCCGGCATACCGCAGCAATTGATGCAGACAGCAGTAAGGTCCGGGTTACTGAATTGCCTGCTCAATTTCAGGCTGTAACACTTGAGGGGCGTTTCACAGATTTCAGGCTGGTTCTTGCGTCTTCTGTAAACTGTCAGTTACGCGCAACCGCACGGCATGCCGGCATTCGCTACCCCTATACGATGCATTTAATTGAGGAAACGGAAACGAGCAGCCGACATACCGTGAATGGCTACTTTGGGCAACGGCAATCTAAAGCGGGCCGGATAGAAGCGTCAATTGATTACGGAGGGCTAACCATTGAAGCGGATTGACAGACCTTCCCGGGATTTTACTATCTTGATGGCAGACAAATTCAAAACCTGAATTCAATCCAAGCCATGAAGATAAAATTCTGCGGAGCTGCTCAGGAAGTGACGGGTAGTGCTCACCTTATTACACTAGACGATGGATATACAATTTTGCTGGACTGTGGGCTGTACCAGGGGAGCGATGATGACATGAAAGATTTTAATGCACGGTGGCCTTTTGACCCTGCGAAAATTGATTGTCTGATCCTCTCCCATGCGCATATTGATCATAGCGGGCGTATTCCCAAGCTGGTCAAAGACGGTTTCCGGGGAAATATTCATTGTACGCACGCCACCCGCAGTCTTTGCGCAATTATGCTTTTGGACAGTGCAAAAATTCAGCAGTACGACGCTGAGTACCATAACAAGCGTCTTCGTAAAAAAGGTCGTAAGGATGGCTTTGTGGAGCCCCTCTACACACCCAAAGACGCGGAACAGGCATGGAATTTATTCGAGGGGCATGGCTATAACCGCTGGTTCCGCGTGCACGATGGGGTAGAAGTGCTCTTTCGTGATGCAGGGCATATCCTGGGCAGCGCTTCCGTCACCTTGCGCATTGATCAGCTGGGGCGTAAGACCTCTATTGGATTTACGGGCGATATTGGGCGGCCCAACCGCCCCATCCTGCGGGATCCGATACCCATGCCCGAGGTGGACTACCTTATTTGTGAATCGACCTACGGCAACAAAGACCATGAGAACGCGCCGAATGAGATTAAGCGTTTTCAGCGGATTATTGAGCGGACCTGCGTAGAGAAACAAGGCAAGCTGATTATCCCGGCTTTCAGTATCGGCCGTACACAAGAAATTGTTTACATGCTGGACCAGTTGGCTTCTGCTGGTGAACTGCCCCGTATCCCGGTCTATGTAGACAGCCCGCTTGCGGTTAACGCGACCACCATCTTCGGGGCGCATCCGGAATGCTACGACAATGAATTGAATGAGTACCTGCTGGAAGATGATGATCCGTTTGGTTTCAATGGACTGAAATACGTGCGAAAAGCTTCTGTTTCCAAAGAGCTGAACAACTCCAAAGCACCCTGCATCATCATCAGCTCTTCGGGTATGATGAATGCCGGCCGGGTTAAGCACCACCTTTACCATCATATCGTAGATCAGCGTAACACCTTCCTGATCGTAGGTTACTGTGCGCCCCACACCCCTGGCGGGCGGCTGCGCGATGGTGCGAAGGAAGTACGGGTGTTTGGTCAGGAACGGCCCGTGAATGCTGATGTGGAAGTAATGGACTCTTTTTCCGCCCATGCCGACCGCCATGAAATGCTGGACTTTATGCGGAATCAAAAACCAAAACTCCGGCAACTGTTTCTGGTGCATGGCACGTTGGACCGGCAGGAAGCCTTCCGGGGGTTCTTAAATGAAAACGGCTTTGATCAGGTAGAGATTCCTGAACTGCACCAGGAATATCGGATTTGAAAGCGATAACAGCCGAAACAGAAAAGCCCTGCAGCGTTACAATTGTACGCTACGGGGCTTTTATTTTCGAACCTGTCTGCGACAGGATTATGCGGTCTCAGTGATGGGGCTATTCAGGTTGCTTGTTCTGCTGAATCTTATTAAGCAGCAATGCACCTTTCATCATGAAGTCATCATGGTGCTCCCGGTACTCATTATGGATCATCAGGAGGCGTGCAGCGTCGTAGGCGGCAGATTTAGGGACAATCTGACGGTCTGCGATGGGGTGCAGCCAGTACTCCAGGTTGTTGGAACGCAGGTAGCTGCGATCATGCTCAAAGTTGATGACCTTGGAGAGCTTATTGAGAGAGAACAGGTAATCGGTCTCCTTATTGAGCTCTTTTTGAAGGTCGATAATGTTATAGCGGTCAAACCTGCCGCCGGAACGCTCGCAAAGAAATACGTCCCGCCGCCCGTCAAAGGTGATCAGGTCGCGGAAGCGGTACTTGCGCAAGTTCTTGATCAGGAAGTTTTTGATGGGCATCCGGGAAGGACGAAGCTGATTGAAGGCACCTGCCAGGTCTTTTTCTTCAAGGCGAAAATCCTCACGGAAAGGTTTTCTGCGGTGGGTGCGCATATTGACCACCTCTTTGACCCGACCAACAGTATGTCCCAACTCATCAACTTTTGAGTATACGCTCACAAAGTCAACGTTGGCGTTATTGATGAAAGTCTCTATGAAAATTCGATTGGTATCTTGTTCAAATACCAGCAGGCAGATTTCACTAATGGCGTAGAAATTGGGATACCCTCCGTAAATGTTGCCGTACTTTAATTCTAGAAATGCAATATTATTGTTCACGGTTTAAGGAGATTAAATGTTGGTTTAATTTAATTGTGTTTCGTCAAGTTCTCTCGTTCTCATGCATAATTTGCTTGATGACCAGGGCTTTTCGTTTTCATTCATTTGGCTTGGGCAAAAAGCATTTCCATTCGCAAGTTATACAGAAAATTCAAATCCATTAAATTTTGAAAGGTTGAAATTTCAATAAAACCTGCAACTTCGCAGTCTTTTCATGGCAGATTACCTTTTTATGCCCGGCGTACTCTCTCACAAATCAAACCATGGTTTAGTTTAACATTAGAGGAATAAAAACTTACCTTTCTCGTAAATTTTCTCTCCGTCGGCATAAATTTCCCCCTCTTTGGTCATATCCGTGATCATATCCCAATGCACCGTTGACTGGTTTTTGCCACCGGCCTGCAGGTAGGATTGCCCGATTGCCATGTGCACGGTCCCTCCGATTTTTTCATCAAACAGGATATTCTTTGTCATCTGCTGAATACGGTAGTTAGTCCCGATGGCAGCTTCTCCAAAACGCCTGGCACCTTCGATTTGAAAAATCTGGTCCAGAAAATCCTTGCCCCGGGTGGCTTCCCATTTCTCCACATAGCCGTCTTTGACGTAAAGCGTGGCACCTTCCACCTCGTGCCCCATGTACAGAGCGGGGTAAGAGAAGCGGATCACCCCGTTAACGGAGTCCTCAAGCGGGGAGGTGTAGACCTCTCCGGAAGGCATGTTGGTGCGCCCGTCGGAGTTGATCCAGCGGCGGGTCTTGTCGATTTTGAAGCGGATGTCTACACCATCGCCTTTGTAATGCACTTCTTCCCGGTCGTTGAGCAAATCCACGATTTGTTGCTGCTGCTTCCGGACTTCTGTCCAGCTTTCGATGGGGTCCTCATCGTAGAGACGGCAGGCGGTAAAGACAAACTTTTCGTATTCCTCCAGGGACATACCTGCTTCCTGCGCATTAGCGAGGGTAGGATACTGGCAGAGGCTGCGGCGCATGTCCAGGGTGGCAGTGCGTTCGAAGTACTTTTTCATCACTGGCGCATGGGCTTCCTGCCTGATTTTACGCTTGTCCGGATCTACGTTTTGGTCTTCCCGCAGGTTGTAAGGTGCGATGATGTACAGGTAGGTGTCGAATTCCTCCATTGCTTTTTGGTAAAGCGGAGAAATGTGCTGTAACTGATCTTCACCGGCTTCTTCCAGCAGAATACGGCCTTGTTCGCGGAAGGAGAGGTCTGTTTCCACGATGGCACCCGCCCTGACCGCTTCCCGGTAGACTTCACGGACGAGTGGCTCAGCCAGCGTAGTGCTGCGCAGGTACACCTTATCTCCCGGCTTGGTGCTCAGGCAATAGTGGACCAACAGGTGGGCATACTTTTGAAGGATGTTTTCCATAGCTTGTAGGTTTGGTTAGCGGCCGGAGGGTGTGCCGGTATAGAAAGGGGACGGGGCGCCCGGAAGGCTGCCCCGCCTGTTTCTGAGAAGGGGTGCTATTGCACCAGCAATTGTTTCATGTCTACCCGCTTGCGGATAATCTCCTCCAGCTGATCCACATGTACGCGTTCCTGTTCCAGGGTGTCCCGGTCGCGTAGGGTCACGGTCTGATCATCGAGGGCTTCGAAGTCTACGGTTACACAAAAAGGCGTGCCAATGGCATCCTGACGGCGGTACAGTTTACCAATACTGCCCGTATCGTCGTATTGCACATTGAAGGACAAGCGGAGGTTGTTGAAGATATCCTGTGCCATATTCACCAGGCGTTCGTCATTGCGCTTAAGCGGCAAAATGGCACACTTGATGGGCGAAAGAGCAGGGTGTAGCTTCAGCACCTCCCGGGTGCTCTCCTTTCCGTTGGCGCCTGTTACGGTCTCTTCCTGAAGGGCTTGCGACATGGTAGCCAGGAACATCCGGTCGCAGCCAATAGAAGTCTCCAGCACATAAGGCACGTAGCTTTCCTTGGTTTCGGGGTCGAAGAACTGCAGCTTCTTGCCGGAAAGCTCCTGATGAGCGCCCAGGTCGAAGTCTGTCCTGCTGTGGATACCTTCCAGTTCCTTGAACCCGAATGGGAAGTTGAACTGAATATCGGCCGCAGCGTCTGCATAGTGCGCCAGATTCTCGCCGTGGTCATGGAAGCGCAGCATTTCTTTAGGTGTACCCAGGGCAAGGTGCCATTTAAGGCGGGTCTCTTTCCAGTATTCGTACCATTTCATCTGCTCGCCGGGCTTGATGAAGTACTGCATCTCCATCTGTTCGAATTCCCGCATTCGGAAAATAAACTGCCGGGCAACGATCTCGTTCCGGAACGCCTTGCCAATCTGCGCAATACCGAAGGGCAGTTTCTGCCGGGTGGTTTTCTGTACGTTGAGGAAGTTGACAAAAATACCCTGTGCGGTTTCCGGGCGCAGGTAAAGTTTGCCTTCCGCACCGGCGATGTTGCCCAGCTGCGTGGAAAACATCAGATTGAACTGCCGTACGTCCGTCCAGTTGCGGGAGCCGGTATCCGGGTCTGTGATGTCCAGATCCTCTATCATTTGCTTCAGGTCGGTCAGGTCGCTGTTGGACATGGCAGCACCCAGGCGGGCTTCAATCTCCGCCAAATCCTTAATATATCCGGAAACGCGCGGGTTGGTTTCCCGGTACATCGCTTCATCAAAATCGTCACCGAAGCGTTTTCGGGCTTTGGTGATCTCCTTATCTATCTTGCCCTCAATTTTCTCCATATGCTCTTCAATGAGCACATCAGCCCGGAAACGGCGCTTGCTGTCTTTATTGTCGATCAGCGGGTCGTTGAAGGCATCCACGTGGCCGGAAGCTTTCCAGGTCTTGGGGTGCATAAAAATGGCAGAGTCCAGCCCGACGATGTTGTCGTGCATCTGCACCATGCTTTTCCACCAGTAATCCTTGAGGTTATTTTTGAGCTCAACGCCATAGGGGCCGTAATCGTATACGGCGCTTAGGCCATCGTATATTTCGCTGGACTGGTAAATAAAGCCATACTCTTTGCAGTGGGCTACCAGTTTTTTGAACAGATCGTTTTGCTGTGCCATAGTTTCCTGATTGATTATACAAGGCTGTACGCTGCCGCGCCGCCCGTTTTCGAGCCCGCTAAGGTCGTAAAAACATCACTTATCCGGAACTGAATGCCCGGAAAATACAGAGATTTAGGGTTGGAAAAGAAAGGCACGGGTCCGTTCCAGCATTCCCTGTTCGGCCTCCCAGTGGGTTTGCTGTTGGGTAATGGCTTCCAATACCTGCCCGTAGGCGGGCCGGGAATCATAGGAACGTGCGCTGAGCAACGCTACGGTTTGCCTGCCGTTGCCCAGCAATGCGGAGCGGTTAGCCGCGAAGACTTCCGGCCATTGAGGCAGGATCAGGCGTTCGAAATCCTGAGCAGTGCCGTATATCGTCCAATTGAGCCATGGCCCCGCGCCCCGATAGTCGATAATTCGCAGTACGTAAAGGTCGGAAGTGTCGCCTGTTGTGCTGACAGAGAGGGTGTCGCCCGTCCGCTCCATGCTGAATGCTGAACCGGAGATTGGGATATTTCCCGGAAGGGTGCTGACGACCTTATTGTACCGGTTCGCAGCAAAGGGCAGCCCCTCAAAGGTGTTTTCTTCCTGAACGAGTAACCGGAATCCATCGGGCAGGCTGGCAGGAAGGAGCGGGTTGAAGCTGCCGTTGACGAGTGCCGGCATAGAGGAATAATCCAGTACGGCTTCACCATTCGGAGCAAGCCCAAAGACCCGGTACCGCCAGTTGCCGGCATTGGGCAGCCCGATAGGGCCTGGCTGTACCGGAGTGGGCAGGGTGGGGTAGTCGAATGTAAAAGCGCCCGTTTCGGCAGAAGGTGTCCAAAGGTAACGTGGCGTAGACTCCCCATTGGCAAGTATAGTAGCGTAGGCTGGAAAAGTATCTGGTAATTGCAGCGCAAAACTGAGCAGATCGGCAGCCGGATCAAGAAAAATATCACCGGTAAATAGTTCTTTGCTTTGTGCGGGCCAAAGGACTTCATCCAGTTCGCTGATGCCACTTACGGCTACTTCCCATTCCCGGGCTTCGGGTACAGGCAGGGTGTCCCAGATGAGCCCGGTTGGTGCGCGGAGCAATGTGGTGAGGTTGAAAACCGTTCTGGCCATATTGTCAGGAGCAGTTGTGGAGGTGATTTGCAACAGATTGAGGCCAGGCCGCTCAATGCACTGCTCTGCGGTTAGTAAAACACGGCTTTGGCTTTCTGCCTCCGTACGGGCAATGACCTCCCCGGATTCATCCGTAATCCAGATCCAATTGCCCTCGCTTTCGAAGGTGGGCGTATTCCAGGTGTATTCCGGAGGTGTGCAATCCTGTTCGTTATCATCTTTATTACAGCCAGTCCACAGGCCGACGGCCAGGATTAAAAAGAGCGAAAAACGGTTCATCGGTATCAGGTTGTTTTTGGAATTGGTAAAATAATCAAACACAAAAAGCAAAAAATATAGTACGTAAGATAGGGGGACAAGTTGCTTTTATCCATCAAATAACAAAAAAACTAAAAGTTATGAATACCATAATCAGAGCACTAGTTATCCTGATTCTCCTTGGCTTCGCTGCTGCTTCCAACGCCCAGGAGACCCGAAAATTAGACCACTTTGATGCAGTCTCGGTCACCGGCGATATTGAAGTGACCCTGGTAAAGGGAGAGGCCCCTTCTGCACTCATTGAAACGGATGGTATTGACGTTGATGACATCACGCTCTACGTAAAGGGTAAAACACTCAAAATCCAGTTAATCGAGGGATTGTTTAACGACTTTAACCGGGTAAATATTACGCTAACCTACAATCACCTGCGGGCTATTCGTTCCAGTGCAGGAGCATCTGTTCGGACTTCAGGCCCCATCACTGGCGATGAGCTGAACCTCCGGGCTTCAAGTGGGGGTGAGCTGTTGGTGGAGGTGGATGTAAATGCCATTGAGGCTTCTGCTTCTGAGGGTGGTGTGCTCACGGTCTCCGGGCAGACTGAAGATCAGGAGGTGACGGTTTCCACCGGTGGTTCTTATGAAGGGCTTGAACTGCAGTGTATGCGCACCTACGTCAAGTCCAATACCGGCGGTATGGCAGAAGTTGTTGCGAACGAGCGGCTTGACGCGAATGCCAACACCGGCGGCAGTATTGAGTACGCGGGCGAACCTGAGATTAAGAATATACGGTCATTGATTTCAGGGGGCATCCGTAAGTTGTAAAGCTGTTTTCGTAATGGGGTTGGGGGATTTGCCCCCTCCCCCTTTGGATTCTTCTTATTGCCAGGTTTTATAGCCCCCCTTCAGGTCGTAGATTTCCTTAAAGCCTGCAGCTTTGAGCTTAGCTGTGGCTTTGGCGCTTCGGTTACCTGAACGGCAGTAGAGCATTAGCGGCTCATTTTTGTCGTAACGAGCCTCTACCCGTTGCACAAAATCCTTATCAAAGAAGTTGATCAGCTCCGCACCCTCAATGTGTCCGGCATTATATTCATCCGGAGTGCGGACGTCCAGTAACTGTAAATCTTCGATAGCAGCCATCTTTTCCTGATATTCCTTTTTAGGAAGCACATACTGATCTTCCGCAGCGGTTTGGCTTTGGCAGGCATTCAGGGTGAAAACAGAAAGTAGTGAGATAAAAAGTGTCTTATACATTGGATGTCAGTTTTATTGGTGGCAAAGATAAGGGCTTGTCGCTGCGGGCTCAGTAATGCAGATCACCAGGTGCATTAAAGCCCAAACTGTAGCGTAAGCCCAACTTGAAATCGTAGTGTGGTTGTTGCAGTGATGCGCTCTTCAAAAACTTCGATAGGGTCATCGATAACGGCGGGCGGGTCTTCCATACGGACGAGGTAACGTGCGCTCCCTCCAATGAGGTAAGTACAGCGGGCATCGAGTAGTAAGTCTGGCCATGAGGTCAATCTGGCCTGTACACCTGCCCCAAGCCCGGCACTGAATGTATTGTCATTGAGCTCCGGGTAAGCTTCGATCAAGTCTTCCTCCCCCTCATCGAAAAGCTGTACGTACTGCGTGCGGGTATAAGGCCGTTTCAATCCAATAAGCCCGTCCGCATAAGGCTGCAGGAAGAAGTTGGTGAAGGGCTTAAAGCGGAGGAGTACGTGCCCCAGCAGCATATTGGTGCGGGTACGCAACTCGTAGTTTTCCGGAAACCCATTTTGTGTGGTAGTAAACCCAACGGCCTCCTCGTCAAACCGTACTACGCTAAAGTCCAGCCCGGCAAATACTGGCCGGCCAGGTCCTATTTGGAAAAGGAACTGCCCGCCTCCACCGACTCCGTTTTGATCAAGCACTTGCCGGAAACCTTCCAGAGGATTTAATATAGAAAGGTGGCCGCCAACCTGCATATAAAAAGGATAGCGTTCCGGTTCGCCAGCTTGCGCCTTTAGCGCAACAACCCCGGCGATCAGGAAAGTGCAAAGCAGGATAGTTCTAAGCATGGAGCTCCATTTAGGTTTCAAAATCGGAACATCAGGGAGCGCCTAAGGGTTGGGCCCGGGGGCATAGTTTGCAGTGTCTGAACGGCAAATTGTCATAAAAATTTGTTGTAAACGGGAAAAAGGGATAATTTTAATGCGTCACTTGGTGACTTTACCTTAAAAACGCGTCTATTTTAGGCAATCCCCAACCAAAAGATTAAATTCACTTTATTCAAAACACTACCAAACCAAAGACCTCTATGAAATTCGAGATTTTTCAGAGCGAGAATAACGAGAAATACTACTTCCGCCTCAAAGCGAAAAACGGGCAGGTCATTCTTTCCAGCCAGGGTTACGCCAATAAGTCCGGTGCTAAAAATGGCATTGAGAGTGTAAAGAAAAACTCTGCCAAGGACGAGCTCTTTGACCGCAAGGAAGCAGCCAACGGTAAATTCCATTTTAACCTGCTTGCCGGCAACAAGCAAATCATCGGCAGCAGCCAGATGTACGCGGCCAAGTCAGGCATGGAGAAAGGAATTGAGTCCGTAAAGACTAACGCGCCGGAAGCGACTATTGAGGACCTGACGGTTGAGGGCTAGCCTTAATGCGTTTTATAGCTTAGAAAAGCTCCTGCAGTAACCGGTTTGCAGGGGCTTTTCTTATTTTAGCGATTCACCAAAGCCTTGGTATATGCACACGAATGTACAACGCATCAACGCATGGTCCAGCCCCCGCAATATTAGCACCGCCCTGATGTACGCCTTCCGGCAAAGAGCCGATACCACAGTGGTCGATGAGCCCCTCTATGCGCATTTCCTGAAGCATGGGCAGACAGAGGTCGTACACCCCGGCGCATCAGAGATCCTTGCAAGCCAGCAGAACGAAGGAGGGGAGGTGGTGAAACAGGTTCTAATGGGCCGATATGCGACCCCGGTGGCCTTCTTTAAGCAAATGACCCACCATTTGGTAGCCATGGATGAGTCCTTTTTACAGCACATGGACAACATTATGCTCATTCGGGACCCCAGGGCAATTATCGCCTCTTACGCCAAAGTCATCCCTAATCCAGGAATAGAGGATATCGGTGTGGAGCAACAGTACTATTTGTTTCAAAAGCTGCAGGCTATGGGCACGCTGAGAGCTGTGGTTGATGCCCGTCAGTTGCTCCTGGATCCGGGGGGCGTGCTGCAGCAGCTTTGTGAACGGCTGGGGCTGGCATTCGATGAAGGTATGCTGCAATGGCCGCCCGGCCCGCGCCCGGAAGATGGGGTTTGGGCCAGCTACTGGTATAGCCGGGTACATACTTCAACCGGTTTTCAGGCATACAAAGATTGTACCTATGAATTGCCCCCGAAGCTGGAAGCGCTGGCGAAGCGATGTGCTCCTTATTATCATACCCTGTTTGAGGTAGCCTTAAAAGCGGAGGGGCCTTCTTAATTGCAGCACTTTTCCTGGCTTAACTATTCAGAGGCATTATGATTTTTTTGGGTAAAATGCTTAACTTGTCCGACGTGTAAGCTAGTATAGATGGAATGGGCTGGCGAACCAATCAGAACCAATTATAAGTAATAGTACATGCTGCCAGGTACCCGGCAGCGGAAATCAGAGGTTCAGGCAGGTGCTACCCGCTCCAACGACAATAATTCACCTACGTAAACCCATACCAGCGCGCCCCAGCATGGCTTGCTCATAAATATGCAGCATCAAAAAAAATATATCATTACGCTTGTGGCTCTGCTCCTACTGTATGTAACCATCGGGGCTGCTCAAAAGAACTGGAAAACAGAACAACCGCTCCTCGACTCACTTGATCAGGCAAATACTGGTCTGGAACATGCCTACTGGCTTAAAGAACTGGCCTTTTTTCATAAATCTGACCGTCCTGCAACGGCACATAGCTATGCAAGCCGATCCCTGGAAATTGCTCAACAGCTAAAAGACCAGAAAGCAATTGCAGACGCGATTCACGTTGACGGTATTATTTTCTGGTATCAGGGAAAGGTTGCAGAAGCCTCAAAGGCTTTTTTTAAAGCACTGGAAATTCGGGAAAGCATAAATGACAGCCTTGAACTGGCCCGCTCTTACAATAACATCGGTAATGTTTACAGCTGGCAGAATAACTACAGAGAAGCTGCTCTCTTCTACGGGCGCTCCCTGGATTTGCGAAGAGCGCTTAAGGACAGTTCCGGTATGGTTTACTCTATGGTTAGCCTTGCGGAGGTAGCTGCCCGTCAGGATAGTTTGAAGGAGGCGGAACGTTATGGGCGGCAGGCTCTAAATCTGGCCAGAACTATCAAAGCGTCTAAGGCAGAGGCTTTTTGTTATGAACAACTGGGCCGGATCATGCTTAGCAAAAATCAGTTGGACGAAGCACTGGAATACTTCATGGATGCTGCTGCAATCAACAAGAAAGCAGGCAACCTAAACCAATTGGCTGAGAATTACTATGAAATGGCTGCGATTAAGTCTATGGAGCGCGCGCATCAGTCAGCCATCGGGATGTTGCGCCAATCGATTGACCTCAGCCGGACTATTGATGCCAATGACCTGGAAGCTGCAGCGCTGAAAAGCCTTAGTGAGAATTTTGCTGCGCTTGAAAATTACGATAGCGCTTATTTCTACAGAATCAATCATGAAAGGGTTTATGAAAAGATCACGGGCGAAAAACAAGCCCGAATCCTTTTCGATGTACAGGAGCAGTACCGCTCTCAACTGGAGCAGACGGGGTTGCTGATCCAACAGCAAAAGCGAACACGGCAGCTTATTTTACTCTCTGTGGCAAGCGCGATATTACTTGCTTCCTTCCTTTATTTTATTATCATCAAAAATCGACGGCTGCAGCGAACGGAACGGCAACTGAAAGAAAAAGCCGACGAGATAGAGCGGGTCAATAAAGCACTGGCGGTACAAAACGAAGATTTACGCAATTCAAACGACTCTCTTCGCGAATTCACTTACGTCGCATCACATGATCTGCGGGAACCACTGCGTACTATTGGTTCCTTTACAACGCTACTTGCCCGGCGTTTTCCAGGTCACCTCGATGAGCAAAGCAAAGAGTATATTGAATTTATTGTTAGGGGGACAAAGCACATGAGCTTGCTGCTCGATGGACTGCTCTCGTACGCCAGCGTAAGTAACACGGAGTCTATTGAACTCGAGCCGGTACAGTTAAACATGATCATTGAAGACGTATTCGAAATTTTGAATGCTGAAATTGTAGCCACTAATGCTCAGGTGGAGGTGGACAATCTTCCGCAAGTTCTAGGGAACCGGGCGCTTCTTTCCCAGCTCTTTCAAAACCTGATTGCGAATGCCCTGAAGTTTAACGACAAAGCTGAGAGGCGCGTGTGGGTCCGTTACAAAGAGATGCCTGAAATGCACCAGATTACCGTTGAAGACAATGGAATAGGTATCGACGAGGCTTTCAAGTCTAAAGTTTTTCAGATCTTTCACCGCCTGGAAAAAAATAAGTACAAGGGTACGGGCCTGGGCCTGGCGATTTGTCAGAAGGTTGTAGCTCGCCACCGTGGTAAAATTGAGC